>NZ_JAKRKC020000003.1:900000-1167817 GCF_022664455.2 Actinomadura luzonensis
CGGAGCAGGGCCTCGGCGTGCGGGTCGGCGATCACCGCGGCGGTCAGGTGCGGCCGGGTGTTGGGCCCGGTCGGCACCCGGAAGGGCTTGAGCTTGAACGAGGCGCCGCCGAGGGTGCGGGTGGAGGTGGTGGCCTGGAAGGCGGCGCCCGGGCGCTCCTCCTTGGCCTTGGCGGCCGGGGCGACGGGCTTGCGCTTGGGGGCGGTGGGGCGCTTGACCGGCTTGGCCGCGCCGCGCAGGCCCTTGGCGAGCCGGACCGGGTTGTTCTTGCCGCTCTTGATCGCGTCGCCGAGCCGGTTCCAGCGGGCCACCTTGATCGACGACAGCTTCCAGTTGGCCACCTCGGCCTGGAAGCGCTGCTCGGCCAGCTCCTTGCGCAGCTTGTCGGCGGCGGCGCGCTCGGCCTCCAGCGCGGCCTCGGTGTCGGCCAGCCGCTCGGCCAGGGCCCGGGCCTCCTCGACGCTGTGCTCGGCCTCGGCCAGCCGCGCCTGGGCGGCGTCCAGCAGCCTGGCCAGCTCGGCGGCGCGCGCGGCCTGCGCCACGGCGTCCCTCAGGGCTCGCCGCGTGCTCTCAAGCTCAGTGGACAATTCCGGACCTCCGCTCCCTCAGCCCGCAAAGGATACTCTTTTCCGGAAAGCGGCTTGAAGGGATGACATCCGGTGCAGTTCAACGTGCGGCCCTACGTCTGCGGCGCTCTCGGCCGGATCGACACCGCCATGCTCGGCAAGCTGACCGGCGCGGGCCCCCGCGTCCGCCCGGCGCTCCAGACGCCCGAGGCCGCCCTGTTCAGCTCCTCGCCGCTGCCGCCCTACCACCGCACGGGCGACTCCTACGCCTTCGCCTGGGGCGAGCGCCGCCCCGAGGCCGCCGACGACTGGATGGCGGTGGCCGAGACGTACGAGACGCCCGGCCTCATCGGCGACGCCGACCAGGCGATCCTGCACGCCGGCGCGCTCGGCCTGGTGGACGTCTACTACGTGCGCCAGGGCGACGCGGTCTACTTCTCCTCGCTGATCCAGCCGCTGCTCAGCCTGGTGCCGATCGCGATCGACTGGGCGGCCTGGGCCGCGATACTCCAGGTCACCTTCCCGCTGGGCGAGGCGACGCCGTACACCGAGGTCAAGCGGCTGTCCGGGTCGAGCGCGCTGGTGTGGCGGCACGGCCGGGCGGGCGTGGAGCGGCGGCTGCCGCGCTGGCTGCGCACCGAGCCGTACGAGGCGTGGATCAGTCCCGCCGAGCTCGTCGAGCTGCTGCACCGCGCCTACGCCGAGTACGACGGCCGCAAGCTGCTCGTGCCGGTCAGCGGCGGCTACGACTCCCGCCTGCTGGCGAGCGTGGCCAGGGCCCGGGGCGCGGACGTCGAGTCGTGGACCACGAGCCCCGACGACGGCACCGACACCGACATCGCCTTCGCCCGCGCGATCACCAAGGAGCTGGGCATCCCGCACCGGGTGATCACCCAGGACCCGGCCGCCTACCCGCAGGACGCCGCCGACGTGGCCCGCAGGCTGGAGTACCTGACGCCGCACCACGCCTGGTACGCCCCCTTCGCCAAGGAGGTGCACGGCGCCGGCCGCATCCTGGTGGACGGCCTGGCCGGCGGCCCGCTGCTGAAGAACTTCATGGTCAGCGGGGCCGCGCTGGAGGCCAGGACGCAGGCCGAGCGGTCGGCGGCGCTGCTCGGGTCGTTGTCGCTGGGCGCGCCGTCGCGGCCGTTCCTGTCCGGGGCGGCGGCGGAGTGGATGGAGGCGACCGTGCGGGAGCAGTTCGCCGCGGCCACCTCGATGCTGCACGGGCACCGGGCCGAGCTGCCGCTGTCGGTGCTGCACACCAGGACGGTGCGGGGCATCGCGCGCTCGGCGGTCAACCTGGTGGGCCCGGAGGCGTCGTTCGCCGCGCCGTTCATCCATCCGGAATTCTTCGACGCGGCGCTTTCCGTCGGGGTGGCGCGCAAGGACAAGGGGCGCTTCTACCGGGAGCTGCTGCACGCGGCCCATCCGCGGGTGGCGGCGCTTCCTTCGACGAATGTCGTCAAGCAGCCGCTGCGGCGGGTGCCGCTGCGTTCCACGGCGGCGCCGGCCCGTAATTATGCGCACGCCATGCTGGAGACGGTGGTGAACCGGGTTCCTGGGCTGTTGTCGGAGGAGCTGCACGAGGTGATCGCGGGCGGCCCGGACGCGCTGACCAGGTTCAATGGCTGGAACGACCGCTTCTGGGTGCGCGGATTGGTACTCTTCGGACTCTGGCTGAGTGACTTCGAGAACGACCTGTCAGACCTGGCTACACCTTTTTGATGAACCCTGGGTAACAGGGTGATTACATACGGATCTCGCGGGTATTACAGGCTGCACAGCAGAAGCGGGTTCCGGAAAGCCACCGGGCTGGTAGTGTTCGGCCCGTAAGCGCCGCAACAAACGGGCAGCGGATCACAAATCCGATCCCGTTCGAGGGCATGGAGTTCGCAGGGATGACGACTCCAGGCGGCGCGGTCACCAATCAAGAACGCCGGGGAACCGGTGACTTCGTCCTGCCCACATCTCTTCCTGTGAGCGACATATGATCAACGCATCCCCAACGCCGGAGCCGATCTCCGAGGCCTTCGTCTCGGAGGATCCAGCCTGGTACAAGCGGGCGGTGTTCTACGAGGTTCTCGTCCGGGGGTTCAAGGACTCCAACGGCGACGGCACCGGCGACCTGCGCGGCCTCATCGAGAAGCTCGGCTATCTCGAATGGCTCGGCGTGGACTGCCTGTGGCTGCTGCCGCTGTACGAGTCGCCGCTGCGCGACGGCGGCTACGACATCTCCGACTACATGAAGATCCTTCCGGACTTCGGGGATCTCGGGGACTTCGTGCAGCTGATCGAGGCCGCCCACGAACGCGGCCTGCGGATCATCACCGACCTGGTCATGAACCACACCAGCGACAAGCACCCGTGGTTCCAGGCCTCGCGGCACGACCCCGAGGGCCCGTACGGGGACTTCTACGTCTGGTCCGACGATCCCGGCGGCTACCCCGACGCGCCGATCATCTTCATCGGCGCCGAGGAGTCCAACTGGACCTACGACCCGGTGCGCAAGCAGTACTACTGGCACCGCTTCTTCCACCACCAGCCGGACCTCAACTACGACAACCCGGCGGTGCAGGAGGCCATGCTGGAGGTGCTGCGCTTCTGGCTCGACCTCGGCATCGACGGCTTCCGGCTGGACGCGGTCCCCTACCTGTTCGAGCGGGAGGGCACCGCCTGCGCCGGCCTGCCGGAGACCCACCAGTACCTCAAGCGCATCCGCGCGGAGGTCGACCGCCTCTACCCCGACCGGGTGCTGCTGGCCGAGGCCAACGGCTGGCCCGAGGACGTCGTGGAGTACTTCGGCGACCCCACCACCGGCGGCGACGAGTGCCACATGGCCTTCCACTTCCCGCTGATGCCGCGCATCTACATGGCGGTGAAGAAGGAGACGCGCGAGCCGATCTCCGAGATCATGTCGCGCACCCCCAAGCTGCCCGAGCACGCCCAGTGGGGCATCTTCCTGCGCAACCACGACGAGCTGACGCTCGAGACGGTCACCGAGGAAGAGCGCGACTACATGCACAAGGAGTACGCCAAGGACCCGCGCATGCGCGCCTACCTCGGCATCCGCCGCCGCCTGGCGCCGCTCCTCGACAACGACCGCGACCGCATCGAGCTGTTCACGGCCCTGCTGCTGTCGCTGCCCGGCTCGCCGATCATCTACTACGGCGACGAGATCGGCATGGGCGACAACATCTGGCTGGAGGACCGCGACGCGGTGCGCACGCCGATGCAGTGGAGCCCCGACCGCAACGCGGGCTTCTCCACGGCCGACCCCGGGCGGCTCTACCTGCCGGCCGTCATGGACCCGATCTACGGCTTCCAGGCGGTCAACGTGGAGGCCCAGCAGCGCCACGAGGGCTCCCTGCTGCACTTCACCCGCAAGATGCTGCAGATCCGCCGCAAGCACCCGGTCTTCGGCACGGGCGCGTACACGGAGATGTGGTCCTCCAACCCGTCGGTGCTCACGTTCGTCCGCGAGGACGGCGACGACGTGATGCTGTGCGTCAACAACCTGTCGAAGTACCCGCAGCCGGTGGAGCTGGACCTGCGCCGCTTCGAGGGCATGACGCCGGTCGAGGCGCGCGGCGGCGTGCAGTTCCCGCCGGTCGGCCAGCTGCCGTACCTGCTGACGCTGCCGGGCCACGGCTTCTACTGGTTCTCGCTCAAGCGCGGCGCGGCCGCCCGCAGGGAGTCGGCGGAGGTCGTCAGCGAGCGGTGACCGGCACCTGGGCACGGGCCGCGCGGCGCGCGGGGATGAGCGCCACCGCGAGGGCCGTGCCCACCGCCGTCAGCAGCGCGATCGCCAGCGTCAGCGCCGAGGGGGCGCGGCCGATGCCCGCCCCCACCCCGCTGGTGGCGCCCTGGTAGTCGATCAGGCCCGTCACCACCGACATGCCGGCCGCCGCGCCCGCGGCGACGCCGAGCACCACCAGCAGGCCCGTGCCGGTCACCAGCGTGGCCATGACCTGGCGCGGCGTCAGCCCCATGGCCTTCAGCACGGCCAGGTCCAGCGCGTGGTCGCGCAGGCCCAGCCCGACGGCGGTGAGCAGGTTGGCCAGGCCGATGAGGGCGAGCACCGCGATCAGCGCCACGATGATCACCCGGATGATCGACAACCGGTCGGCCGGGTTGACCGCCACCTGCACGTCCAGGCCCTCGGCCGACTCGGCCAGCAGCCGTCCCCGCACCTCGGCGGTGTCGGCGCCCGGCTTGAGGGCGAGGGCGTAGAACTCCGGCGGCACCGAGTCCTTGGCCGCCAGGCTGTCCAGCCCGACCGACAGCACCTCGCCGTCCAGGTCGGGCTCGACGTTGCGGCCCACGATCCGCACGATCAGCGGCGTGCCGCCCACGGTGAGCCGCACCCGGTCGCCGATCCTGACCCCCAGCAGGTCGAGCAGGCCCTGCCCGGCCACGGCCTCGCCGGGACGGCCGTACATGCGCCCCTCGACCACCGGGAACGGGTACGGCCGCGCGGAGGCCCCGATGGCCCGCACCCGGACCGAGCGGGCCTCTCCCGGTGCCAGGGCGTTGACCTCGGTGCCGGGGTAGACCGCGGCCACCTCGGGATCGCCCTCGGCGATGCGCTTGGCCTCGGCGGGCTCCATCTTGCCCGGGCGGACGTACAGGGAGGCGTGCTGGCCCACCTGCTCGGGATGGTCGGCGAAGTCGTCCAGCGTGGCCCACACGCCCAGCCCGATGGTGATCATCATCATCGGCACGGCCAGCCCAAACGCCGTCAGGAAGGCCGGCGTGCGCCGGGTGAAGGCGTCGCGGGTGCCGAGCACGAGCGCGGGCGGCAGGCGTACCAGGAGGGCCAGCCGGGCCAGCCTGGACAGCCGGCCGCGCGGCGGCCCGGCCGGCACGTCGGGGATGGGCGGCGTGCGCCCGCCGCGCCAGGCGGGCAGCCCCACGGCGGCGAGCACGACCAGCGCCGTGCCGCCGATGATGGCCAGCACCGGCACGGGCGCGACCGAGGTGCCGCCCAGCACCAGCGCCATCACGCCCCAGCCGGCGAGCGCGCCCGCGCCGACGCCGATCAGGCCGAGCGCGCCGTGCTCGACCAGCAGCAGCAGCGCCACCTGGCCCCTGGTGAAGCCCAGGGACTTCAGCGTGGCCAGGTCGCGGAGCTGGGTGAGCACCCGGCCGCCGGCCGCGTTGGCCAGCGCCAGCGCGGCGGCCACCAGCCCGACCACGCCGAACAGCGCCAGCAGCGTGCCGAGCAGCCGGTTGTCCAGCTCCATCGCGGCCCTGACCTCACGCCAGGTGTAGACCCGCTGGAGCTTGTCCTCCAGCATGACGACCACGCGCTGCGCGACCACCTGCGTGGCGTCGGGGTCGGCCAGGCGCAGCCCGGTCACCCACTCGCTGCGGCCGAGCATGGGCTCGATCCGGTCCAGCATGAGCGGCAGCACGTAGGCCAGGCCGGGCGTCCACTGCGGGTAGAAGCCCTGCTCGGCGGAGTCGGCGATGCCGCGCACGTACAGGGTGTGCCGCTTGCCGTCCAGCGCGATGATCGTGAACGGCGCGCCCACCCGCAGCCGCAGCGTCTCGGCGAAGGACCGCTCGACCACCACGCCGTCGGGCTGCGCCGGGTCCAGCCAGCGGCCCTCGGCCACCACCGGGTGCGCCACTCGCGGCAGCGCGGCCGGCATGGCGCGGAGCGCCGCGGGCTCCTTCTTGCCGTCCTGGGCCACGGTGACGGGCGCCGCGCGGTACGGGCCCGCGACCTGCGTGACGCCGTCGATGCCGGCCAGCGACACGTCGGGGCTGTCGTCGGTGTAGAGCCAGACGTGCGCGCCGTCGGTCTGCCCGAACAGGCTCCGCCAGGGGTTGGTGCCGTCCTCCAGCAGGGTGGCCGCGGTGATCAGCGCGGCCACGATGCCGGCGACGGCGAGCACGGTGAGCACCGCCTGCCCTTTGCGGGCCCGCAGGTCGGCCCTGATCCACCGGCTCCCCGCGCGTGCGGTGCTCATCTGAGGTCGATCACCTCGCCGGCCGTGCGGGTGCGGCGGCGGGCGATGCGGCCGTCGTCGACGATCTCGCCGTCGAACAGCGAGACCACCCGGTCGGCCAGGCTCGCCACGCGCGCGTCGTGGGTGACCATGACGATGGTCTGGCCCTCCTTGTGCACGCTGCCGAGCAGGCGCAGCACGTCGCGGGTGTTGCGGCTGTCGAGGTTGCCCGTCGGCTCGTCGGCCAGCAGCAGGGCGGGCTGGTTGGCGAGGGCGCGGGCCAGGGCGACGCGCTGCTGCTCGCCGCCGGAGAGCTGGGCGGGCGCGGCGTCGGCGCGGTCGGTGAGGTTGAGCGCGGCCAGCAGGCTCTCGCGCCGCTCGCGGGCCACCTTGGGCGAGGCTCCGGCGAGCAGGGCGGGCAGCTCGACGTTGTCGCCGACGGTCATGTTGGCGACCAGGTTGAAGAACTGGAAGACGAAGCCGATGCGCTTGCGCCGCAGCACCGCCCAGGCGCTCTCGGAGAGCGTGTCGACCCGCTTGCCGTCGAGCCAGATCTCGCCGCTGGTGCGGGTGTCGAGGCCGCCGAGCAGGTGGACGAGCGTGGACTTGCCGGACCCCGAAGGGCCCATGATCGCCACGAACTCGCCCGGCTCGACCTGGAGGTCCACGCCGCGCACGGCGGGCACCGGCACGGCGCCGTCCTGGTAGATCTTGACCAGGTTGACCGTTTTCACCACGGAGGTCATGCCAGATCCTCCTGGCACCGCTCCAGCCAGTCAAGATCGGCCTGAAGGTGCAGCATGGCTCCCTCGATGAGCAGCAGGGCCACCCGGTCGGTGGGCGGGGTGCGGGCGAGCAGGTCGTTGAGGTCGCTCATGAGCCCCAGGTAGTGGCGGCGCTGCCGGTTGATCAGCGCCATGCGGTCGGCGATGCCGGTGAGGGGCGCGAGCACGAGCTTCATGAAGAACTCGTCGCGCACGCGGGGACCCTCGGTGGGCTCGTCCACCCAGATCTCGAGCAGCTCGCGGCCCTTGGCGGTCAGGTAGTAGACCTTCTTGTTGGGCCGGTTGGACTGCTCGACGTCGACGGCCCTGATCAGGCCGTCCTTCTCCAGCCTGCCCAGGGTGACGTATATCTGCCCGATGTTCGGGGAGGGGTAGGCGCTGCCGAAGGTCTGCTCCAGCGCTTGTTTCAGCTCGTAGCCGTGGGCCGGCTCCTTGGCCAGAAGCGCCAGCAGGTGAAGCCGCACGCCTCACCTCCCCGCTCTGTATGGGAACGCGTGTTACGAACGCGTTACGCACCTATCCATTGACCTTCAGATTACAGGTGTGCATAACATGAATGCATCTACCTAACACGTATGTAACCCCGTTGAACACGGAGGAAACAGTGCTGCGTCCGCTTCCGCTCATGCTGGCCGCGCTCCTGGCGGCGGCCGGTTGCGCGGCGGCGGGCGACGAGGGCGGCGGCGAGACGGGAACGGGCGGAACCGGCCCGATCACCTTCGCCACCGGCCGCGACACCACGGCGTACCTGCAACCCCTGCTGGACCGCTGGAACCAGGCCCACCCGGCCGAGAAGGTGACGCTGCTGGAGCTGCCCGAGGCCGCCGACGAGCAACGCGCCCAGATGGTGGCCAACCTCCAGGCCCAGAGCAACCGCTACGACGTGCTCGGGCTCGACGTGGTGTGGACGGCCGAGTTCGCGGAGAACGGCTGGATCATCCCCCTGGAGCGCGGGCTGTTCCCGCTCGACAGGTTCCTGCCGCCCGTCGTGGAGACGGCCGTCTACAAGGACAAGCTCTGGGCGGTCCCGTACACGAGCAACGCGGGACTGCTCTACTACCGGACCGACCTGGTCAAGAAGCCGCCCAGGACATGGGCCGAGCTACGCGACCAGGCACGACAGATCACGAAAAAACGCGATATCGGAGGCTACGCCGGCCAGTTCCTCGCGTACGAGGGCCTGACCGTCAACTTCTCCGAGGCCCTGCAGTCGGCCGGCGGGCAGATACTCAACCGCGACGGGACCGAGGTCACCCTCGACCCGGCCAAGGCGGAGACCGCCCTCGGCTTCCTCCTCCAGGGCCTGCGGGAGGGCTGGATCCCTCAGGAGTCGCTGAACTACAAGGAGGAGGAGAGCCGCCTGGCCTTCCAGGACGGCCGCCTCGCCTTCGCCCGGAACTGGCCGCACGCCTACGGCCCGGCCCGGGCCAAGCTGGGCGACAAGGTCGCGGTGACCAGGCTGCCCGGCCTGAACGGACCGGGCTCCAGCACGCTCGGCGGCGCCAACCTCGCCGTCAGCGCCTTCTCCCGGCACCAGCAGACCGCCCAGGAGTTCATCCGCTACTTCACCAGCCTGGAGAACGAGCGCCGCGTCCTGACCGAGGGATCCTTCCCGCCGGTGTGGACCGAGCTCTACGACGACCCCGACCTGATCGAACGCTTCCCGTACCTGCCGGTGCTCAAGGAGAGCATCCTCGCCGCCAAGGCACGTCCGGTGAGCGCCAACTACAACCAGCTGAGCCTGGTGATCGCGAGTTCGGTCGCCAAGGCCCTCGGCACCCCCACCCCGGAGTCCGCGGCCGACGCCGCGGTCTCCATGAAATCCGAACTCGACGAGATCATCAGAACCCAGTGAGGCAATAATGCGCACAGCCAGAGCAGCAGCAGTCCTGGCCGGGCTCGCCGTCGCCGTCGCCGCGTGCGGCAACGCGCCGACGACGACGGAGCCCACCGCCTCGGGGTCCGCCCCGGCCACCTCCGCCGCGGGCGGCGCCAAGCCCCTTGAGGGCGTCAAGCTCGAAGTCGCCGCCAAGTGGACCGGCCAGGAGCAGAAGAACTTCGAGCAGGTGCTCAAGGCGTTCACCGACAAGACGGGCGCCCAGGTCACCTACGCCTCCACCGGCGAGGACACCGGCGCCTACCTCGGCCCGCGCATCCAGGGCAAGAACCCGCCGGACGTGGCCATCCTGCCGCAGCCGGGTCTGGTGCAGCAGTACGCCGACCAGGACGCGCTCAAGCCCCTCGGCGACGACGTCATCAAGGAGATCGACGCCAACTACACACCGTACTGGAAGGAGCTCGGCTCCGCGGGCGGCAAGGTGTACGGCGTGCTCATCAAGGCGGCGCACAAGTCGCTCGTGTGGTACCGGTCGCAGGCGTTCGAGGACGCCGGCGTGCAGCCCGCGACCACCTGGGACGAGCTGGTCAAGAACGCCCAGACGATCGCCGACTCCGGCACGGCCCCGTTCTCGCTCTGCGGCGCCTCCGGCTGGACCCTGACCGACCTGTTCGAGAACGTCTACCTGTCCACCGCGGGCCCGGAGAACTACGACAAGCTCTCCAAGCACGAGATCCCGTGGACCGACGCGACCGTCAAGACGGCCCTGGAGAAGATCGCGCAGATCGTCGGCAAGCAGGAGTTCCTGACCGACGGCACCTCCGGCACCATGCAGACGGACTTCCCCACCTGCGTGAGCAAGGTCTACAGCAACAAGAAGGGCGCGATGGTCATCGAGGCCGACTTCGTGGCCGTCGAAGCCGTCAACTCCGGCGCCAAGGTCGGCGAGGACGCCAAGTACTTCCCCTTCCCCAAGGCCGGTGACACCGCCCCCGTCATCCTCGGCGGCGACGTCGCGGTGGCCATGAAGGACTCCCCCGGCGCCCAGGCGCTGCTGCAGTTCCTGGCCTCGAAGGAGGGCGGCGAGGTCTGGGCCAAGCTCCCCGGCTACCTGTCGCCGAACAAGAACGTCTCGCCCGACAACTACCCCGACGAGCTGACCCGCCAGCTCGGCCAGACGATCATCTCGGCCGGCGAGTCGGTCCGCTACGACATGTCCGACCTGGCCCCGAGCGCCTTCGGCGGCACCGACGGCAAGGGCGAGTGGAAGGTCCTGCAGGACTTCGTGCGCAAGCCCACCGACGTCAAGGGCGCCCAGGAGGCGCTCGAAGCCGAGGCCAAGAAGGCCTGGAAGTAAAGAGGTAAGGCCGTGACCGAACGGTTGGACGGCCCGGAGGCCCCGCCCGCGACCATCGCGGGCGGCGCCGCCACCGGACCGGCTGAAACCCCCCGTACGAAACGACGCCTCGGCCCATCGCCGGCGGTCGCGATCGCCTTCCTCCTCCCCGCGGCGCTGCTGCTGGGGATCTGGGTGGTCTACCCGATCGTCTACTCGATCATCCGCAGCCTGTTCGACGCCAGAGGCACCGGCTTCGTGGGCCTGGGCAACTACGCCACGATCTTCACCGACTCGGGCATGCTGACGACGATCCGCAACAACCTCATCTGGGTGGTCGTCGCGCCGATCGTCGTCACCACGCTGGGCCTGATCTTCGCGGTGCTGACCGAGCGCATCAAGTGGGCGACGGCGTTCAAGCTGATCGTGTTCATGCCGATGGCGGTCTCGCTCATGGCCGCGGGCGTGATCTTCCGCCTGGTGTACGAGCAGAGCCCCGACAAGGGCCTGGCCAACGCGATCCTGACGACCGTGCACGACACGTTCAGCTCGGCGCAGGGCTACCCCGAGGCCCGGCCGCGCGAGGGCGACCAGTCGCCCGTCGCGGCGCAGGACGGCGGCGTCGTCACCAAGCAGCCCGTCCAGACCGGTCAGCCGGTGCTGATCCCGATCGTCGGCGTCAAGCCGGCCGTCATGCCGGCGAACGCGCAGACCGCCAGGCCCCCGGCGGCCGGGAACGCGCTGTCCGGCACCGTGTGGTTCGACTTCACGGCGGGCGGCGGCGGCAAGAGCGGCCAGGTGGACGGCACCGAGAAGGGCCTGCCCGGCATGACCGTGGAGGCCGTGCGCGGCAACGAGGTGGTCGGCACCGCCACCACCGCCGAGGACGGCTCGTTCCGGTTCGAGGGCCTGCCCGCGGGCTCCTACACGGTGCGCCTGCCGAAGGCCAACTTCGAGGCCGCCTACGGCGGGCTGTCCTGGCTCGGCCCGACGCTCATCACCCCGGCCATCATCGGCGCCTTCGTGTGGGTGTGGGCCGGGTTCGCGATGGTGCTGCTGGCCGCGGGCCTCGCGGCGATCCCGCGCGACGCGCTGGAGGCCGCCCGCATCGACGGCGCCACCGAGTGGCAGGTGTTCCGCAAGATCACCGTGCCGCTGCTGTCGCCGGTGCTGCTCGTCGTCTTCGTGACGATGATCATCAATACGCTGAAGGTGTTCGACCTGGTGTTCATCATCGCGCCCGCCTCGGTCCAGCCACAGGCGAACGTGGTCGCGCTGGAGATGTGGCGCGTGTCGTTCGGCGGCGGCAACAACCAGGGGCTGGGCAGCGCGCTGGCCATCTTCCTGCTGGTTCTGGTCCTTCCCTTCATGATCATGAATATCCGCCGGTTCAAGAGGGAGAACTCATGACCACCGCCACCGCCGCGGCTCCGTCGTCGGGGCTGGAGGCCGGCGCGCCCCGCAGGAACCTCGTGAGCAGGATCGTCGACCGGGTGGGCAGCGGCGCCGTCCAGGTCATCATGATCATCCTGGGCCTGTTCTGGCTGGTGCCGACGCTGGGCCTGCTGGTGGTCTCGCTGCGGACCAACAAGGTCAACAACGCCGAGGGCTGGTGGACGATCTTCACCAAGCCCGCCGAGCTGACCGTGGCCAGCTACCAGAACCTGCTGAGCGGCGGCTTCTCCGCGTCGTTCTGGAACACCGTGCTCATCACCGTGCCGACCACGATCCTGGTCATCGGCATCGCGGCCATGGCGGCCTACGCCTTCGCCTGGATGGAGTTCCCCGGCCGGGACGGCGCCTTCCTGATCGTGGTGGGCCTGCTCATCGTGCCCATCCAGATCGCGCTGATCCCGATCGCCGGGCTCTACGGCAACGCCGGCATCTTCGGCTCGATCCCGGGCGTGGTGCTGTTCCACGTGGCGTTCGGCCTGCCGTTCGCGATCTTCCTGCTGCGCAACTTCTTCGTCGGCATCCCGGCGTCGCTGCTGGAGGCGGCGCGCATGGACGGCGCCTCGGAGTGGAAGATCTTCGCCTCCGTGGTGTTCCCGCTGGGCAAGCCCGCCATCGCCTCGCTGGGCATCTTCCAGTTCCTGTGGGTGTGGAACGACATGCTCATCGCGCTGGTCTTCGCCGACACCGACAACCAGCCGATGACCAAGTACCTGCAGTCTCAGATGCGGCAGTTCGGGTCGAACATGGACATTCTTTCGTCCGGTGCGTTCCTGTCGCTGATCATCCCGCTGGTCCTGTTCTTCGCGTTCCAGCGGTACTTCGTCCAGGGCATGATGTCCGGCTCGGTGAAGTGACGGCCGCACCCCGGTGACCTACGGGCGCCCGCCACGGGGGCGGGCGCCCGTAACACATGTAGCCGGATGTCCGATTTCATGGGCATGAAGCGCTTCCTCGCCCTCGCCGCAGCGGCCTTCCTGTCCTTACCCCTCAGCACCTCCGCGGTCGCGGCCCAGGACGGCACCCCCGGCGCGCCGGGCGCGGGCGACCCGTACTTCCCCGACCAGGGCAACGGCGGCTACGACGCCGGGCACTACGACCTCAGGCTCGACTACGAGACCGCCTCCGGCCGCCTGGACGCCACGGCCGCCGTCACCGCCCGCGCCACCCAGGCGCTCAGCCGCTTCGACCTCGACCTGGCCGGCACTCTGACGGTGCGCGCGGTCACCGTGAACGGCCGCCCGGCCGCGTACGCGCAGCAGGGCTCCGAGCTGGTGGTGACCCCCGCCAGAAGCCTCCCCGAAGGCCGCGACTTCCTCGTCGTGGTCCGCTACGACGGCCGTCCCGTCCACGTCGTGGACCCCGACGGCTCGGTGGACGGCTGGATCAGGACCAGCGACGGCGTCTTCAACGCCAACGAGCCGCAGGGCGCGATGACCTGGTACCCCGGCAACCACCACATGACCGACAAGGCCACCTACCGCTTCACCGTGACCGTGCCGGACACCCGGGTCGCGGTGGCCAACGGCGACCTGGTCGCCAGGACGTCGAGGGCCGGACGGGCCACGTACGTGTGGGAGGCCCGCGAACCCATGGCGAGCTACCTCGCCACGGTGACGATCGGCAAGTTCGCCCTCGCCGACGCCCGGCTCGGCGGCTACCGGGTGACCACCGCCGTGGACCCCAAGCTGGAGGCCCCGGGCTTCGCCGAGCGGCACCCGCCGGTGCTCGACTACTTCAGCTCGCTCTTCGGCCCGTACCCGTTCTCCTCCACCGGCGGCATCGTGGACCACGCCCCGGAGGTCGGCTACGCGCTGGAGACCCAGACCCGGCCGCTCTACCCGCGCGCGCCGAGCGAGGCGCTGCTCGCGCACGAGCTGGCGCACCAGTGGTTCGGGGACTCGGTGACGCCGGCGCTGTGGCGCGACATCTGGCTCAACGAGGGCTTCGCCACGTACGCGGAATGGCTGTGGCTGGACAAGCTCGGCACCCGCTCGCTCCAGGCCTCCTTCGACGCCGCCTACGCCCCGCCCGCCGACGACGAGTTCTGGCAGACCCCGCCCGCCGACCCCGGCGGCCCGGCGAACCTCTTCCACGACCCCGTCTACGACCGCGGCGCCATGACCCTGCACGTGCTGCGGCGCGAGGTCGGCGACGACGCCTTCTTCACGATCCTGCGGACCTGGGCGAGCGAGCACAAGTACGGCAACGCGGACACGGCCGCCTTCGTCGCGCTGGCCGAGCGGGTCTCGGGCCGGCAGCTCGGCACGCTGTTCGACACCTGGCTGCGCAAGCCGGGCAAGCCGTCCTTGTGATCATTCTGGTACGGCCCGACCCGGCGTTCGGCCGACAAGCCATACCAGACCTAGATAAGCTCAACAGCCATGGCCGGTCGTCCACTGAACGAAGTCGTCGAAGCCGGATGGGCTGCCGCACTCGCGCCCGTCGCCGAGCAGATCGCCCTCATGGGCGAGTTCCTGCGCAACGAGATCGCCGAGGGCAGGCAGTACCTCCCCGCCGGGCCGAACGTGCTGCGCGCGTTCAACCAGCCCTTCGCGGAGGTCAAGGTGCTCATCGTCGGCCAGGACCCGTACCCGACGCCCGGCCACCCGGTCGGGCTGTCGTTCTCGGTCGCCCCCGACGTGCGGCCGCTGCCGGGCAGCCTGGTCAACATCTACAAGGAGATGGAGAGCGACCTCGGCCTGCCCCGCCCGTCCAACGGCGACCTCACCCCCTGGGCCGAGCAGGGCGTGCTGCTGCTCAACAGGGTGCTCACCGTGATGCCCGGCAAGCCCGCCTCGCACCGCGGCAAGGGCTGGGAGCAGGTCACCGAGCAGGCCATCAAGGCCCTGGTGGCGCGCGACAAGCCGCTCGTCGCGATCCTGTGGGGCCGCGACGCCCGCAACCTCGCCCCGATGCTCGGCGACGTGCCGCGCATCGAGTCCGCCCACCCGTCCCCGCTGTCGGCGCGCAGCGGCTTCTTCGGCTCCCGGCCGTTCAGCCGCGCCAATGAGCTGCTGGTCAGGCAAGGCGCGACGCCTGTGGAGTGGAAGCTGCCCTAGAGTCGTCGCCATGACTGATGAAGAACCGAAGTTCCTGCGCCTGACGGTCGAGCTGACCGTCGAGGTGCTCGACATGAACGCCCTGCAGGCGGCGGCCCTGGCCGAGATCCGCCACCCGGACGCCGACCTCACCGACGAGGAGCGCACCGAGCAGGCCGAGCTGGTCAACTCCGACGACACCGGCGCCTCGGCGCTGCAGTGGCTCATCGAGCCGGACCACGTGCTGGCGCTGGTCGACCACATCGCCGAGATCGAGCCGCGCGAGGCCGTGCTCGGCGTGGAGCCGTCCGAGGGGCCCGGCGAGGAGGACGAAGAGCACGACCACGATCACGCGTGATCGTGCTCGCGTTCCGCAGCTGAGCGGTGGGCCACGGCGTTGCGCGACGTCGTGGCTTTTCGCACGTCCCGTTATGATCGGGGCTGTCCGTCACGAGGAGGCGCATCCGTGATCGTCGCATTCTCCATCACCCCGCTGGGCGTCGGCGAGGGCGTCGCCGAGCCCGTGGCCCGCGCCGTCAAGGTCGTGCGCGACAGCGGGCTGCCCAACCGGACGGACGCCATGTTCACCACGGTCGAGGGCGAGTGGGACGAGGTCATGGACGTGGTCCGCCGGGCCGTGGACGCGGTGGCCGAGGTCGCGCCGCGGGTGAGCCTGGTGCTCAAGGCCGACCTGCGGGCGGGCGTGACGGACGGCATGACGTCCAAGCTCGAATCCCTGGAACGCCACCTGTCGTCCTGAGGGGCCCTCATCCGGGCCGCCCGCCGCCGGGGCCGTCGCGGTGGTCTGTGCGGTGGCCTGCACGGTGGCCTGCGCGGTGGCGGCGGACCGCGTCGCGGTTGGCGCAGCGCTGGGAGCAGTACCGCTGCCGCCCGGTGCGCGAGGTGTCCGCGAAGATCATCGTGCACTCGGTCACCGCGCACCGTCTGAGCCGGTGCACCCCCCGTCCCACCAGGTGCAGCGCCGTCCCCACGGAGATGAGCGAGAACAGCACCGCCCCGAGCGGCTGCCGCCCGTCGCGGTAATGGAGGTGCCAGCCGCCCGCGTGGTCGGTCATGCGGGGATAGGCGGCCGACTCCGCCAGCATGCGGTTGACCAGCTCGGCGCGCTCGTGCTCGCCCGGGGTGTCCACCACCTTCTCCCAGGCGTCCAGCACGGCGTGCACCCGCTCCAGGTCCTGCGGGGTGACGGGGGTCTCCAGCACCATGCCGGCGGCGCGGCAGCGCTCCGCCAGCTCCTCGTGCGTGGCCGGGCGGCGGTTGGCCAGGTCCGCGGCCAGGTTCACGGCGTCCTCGCCGTAAGGGTTGAGGTGCATAAGACCATTACACCAGGCTGACCGCATGACACACCACCACACCGGCGTGCGGCCGGCCACGGCCGACGACGTCGCGGAGCTCGTCCGCCTGCGGGCGTTGCTGTTCGAGGACCTCGGCGGAGAGTTCTTCAACCCGCCGTCGGCGGGCGACGGCTGGCGGGACGCCCTCGCCGCCGTCCTGCTGCGCAAGCTGACCGAGCAGGACGCGCGGATCCTCGTCGTGGACGGCGAGCGCGGGCTCGCCGCCTGCGGCATCGGCACCGTCGAGCAGTGGTTCCCCGGCCCGCACTCGCGCAACGGGCGGATCGGGCACGTGATCGGGGTGGTGACGGATCCGGCGTACCGGCGGCGGGGGCACAGCCGGGCGATCATGCTCGGCCTGCTCGACTGGTTCCGGGAGCGCGAGGCCGTCCGGGTGGATCTGTACGCGTCGCGGGAGGGTGAGCCGCTGTACCGGCAGCTCGGCTTCTCCGACCACCCGGACCCGGCACTGTGCTGGCGCCCATGACCGTCCCCCGCCCCACCACCAGCTACCCCGGCCCCGGAACGGCCAGCCCCGGGGCCGGAGCGCCCGGCGGCCCGTCCCGATACCGGTGGGCGGTCCTCACCGCCGCCACCTTCACCCAGGCCGCCTCCGGGTTCTTCGTGCAGGGCATCGGCGCGATGGGCGTCCACCTGCGAGAAGCCCTGAGCCTGAGCGCGGCCCAGCTCGGCCTCCTCCTCTCCGCGGCCCAGCTGGTGCCGTTGATCGGCCTCCTCGTCGCGGGCGAGTTCCTGGACCGCTACGACGAGCGCTGGGTGGTCGGCGCGGGCGCGTGCGTGGTGGCGGCGAGCCTGGGCGTGGGCGGCCTCGCGCCCGGCTACCCCGCTCTGCTGGTCGTCCTGCTGCTGGTCGGCGCCGGGTACAGCACCGTGCAGCCGGGCGGCAGCAAGGCGGTGGCGTCCTGGTTCTCGGCGTCCCAGCGGGGGCTGGCGATGGGCATCCGGCAGGCCGGCCTGCCGCTGGGCGGCGTCCTGGCCGCCGCCGCGCTGCCCGCGCTCGCCGCCGCGTCGGGCTGGCGTGCGACGCTCGTGGCGGGCGCGCTGGTCGCCGCCCTCGGCGCCGCCGCCTTCATGACCTTCTACCACCGCCCACCCGGCTCCCTGCCTAGCCCACCTGTCCTCTCACCTGGCCTCTCACCTGGCCTCTCACCCGGCCTTCCATCCGGCCCTCCGCCCGGCCCTCCACCTGGCAGCCTTTCACCTCACCCCTCACCCGGCGCACAGCCCCTTGCCTCCGCTGCGCCGGCCCCGCGGGGCGCGCAGTCGCCCGCTTTCCCGGCGTCGCGGAGCCGTCCTCGCTCCTCCGGGCCCGGCTCGCGCGCGGCCGCCCGTCTGCGCCTGCTCAGCGAGCCGTCCATGGTCAAGATCCTGCTCTCCGGGACGAGCCTGGTCTCGGTGCACAGCGGCATCGGCGTCCTGACCGTGCTGCACCTCCACGAGACGGCCCATGTGACGGCGGGCACGGCGGCGTTCGTCCTGGTGGCCGTCCAGGGGGCGGGCGTCGCCGGTCGCGTGCTGCTGGCCGCCTGGAGCGACCGCGCCCGGAAGGGCCGTTACTTCTGCGTCCTGACGTGCCTGGCCGCCGTGATCGCGGGCATGGCCGCGCTGATGAGCCCGGCGGGGCACTCGCCGGTGACGGCCTCGCTCCTGTTCGTGTGGCTGGGCTTCTTCGGCATCGGCTGGTACGGCCCCTGGGTCGCGCACCTCACCGAGTCGGCGCCCGCGGGCAGGACGGGTTTCGCCCTGGGCTCGGCCATGGCCGTCAACCAGGTCGCCGTCATCCTGGCCCCGCCCGTCCTCGGCCTCCTCAAGGACGTGTCGCACAGTTTCGTCCCGGCTTGGGGCCTGCTGACGCTGATGGCCGCAGCCGCCCTGGCGCTCACCGCCCACGACACCCGTTGCATTTAACAGCATCTCATTGCAATTATCTTGCGTTCACCCTCATGACCATTGCAATGACCAGCACAAACGCACCCGTTTTCATTGACGAGATCCTGAAAGCAACGTAGCTTTTACTTCACCCCGAACGCGTACTATCGCGTTCCTGCAGTGAAGGGATCTCGATGAGCAAACCCGCCCCCACCACCCTCGGCCAGGCCGCCCCCACCGCCGCCCGCTCCCTGGCCCCCGACCTCGCCCGCGGCATCATGCTCCTCCTGATCGCCCTCTCCCACGCCCCGGCCTTCGTCGACGACTGGAACACCGGCCCGGCCGCCCTCGACGCCGTCGCCAAGTTCGGCAAGTCGCTGCTGGCCGACAACCAGGCCCGCAACATGTTCGTGTTCCTGTTCGGCTACGGCCTCGTGCAACTGCTCCTGCGCCGCCAGGCCAAGGGCGAGGACTGGCCGCCGATCAGGAAGCTGCTGCGTCGCCGGGCCTGCTGGCTGATCGTGATCGGCTTCGCCAACGCGGTGCTGTTCGTGCCCATCGACATCGTCGCCGTCTACGGGCTGACCCTGCTGGTGCTCGCCCCGCTGGTGCGGGCCAGGGCGTCGGTGTTGTGGTGGACCAGCGGCCTGACGCTCGTCCCCGCGACCCTGCTGCTGGCCTGGCAGAGCGTGGGAGCCCAGACCGCGCCCGCCACGATCGCCCAGATCATGGAGCCGACCCTCGCCGCCCACCTCCTGGCGAACATCCCGTCCTGGCCGGCCAACACCGTCGTCTCCACCCTCATGGTGGTGCCCGCCATGCTCGCCGGCGTCCTGGCGGCCCGGCGCCGCCTGCTCGACGAGCCCGGACACCACCTGCCGCTGCTGCGCCGCATCGCCTTCACCGGCCTCGCCCTCGCGCTGCTCGGCCGCCTTCCCGCCGCCCTGCTCGCCGCCGGCGCCTGGACGCCGGGCTCGACCGCCGTGCGCTGGACGGTCGCCGTCGCGCACGACCTCACCGGCTACGCCGGCGGCATCGCCCTCGCCGCCGCCATCGGCCTCGCCGCGGCCCGCGTCGCCCGCCCCGGGCGCCTCACCACCGCCGTCGCGGCGCTGGGGCAGCGCTCGCTCACGTTCTACCTGTTCCAGGCCGCGGTCTGGGTGGCGCTGTTCTACCCGTTCACGCTGAGCCTGCACGACGACCTGGGGTTCGCCGCGGCGCTCGGGATCGCGATCGGCGTCTGGGCGTTGTCCGTGGTCCTGGCGGACGCGATGCGGGCCCTCGGCCACCGCGGCCCCGCCGAACTCCTCCTGCGCCGCCTCACCTACCGCCAGCGCCTCTGACACCCACCCCCCGACACCCCCCCGACACCCACCCCCCTGACGCCCGCCGCTCCTGACGCGAGTCCGCGCCATTTCGAGATATGTCTTGACCGCCTTCACAGACGCGACATATCGTGTCGCTCGGCAGCAAACGCGATAGTACGCGTCAACGGAGGTGGAGAGCAATGGAGCAAGAGCGAGTGCCGGTCCTGGTGGTCGGCGGGGGGTACGCGGGGCTGAGCGCCGCGACGCTCCTGGCCTGGCGGGAGGTGCCCGTCATCCTCGTCGAACGGCATCCGAGCACGTCGATCCAGCCGAAGGCGTTCGGCGTGGGCCCGCGCGCGGTCGAGCTGCTGCGTCCCGTGCCCGGCCTGGAGGAGGCCCTCAGCGACATCTGGGCCGGCATCGGCGACGGCATGCGCATCGCGATCGCCGAGAGCCTGGCCGACCCGAACCCGCGCATGCTCCTCAACAGCGATGACGACGACATGGGCTTCCTCCGCGACGCCACCCCGGTCGCCCAGATCGGCGCGCCGCAGGCCGAGATCGAGCGGGTCCTCCGCCGGACGGCCGAGGAACTGGGCGCCGACCTGCGCTTCTCCACCGAGCTGGTCTCCCTCGACCAGGACGAGGACGGCGTCACCGCCCGCCTCCGCACCAGCGACGGCACGGAGAGCGTCGTCCGCGCCGACTACGTGGTCGCCGCCGACGGCTACCGCAGCCCCCTCCGCCACGCCCTCGGCGTGCCCACCTCGGGCAAGGGCGAGCTGGGGCAGATGTGCTCGATCATGTTCGACGCGGACCTGGGCGGGCTGATCCGGGAGCGCGAGGTCACCCTCTGGTACCTGCAGAACAGCGCCTTCACCGGCGTCATCGTCACCGGCACCGGCGTCGGCGCGCACGTGCTCGGCGTCAACCTGGCCGAGGGCCAGACCCCGGACGACTTCACCGACGAACGCTGCGTCGAGCTCGTCCGGACCGCCATCGGCCGCCCCGACCTCGACGTCCGCCTCCTGGACCGGACGACGTTCGCGATGGCCCACATCCTGGCCGACACCTACCGCGCCGGCCGCGTCTTCTTCGCCGGGGACGCGGCCCACACGATGCCGCCGACCGGCGGGCAGGGCGGCAGCACCGCCCTCCAGGACGGCTGCGACCTGGCGTGGCGGCTGTGGCTCGTCCTCACCGGCCAGGCGGGGCCGGACTTCCTCGACACCTACGACGCCGAACGCCGCCCGGTCGGCGTCCTGACCGCCGACGCCCAGCTCGCCAACCTCGGCGTACGCATGCCGCCGGCCGCCCGCGTCGGCTACCCGGAGCCGCTGGCCGACCAGGCCGGCGCCCTCCTCGGCCACCGCTACCACTCCACGGCCGTCCTGGACGAACCCGGCGACGACGGCTCCATCCTGGAGGATCCGCGCGTCCCGACCGGCCGCCCGGGCAGCCGCGCCCCGCACGTGATCCTCGACTGGGAGGGGCAGCGCATCTCCACCATCGACCTGTTCGGCTCGGGCTTCGTCCTGATGGCCGACAAGCAGGGCGGCCAGCCGTGGATGGACGCCGGCCGGCTGCTGAAGGAGCGGCTGGGGGTGCAGCTCACGCGGCTGCTGGTGGGCGAGGAACTGGTGGACGTGGAGGGGTGCTGGAAGGAGCGGTACGGCGTCCACGGGGACGGCGCCGTCCTGGTCCGTCCGGACGGGTACGTGGCCTGGCGCACCCGGTCCAGCACCGCCGACCCCGTGGCGACGCTCGAACAAGCCCTCCGCCACATCCTCAGCCGCTGACTGGTAACCCCGGCCGAATCCCCGTACGCCGCCGCAGAACTGAAACGGTCGACAGGATTCGGGCCGGGGCCCGGTCCTGGGACAGGGCGCTTCTGGCCCAGCCGGAGCCGTGCGGCCCGGGCTGGGGCAGGGCGCCTCTGGCCCGGCCGGAGCCGTGCGGCCCGGCTGGGCGAGCGGTCGGCGGCTCAGGCGAGCAGCAGCTCCTCCCGGCGCGTACGGAGCCGCCCGCGCAGGTCCTCCAGTTCGCGGCAGCGGGTCTCCAGGTCGTGCACCAGCGCCCGCCCCTCCCGCAGGCCCCGCGCCCCGTCCAGCGTCCCTTCCTCGATCTCCATCCCCAGGGCCCGCAGCCGCCGGACGAACACGGTCATCGCCTCTCGATCACCGGGCCGGCGCAGGGCGGCGCGGCCGGCCGTGCGGGCGCGGTCGCGGGCCGGGAGCTCCACGTCCAGCTCGGCCAGCAGCCGCCCGATCTCCAGGAGCTCGGCGCCGCGCGGGTCGGCCGACTCCGTGAGCCGCCGCTCCCGCCGTAGCAGCAGCTCCTCGTACAGCTCCCGGGCGGGACCGACCTCCGCCAGCTCGCGCTCCACGGACGCCAGCGCCCGGTCGAACGCCTTCAGCTTCGCCTCCTCGACGGCCACGCCCTCCGGGTCCCAGGCCCCGACCGCGTCCAGCGCCTCCCGCGTGTTCTGGATCTGGTCGGCGATGGCGCCGCGCTGCTCGTCCAGCTCGACCCAGCGGCGCGCCCGCCGACGTGCCGTTCGCAGATCTTCATCGATCATCTCGAACCGAATCACGTCACTTTGACGTCCCGAAATCGCCAATGGTTCAGAAGGAGCAGGTGCTTCTCCGGTCAAGCTGTGTCCTTTTCCGCCGCCGGCGTGAGCGGTCAGGCGGCGAGGAGGCGGGCGGGGTCGGGCGGGCGGGAGCCGATCGTGGTCAGGGTGGCGTGCCGGGCGCTGCGGGTGGCGCAGAGCCAGGTGTTGAGTGAGCCGGTGAAACCGGAGGGCGGGCCGACCTTCAGGCAGGTGACCTGGCCGGTGCCGGGCGCCGGGCCGACCTTGAGCCCGGATGCTGCCGGTGCGGCCCAGCTCGCCCAGCCCGGCGTCGTACGGGGTGAGCTGGACGCCGAACGGCGAGCCCGCCCCGTCAGGCTGGATGCGGAGGAAGTCGTCGAGGCGGCGGTGGGCGGCGCCCGGGTGGGCCTGGAGGTAGGCGAGCTGGCCGGCCACCAGGTGGTGGGCGACCGCGCGCAGCAGGCTGGTGGCGCACAAGGTGTGGGCGCAGGACGCGCCGTCGAGGGTGATCTCGGGCAGGGCGAAGCGGCGCAGGCCGCGGGAGGTCATGCGGAGACAGTCGCAGGCGGCGGTGTCGGCCGGGTCCCACGGCGGGCAGGTGGCGGCGTCGTGGACCTGGACGTCCCAGCCGAGCCAGTCGTCGCCCAGGCTGAAGTCCGGCGGCTCGCCCGGGCCCCGCCCGCAGGCGTCGACCGCCCCGCCGGCGAGCGGGTCGATCAGGACGCCGTCGCAGGCGCGGGCCAGGCACCGGGCGATCGCGCGGGCCGTCTGCACGACGCCGGGCAGCCGGTACGGCGGCGCCGCGGCGGTGACGACGACGTGCTCCTTCGCCCGCCGGAGCCGCCGCCGGTCGTGGTCGGAGAGCGTGGTCGCCACCGGTTTCCAGGGGGTGGCGTGCCGGGCCAGGGTGACGAGGCCGCTGCCGATCGCGCTGACCGCGGCCTTGCGGTACGGCCCCGCGACGCGCCACGGCACGAACGCGTCGAGCTCGATCGGCAGCCGCTCGGCGGCGATGACGAACAGGGATGTCAGCATGCGGGGCAACGGGAGGGTGATCTTCATGAGCGGCCTCCGTGATCGTGATTCGGGTCCCGTCCGTCCGAAGGGGGCCTGGCCGCGTCGGGCGGGGCGCGATCCCGTGAGAGGGGTCAGGCTCCTGCCGGGCGGCGGGGTCGGTGTCCCCGCGGAGGAGTGAGGGACCCCAGGATCGGCGACGAGGACCGGTCGCCGTGGTGGCGAACACGATTCTGTGGATGAGGCGACGCGACCGTCCGCACCCTGTGGACAAGGCGCGCGGTCGACAAAGCGCGGTCGACAAAGCGCGGTCGGCAAAGCGCGGTCGACAAAGCGCGGTCGGCAAGGCGCGCGGCGGTCGCCGCGGGAGCGGACCAGGTCAGGCGGCGGCGCCGGGCCGGCTGATCGCCATCGACTGCCCGCGCAGCCGCAACCGCCCGCCCTCCCCCTCCCCCTCCCCCACGGGCTCGTCCGACGCCAGCAGCACCGCCCCCGCCGCCACCGGCACCGTCACCGCCTCCTCCGCGAAGTTCACGCTGACCGCCAGCGCGCCCCGCCACATCACCAGCCACCGCCCGTCCGGATCCACCTCCACCCGGACCCGGTCAAGCCGCGGGTCCGACAGCTCGGGCAGCGCCTTGCGCAGCGCGACGAGGTCCCGGTACCAGCACAGCAGCGACCAGTGCTCCTCCTCCTTGACCTCGCTCCAGTCCAGCTTGGACCGCAGGAACGTCTCCTCCTCCGACGGGTCGGGCGCCTCCCACACGTACCCGAACCCGTCGAACTCCCGCTCCCTCCGCTCCGCCTCGCCCTCCCGCAGCCGCGGCTCGACGTGGTCGGAGAAGAACAGGAAGGGCGTGCGCGCCCCCCACTCCTCCCCCATGAACAACATCGGCGTGAACGGCGAGGTCAGCAGCAGCCCCGCGCCCAGTTTCAGCGCCGGGACCGGCAGCCGGTCGCCGCCCGGCCGGTTGCCGATCTGGTCGTGGTTCTGCAGGCAGGCGACCAGCCGGTAGCCGGGCACCCCCGCGTACGGCCGCCCGTGGGAGCGCCCGCGGAAGCTGGAGTACGACCCGTCGTGCAGCACCCCGCCCGTCAGCACCTTGGCCAGCGCCCGCAGCCCGGCGAAGTCCTTGTAGTAGCCGTGGCTCTCGCCGCTGACGGCGCAGTGCAGCGCGTGGTGCACGTCGTCGTCCCACTGGGCGGTCATGCCGAGCCCGCCGGCCTCCAGCGGCAGCACCATGCGCGGGTCGTTGAGGTCCGACTCGGCGATCAGCGTCAGCGGCCGGCCCACCGAGCAGGCCAGGGCGTCCACCTCGGCGGCCAGCTCGGCCAGCAGGTGGGTGGCGCGGCCGTCGTGCAGGGCGTGCACGGCGTCGAGCCGCAGCCCGTCCACGTGGTAGTCGCGCAGCCACTGCAGGGCGTTGCCGATGAAGTAGCGCCGCACCTCGTCGGAGCCGGGCCCGTCCAGGTTGACCGCGTCGCCCCAGTAGCTGCCCTTGAAGCCGGCGAAGTACGGCCCGAACGGGCGCAGGAAGTTCCCCGACGGCCCCAGGTGGTTGTAGACGACGTCGAGGATCACGCCGATGCCGGCGCGGTGGCAGGCGTCCACGAAGGACTTGAGCCCGTCGGGCCCGCCGTACGTCTCGTTCACCGCGTAGAGGTCGACCCCGTCGTACCCCCAGTTCCGCCCGCCGGGCACCGGCGCGACCGACATGACCTCCACGAAGTCGACGCACAGCTCGACGAGGTGCTGCAGCTTCTCCACGGCCGCCTGGAACGTCCCCTCCGTCGTGAACGTCCCGACGTGCAGCTCGTAGATGACGGAACCCCGCAGGTCCCGCCCCTTCCAGTCATGATCGGACCAGGTGAACCTGGCGTGGTCGTACACGGCGCTCGGCCCGAAGATGCCGTCCGGCTGCCGCCGCGACCTCGGGTCCGGGTACGGCCCGTCGCCGTCCACCGCGAACGCGTACCGGGTGCCGTGCTCCGCTCCCTCGACCTCGGCCGACCACCAGCCGCCCGCCCCGCGGGTCATCGGCCGGCGGCCGTCCAGCACGTGCACCTCGACCGCGGTGGCGTTCGGCGCCCAGACCTCAAAGATCATGTCTCTCCAGCAGTGCGACCGGGTACTGTGCGAGCAGGTGCGCCAGCGGGATGCGCCCGGTGTGGAGGGCGCCGGTGAGCAGGTCGCGCCACGTCCCCGCGGGCAGGGTGAGCGACGTGCCGCCCCATCCCGTACGGGCCAGCTTGACCGGCAGCCGGGTGGCCACCGCGACCGCCCGGGGCCGCTCGCGCTCGTCGGCGCCGCGCCCGAAGGCGATCACGTGCTCGGCCGCCGGCCCGTCGGCGCGCATCGGCAGGTACGCCGCCGCGCCCCCGAGCCGCCGCCTCAGCCGCAGCGCCTGCTGGGTGACCAGCAGCTTGGCCGCGTCCCAGGCGGACCGCGGCTCGGCGGGGCAGTCGACGGGCCGCCGGTTGTCCGGGTCGACCAGCGAGAAGTTCGCCGTCTCCGTGCCCTGGTACACGTCGGGCACGCCGGGCATCATGAGCTGCACGAGCTTGGCGCCGAGCGAGTTCGACATCGCGTACGGGTCGATCCGCTCGGTGAACTTGCCGATCGGCAGCCGCACCGCCGCCTCCGCGAACGCGCGCAGCCCGCGCTCGTAGTCGTCGTCCGGCTCGACCCACGAGATCTTGGTCTTGGCCTCCCTGGCGGCCTTGAGCAGGTAGTCGGTGAAGCGTTCGGCCGAGATCGGCCAGGCGGCCATGAGGTTCTGCCAGGCCAGGTAGTCGTGGTGGGGGTCGAAGCTGACCGCCGCCGACCACTGCTCGACCGCGTCGGCCCACTCCTCGGGCAGCTCCGACAACACCGACAGCCGCGCCCGCACGTCCTCCGAGCGCTTGGTGTCGTGCGTGGACAGGGTGGTCATCGTGTACGGCGCCATCCCGGCGCAGAACTCGTGGAACTCCGCCACCGAGACGCCGAACACGTCCGGCTCCCCGCCCACCTCGTTCAGGCAGGCCAGCGGGAACCACCGGTAGAGCGCGGTGTCCTCGACACCCTTGGCCATGACGGGCCCGCACGCCTGCTGGAAGCGGGTGATCGCCTCCGGCGAGCCGTACAGCACCTCGTGGACCAGCGGCCGCACGTCCTCCGAGCAGGACGCGGCGGCCCGCTCGACGATCTCCACCGACTCGGCCGGCGGCGGCTCGCCGGGCACCACGTACGCCCGGTAGACCGGCATCGCGGCCAGCAGCTCGCGCACCGCCTCGGGAGTGCTGCCGGCCGCCTTGGCCAGCCGCTCGACCTCGGGACGGAAGAACAGCTCCAGCACCTCGCGCTTGGACTCCAGCATCACCGGCCGGTAGTCGGCGGGCTCGCCGGTCAGCTCGGTGAACAGCCGGATCAGCGGCTCCTTGCCGGCCGGGTCCACGAACAGGCCGTTGACCCGGTTGAGCACCTCGTAGCCGGTGGTGCCGTCGCAGGGCCAGTCGGCGGGCAGCCGCTCGGGGCCGATGAGGATCTTCTCGACGACCGTCCAGGTCTTCTCGCCGGTGCGGGCGCGCAGCCGCTCCAGGTAGCCGCGCGGGTCGGCCAGGCCGTCGGGGTGGTCCACGCGCAGCCCGTCCACCAGGCCCTCGTCCACCAGCCAGAAGAGCACCTCGTGCGTGGCGAACAGCACCTCCGGGTCCTCGACGCGCAGCCCGATGAGCGTCGAGACGTCGAAGAAGCGCCGGTAGCCGGGCCCCTCCCGCCAGTCGACCAGCTTGTAGTGGCCTGGGTGGGGGAAGGTGTGCTCGTGGTAGCGCAGCACGTCGCCGTCCACCACCGGCTCGGTGTCGTCGCCCAGCACGGGCAGCGCGACCTTGCCGTCCTCGTCCCACTCGACGTCGAACCAGCGGGCGTACGGCGAGTCGCGGCCGTCCTTCAGCACCGACCAGAACGCCGGGTTCTCGGTGTTCATGTGGTTCGGGACGATGTCCACCACCACGCCCAGGTCGTGCGCGGCCAGCACCTGCGCCATCTCCCTGAACCCGCTCGCCCCGCCGAACTCCGCCCTGATCCTGGAGTGGTCGGTGACGTCGTAGCCGTGCTGGGAGCCGGGCGTGGCCTGGAGGATCGGCGACAGGTAGACGTGGCTGACGCCGAGGTCGCGCAGGTAGCCGGCGATCCCGGCGACCTGCGCGAAGCCGAAGTCGGGGGTGAGCTGCACCCGGTACGTCGAGCTCGGCCGCCTAGACACGGCGCAGCACCCGCACGCTCCGGCCGGGGACGTCGATCGCCTCGCCGCCGCGGCACATGCGCGCGTCGAGCATGATCGGCATCGCTGTGTCGATCTCCGTGTGCCACATCTCGCCGTAGTCCTTAGGGAGTGTGAACTTGATGGTGTCGTGGTGGGCGTTGAAGAGCAACAGGAACGAGTCGTCCCGGATGGGCCGGCCGCGCCGGTCGGGCTCGGTGATGGCGTCGCCGTTGAGGAAGACCGCCAGGGACTTCGCGTAGCCGACGTTCCAGTCGCCGTCGGTCATCTCCTCCCCGGACGGGGTGAGCCAGGCGATGTCGCTCAGCCCGCGTACCGGCTTGCCGTAGAAGAACCTCCTGCGCCGGAAGACCGGGTGCTTCTTGCGCAGCTCCGCGAGCCGCTGGGTGAACTCCAGCAGCAGCCAGTTCTCCCGCACGTCCGACCAGTCGACCCAGGTCAGCTCGTTGTCCTGGCAGTAGCCGTTGTTGTTGCCCTTCTGGGTGCGGCCCAGCTCGTCGCCGTGCGAGAGCATCGGCACGCCCTGCGACAGGAACAGCGTGGTGAGGAAGTTGCGCTTCTGCTGCTCGCGCAGCGACTCGACGGCGATGCCGGCCGCGCCCTCCTCGCCGCAGTTCCACGAGCGGTTGTCGTCGGTGCCGTCCCGGTTGCCCTCCTTGTTCGCCTCGTTGTGCTTGTGGTTGTACGAGACGAGGTCCTGGAGGGTGAAGCCGTCGTGGCAGGTGACGAAGTTGATGGAGGCGGCGGGGCGGCGGCTGTCGTCCTGGTAGAGGTCGCTGGAGCCGGTGAAGCGGGAGCCGAACTCGGGCAGCGTCGCCGGCTGGCCCCGCCACAGGTCGCGGATGGTGTCGCGGTAGCGGCCGTTCCACTCCGTCCAGCGGGAGGGGAAGTTGCCGACCTGGTAGCCGCCTGGGCCGACGTCCCACGGCTCGGCGATCAGCTTGACCTGCGACAGCACCGGGTCCTGCTGCACCAGGTCGAAGAACGCGCTCAGCCGGTCGACCTCGTGCAGCTCCCTGGCCAGGGTGGAGGCGAGGTCGAAGCGGAAGCCGTCCACGTGCATCTCGATGACCCAGTACCGCAGCGAGTCCATGATCATCTGCAGGACGTGCGGTGAGCGCATGAGCAGGCTGTTGCCGGTGCCCGTGGTGTCCACGTAGTACCGCTTGTCGTCGTCCACGAGGCGGTAGTAGTTGAGATTGTCGATGCCCCGGAAGCCGAGCGTGGGGCCCAGGTGGTTGCCCTCGGCGGTGTGGTTGTAGACGACGTCGAGGATCACCTCGATGCCCGCCTCGTGCAGCGCCCGGACCATCGCCTTGAACTCCAGCACCTGGCCGCCGCGCTGCCCCTGGCTGGAGTAGCGGTTGTGCGGGGCGAAGAAGCCGATCGAGTTGTAGCCCCAGTAGTTGGACAGCCCGCGCTGCTCCAGGATGTGGTCGGTGACGAACTGGTGCACCGGCATCAGCTCCAGCGCGGTCACGCCGAGCTTGGTGAGGTGGTCGAGGATCTCGGGGTGGCCGAGGGCGGCGTACGTGCCGCGCAGGTGCTCGGGGATCTTCGGGTGGCTGATCGTCAGCCCACGCACGTGCGCCTCGTAGATCACGGTGTCGTGGTACGGGGTCGCGGGCGGCCGGTCGTGGCCCCAGCCGAAGAACGGGTTGATGACGATGGAGCGCGGGACGTACGGGGCCGAGTCCATGTCGTTGCGGGTGTCGGGGCTGCCGAAGCGGTAGCCGTAGACGGCCTCGTTCCACTTCACGCCGCCCTCGATGGCCATGGCGTACGGGTCGAGCAGCACCTTGTTCGGATTGCAGCGCAGGCCGTGCGCCGGTTCGTACGGTCCGTGGACGCGGTACCCGTACCGCTGGCCCGGGCCGATGCCCGGCAGGTACCCGTGCCAGATGAACCCGTCCACCTCGGTCAGCGGCACCCGCGACTCGACGTTGTCCTCGTCGAACAGGCACAGCTCCACCTTGTCGGCGACCTCGGTGTAGACCGAGAAATTGGTCCCCGCACCGTCGTAGGTGGCCCCGAGCGGATACGGGTCTCCCGGCCAGACTTCGATCATCGAGGCTCCCTTGCGGTCTTTCCCCATGTTCCTTTTCCCCCCGCGTCACCCGACAAGCCCGGCCTTTCAGGCACGACGACCGGACCTCCCCCGCCGATACGGACCCGCCGGATCCGGAGGCAGCCGGGCCAGCACTTCCCGATCGGGGACGTTCCAGTCATCCGCTTATCTTCCACGCGCCGACCCGCCACACCCTCGTACCGGCCCCGGCGTGTTCCCAGGAGACGGACCCCGGACACGGGTGAGCCGCCCCCGGCGGCGCGGTGCCGGAGGCGGCTCTCTCTCACAGCCTGCCCCGGGCGGGCCCCCTACCCCGGTGGCCGCGGAACCGGCGACCGGTGGTAGCACCCAGGGCAGACTGCGAACTTGGCCGGGGACGGACCCCGTCGTCCGTCCCCGCCGCTCAGGCCCGCGTCACCACGGGCGCACCCTCCCGGACCCGAGGCACGGCCGGCACCCCGGCTCCCTGGCCCGGGCGTCGTCCTTCGCGAACACCAGGAGATCAAGCCTCTCCATCACCCGCCGCCACCATCCGGGGGCAAGCCGGGGAATCACGCCGGGCGGCGCCGGATTCGCGGTCAAGTTGCTAATATCCAAAGGAGATCGTCCTATCGCTCTGGCAGGAGCGGATGATCGTGTGACTGGGAATCGCGGCAACTTCGGTCCCAGCCCGGCGTCCCGGGCGGCCTGACCAGGGCCGCCCGCGGACCATGAACTTCGCGGCATTTCTCGCGCACAACTGATCGTCAATATCGAGGCGGCTCTCCTCTCCGTGACTGATGAGGATTTACCCGCTTTTACGAGAAAGCCACCTGCCGATGGCACTTGCCATATGTACGTGCCGGTGACGATTACCTAACGACCCCCATGGGTACGTTCGCGGCAACGGCCCCTCCGCCGTGGAAAGGGAAGCGATGCCTGCCCCCAACCCGACCCTCCGGCAGCGCCAGCTGGCCATGCGGTTACGCGAGCTGCGGCACGAGCGGGGGCTGAGCATCGCCGAGGTCGCCGAGCACCTGTTGTGCTCTCCCACGAAGATCAGCCGCATCGAGACCGGTCAGCGGCGCGCCAGCCTGCGCGACGTGCGCGACCTCTGCAAGCTGTACGACGTCGATCAGAGCCACACGACCGAGTTGATGACCCTCGCCAAGGACGCCCGGCAGAAGGAGTGGTGGCAGGCTTACGACAACGTCATCTTCCAGCCGATGCTCGGGCTCGAGGCGGGCGCGACGTCGATCACTGAGTACGAGATCACCACCGTGCCCGGCCCGTTGCAGACCGAGGACTACGCGCGCGCCGTCATCCGCGGCTGGCTGCCCGGCATCGAGCCCACCATCCTGGAGGAGCGCGTCAAGTCGCGCGAGAAGCGCAAGAAGGACGTCCTGTACCGCAGCGATCCGCCGCGCTACTGGGTGCTTCTCGACGAGTCGGTGCTTCACCGGCACGTCGGCGGCCGTCAGACGATGCATCGCCAGCTCGACCACCTCCTCGAGATCAGCGATCTCCCGCAGGTGACCGTCCAGGTCATTCCGTACACCGCCGGCGCGCACATGGGGTTCGACAGTCCGTTCCGCATGCTGGCCTTCGACCGCAATTCCGGCATTACGGACACGGTCTTCATAGAGCATCAGATGGGCCTTTTTTATCTCGAAGACGACAAGACGCTTCAACGTTTCCGAGAGATCATCGATCGGCTACGAGCAGAGGCACTTGGCACACAACAGTCCAAACGACACATAGCCGAGATAGCAGCTAAATTCGCCTGATTCGCACAGCCTGCCGCCACCGCAACACAGGCGGATGATGGCCCGATGGCAATCGCCAGCGGCAAGTGCTGGTGCTACAGTTCTCTCAAACTGGGGTGCCCTGAACATTCTGCGATCACCGGCGCCCCTCCGTGAACACAAATACGCCCGGCGGCGGCTCTCACGCCGCCGCCGGGCTTTTATTTGTCACGCAAGAAGGAGAGAGCAATGTCCACCGGAACGGGCCTCGACGGAACTCCATCATGGCGCACCGCGTCTCGCTGCAGCAACGGCGACTGCGTCGAGGTCGCACTGCTCTCCCCCGACACCGTAGGTGTCCGCGACACCAAGAATCCGGGCGGTCCCGTTATCACGTTCAGCAGCCACGACTGGACGACGTTCGTCAAAAGGATTCAGGACGCCCATTGAGGGCTTGAAACGAGCACGTGCCAAGGGGGCGGTCGGCCGGATCCGATCGCCCCTTTTCTCATCAAGGAGCGCGCCCAATCACCCCTGCCCCTTCAGCCACGATGAATTCTTCTTCTACAATCGGGGTAAAATCCTCCACGGCGCAATACCTCTGCAGCCGACTAACAGGAGGTAATGCATGACTCGCCCACCTGCCCTTGACCGCGTCGAGTGGCATCGGTGCACCAACGGCGACTGCGTCGAGGTCGCGGTGCTGGACGGCAAGGTCTGGGTGCGGGACAGTCAGGACGCCAGCGGTGCCGTCCTGCCGTTCACGTTCGACGAGTGGTCCGCCTTCCTCACCGGCGTGAGGGACGGGCGCTTCGATCTTGAGCGGCTCGCACCCGGAGCCTGACCGGCTCCAACGTTCTCCAGGGCCCGAATCCGGGGCGATCGGGTTTCAGGTCGCGGACCCGGGCAATATGCCGACCCCATGGGCGGTTTCAAGCAGTTCTTACTCCGTGGCAACATCGTCGAGCTGGCGGTGGCGGTGATCGTCGGCGCCACCTTCAGCGGGCTCGTCCAGGCGCTGGTCACCGACCTGATCACTCCACTGATCGGCGCCATCACCGGCGGGAAGCAGCCGAACTTCGCCAACTACTCCTTCACCGTCAACGGCAGCGAGTTCAAGTACGGCGACTTCCTCAACCACCTCATCACGTTCCTGATCATCGCGGCGGTCGTGTACTGGCTGATCGTGGCTCCCATGACGCGGCTGGTGCAGTGGTTCGAGCGGGACAGGAAGGCCACGACGAAGGAGTGTCCCGAGTGCCTCAGCGACATCCCGGCCGAGGCGCGCCGGTGCGCCAACTGCACCGTGGAGCTGGTGCCGAACTCGGAGAAACCCAGGTAGAGGCGTGAAAATGCCGGTAGACGCGCGGAACTCGGGCAGTCGCACACGCGGGCGGGGCGCGTCCGACAAGATGGACCGATGAGCGTTGAGTTGATGGTCTGGGACGAGCCGGCCCCGATCAGCAGGGACCAGGCCCGCGCCACCTACCTGGCGGTCAAGCGCGCCCAGCCGGTCACCACGGCCGGCGACGACGTGCCGGACGTCGTCAAGGAGCTGCCCGGCGAGGTCAGGCTCTACCCCGACCGGCACGTGCTGGTGTCGATGGACCTGGACAGCATGGACGAGGTGTCCGCGCAGGTCTTCACCATCGCGCGGGCGCACGGGCTGGTGTGCTACGACCCTCAGCGCGACCTGGTCCACAACGTCGCGCCCCTCGGCGTGTACGAGGGCATGCAGCTCCACACCGGCGACGGGATGATCGTGCACGACCCGGACCTGGGGCTCGTGCACGACGTGCTGGGGACGCTTTCGCCGCAGAACCCGTTCGCGGCGCTGGTGAACTTCGGGCGGCACTTCCTGCAGGTGTCGCCCGTCCCGGCGGGTCACGAGCTGGAGTACAAGGAAGGGACGATGGTCCGGGCGGTCGTGGAGGGGGTGGAGGAGGTGCGGCAGGTGTTCCACGACTACGCCACCGGCGACCGGTCCTTCCTCACGCGTCACGAGTGGACGCCGCAGTGACCGGAAGGCGGCGGGCGACGGCGGCGCTCGCCGCGCTGACGCACGCCGTGGCCAGCAGCGCCAGCAGGGCGTTGACCCAGGGCCACGACTGGATGCTGTCCTCTCCCCCGAGGTTCGGGTCGAGGGTGAAGTAGACGGCGAAGAGCAGCAGCGGGCCGATCGTGCCCGCGAACGCGCCGGCCGTCCCGTCGCCCCGCCTGGCCGCCGTCCGGGCCGCGACGACCGCGCCGAGCACGACCGGGCCGAGCAGCCCGCCGGTGAGCCCGCCGGCTTCCAGGAAGGTCGCCTTCACCGCGTACTCGCCGGTGTCGCTGGTCAGCACGCCTTGGGTGAGCAGCGGGTCGAAGGCCGGCGCCCGCTCCCACCACCAGGGCCGGGCGAACTCCACGAGCGAGACCCAGAGCACGTAGGCCACCAGGCCGGTCTCGGCCCCGCGGTGCCGCAGCGCGGCCGTCGCCGCGATGAGCCCGATGGCGCCGCCGGTGACCGCCGCCACGGCCGCCGACCCGGGTCCGTGGCCGATCCCGTCCTCGGGCGCGGCCAGGCCGTACAGGAGCGGCGCGGCGGTCAGGCAGGCCACCGGCGGCAGCCACAGCCAGCCCCACCGCGGCCGGCGGAAGAGGCGGAGGACGACGACGGCGGCCAGCGCCGCGCCTGACAGCGCGCACACGACGGCGGCGGCGATCGCCCGTGACGTGCGCTTGTCCCGCGACGGGGGCGGCTTGTCGTGAGCCACGTCCCCAGTATCGCGATCCGGGCCCGCGGATGCGGCAGGATCGGGGGCTATGAGAACTCTGTACCCGCCCATCGAGCCCTACGACTCCGGCCTGCTGGACGTCGGCGACGGCAACCAGGTCTACTGGGAGGTCTGCGGCAACCCGGACGGCAAGCCGGCCGTCATGCTGCACGGCGGGCCGGGCGGCGGATGCAACGCCGGCCACCGGCGCCAGTGGGATCCCGAGCGGTACCGGATCGTGCTGTTCGACCAGCGCAACTGCGGGCGCAGCCGGCCGCACGCCGCCGACCCGGCCACCGACCTGTCCGCCAACACCACGTGGCACCTGGTGGCGGACATGGAGCGGCTGCGCGAGCACCTGGGCGTCGAGCGGTGGCAGGTGTTCGGCGGGTCGTGGGGCAGCGCGCTCGCGCTGGCGTACGCCGAGACGCATCCCGAACGGGTGACCGAGCTGGTGCTGCGCGGCATCTTCACGCTGCGGCCCCAGGAGCTGCGCTGGTTCTACCAGGAGGGGGCCTGCTACCTGTTCCCCGACCTGTGGGAGAAGTACCTGGCGCCGATCCCGGAGGAGGAGCGGGGGGACCTCATGGCGGCCTTCCGGCGGCGGCTGGAGGGCGACGACGACGCGGCCCGCCTGGCGGCCGCCAAGGCGTGGGCGCAGTGGGAGGCCGGGACGATCACGCTGCGGCCCGACCCCGCCCTGGTCGCCGAGTTCGGCGAGGACCGCCTGGCGGTCGCCTTCGCCCGCATCGAGAACCACTACTTCCACCACGGCGGCTGGTTCGGGCCGGAGCAGCTCATCCGGGACGTGGCCAAGATCCGGCACATCCCGGCCGTCATCGTGCAGGGCCGCTACGACGCCTGCACGCCCATGGCGACCGCCTGGGACCTGCACCGGGCCTGGCCGGAGGCCGAGTTCCACATCGTGGACGACGCCGGGCACGCCTACTCGGAGCCGGGCATCCTGGACCGGCTCATCGCGGCGACAGACGCGTTCGCACCAGACGTACGGCAGGGGTGAACGCCCCGACCGCGAGCAGCGCGAACAGCGGGGCGAGCGTGACGCCGAGCAGGTAGCCCGCGATCACGTCGTGCGGGTAGTGCACGCCCACGAACACCCGCGAGAACGCCATCACGGCCGCCAGCGGGAACACCAGCCACGCCAGCGCCCGCCAGACCAGCACGAGCGTGGCCGCCGCGCCCGCCGCGATCACCGAGTGATTGCTGGGGAAGGACCAGTCGGACGGCGGCGGGCACGCGGCGATCGTCGCGGGCACGCCCCGGCACGGCCGGTCCTCCCTGATGACCGACTTGACGATCTCGCTCACCAGGTACGCCAGCACGATCCCGACCGGCCCGGCCACGACCAGCGCCAGGTCGCGCGCCGGCCCCCGCCACGCGCGCAGGAACGCCACCGCGAACAGCGCCGCGAACAGGAACAGGCCGGCGTCCGTCCCCACCTCGGCGAGCGTGTGCAGCCACGCGGGCGTGCCGTGGGCGAAGTCGACGATGTCGCGATACATGGTGTCCAATCCGTGAACGAGCGGTGGACACCAACTTACGAATTCCAGCCGTCGAATGCCTCGGCCTTATGGCGGAATGTTGGGAAAAACTGTCGGCCGGAACGCTGCGGAACCGGTCAGGAGAGGAACTGCCGGGCCAAGGCGGCCTGGCGGCTCTCCAGCTCCGCCCGGGTGATCAACCCCCGGTCGAACGCCTCCGTCGTCGCGTCGCGCTCGGCGATGTAACAGGCGGCCATGATCTCGCTGCGGAGCGGCGTGAACCCCCGCTCGACGCAGTCGGTGAAAACGCTGACCTTGCCGTCGACGGCGTCGGCCGCGACGGTGCAGGCGAGATCGTGGTCCCTGAGCTGCTGAACCGCTTCACGAAGCGTGACCTGCCCGAGTGCCCCGGTGAACCGGGTGTCAAGAGTGATCTTCACTTTCTTTGCGCCTCCACTGGTTTGCAACGTTCGGAACGAGGTCGCGTATTCCCTGCTCAGAGCGGGTAAGAGGGGCTTCGTGATCGGAGAGCACGTGATCGTCGGCTACACCGGCGAGTCGGGCGGGCGCGACGCCCTGGCGCTCGGCGCCGCCATCACGCGGGTCACCGGCGGCGACCTCACCGTCGCGACGGTCTACCCGCCCGGCAGCCCCGGGCTGGCGGTCGAGGCGCAGGCCAACCTGGCCCACGCGGCCGAGGAGCTGGGGCCGGCCCCGGCCGAGTACCTCACCTTCGAGAGCCGGGGCAGCGGGCGCGGCCTGGCGGTGCTGGCCGGCCGGATCCGGGCCGACCTCATCGTGGTCGGCTCGGCGGGCGGCGGGCAGCACGGGCGCATCGCCATCGGCGCCACCTCCGACCACCTGCTCCACCTGTCGCCGGAGGCGGTCATGGTGGCGCCCGCCCGGTACGTCCCGCCGGAGGAGCCCGCCCGGCTCACCCTGGCCTACGTGCACCGGCCGCAGTGCGACGCGGCCGTGGAGCGGGTGGCGCAGGCGGCGCTGCGGCTGGGGGTGCCGCTGCGGCTGATCACGTTCGACCTGCGCACCGAGGACCAGGGCAGGCTCAGGGACGACCTCGCGCTGGCGGTCCGGCTGGCCTGGGAGAGCAGCGGCCTGGAGGCCGAGTCGGAGGTGGCCGAGGGCCACGACCTGGCGGCGGCGATGTCCGGCGTCGAGTGGCTGCCCGGCGAGCTGCTGGTCTGCGCGGCCAGCGAGGACGCCCAGCCGCACCGGGTGTTCCTGGGCGAGCTGTCGATGAAGCTGCTGCGGGCCTCGTCCTGCCCCGTCACCGTGCTGCCGAGGGGCTTCTCCTAGGCTGCTGCCCGTGGTTGTCGCACGGGTCATCGTGGTCGCGGTGCTGGCGGCGCTGTCCAGCGTGTACGTCCTGGCGGGCGCGCCCGGGGCGGTGCTGGTCCTCGCCGCGCAGCTCTTGTACACCTTCCGCTCGCGCGCCTGGCAGGTGCTGGCGGCGCAGGCCGTGCTGGTCTACGGGGTGACGCTGGGGTCCGGCGCGTCGGTCGTGCTGCTGGGGTTCCTGGCCGGGTCGTTGCTGGTCAGCCGGTGGTGGGCGGCGGCGCCGCTGGTGGTGTTCAGCGCGGTGGTGATCGCGTACGCGCGGGGCGGCGACGTGCCGCGGACGCTCGACCTGGCGGTCACCACGGTGCTGATGACGTTGATCGTCCCGGGGCTCATCCGGCTCGTGGAGCGGGTGGACGAGCTGCACGCCACCCGGCCGGCGCTGGCCGCGGCGGCGGTGGGCGAGGAGCGGCTGCGCATCGCGGCCGAGCTGAGCGACGGCCTGGGACGCGGCCTGGCCGCGATCATCGTGGGCGTGCGGCGGGCCGTGGCGGTGCCGGCGGGCGCCGGCGAGGTGCTGGGCCGGGTGGTGGAGTCGGCGCGGCGGTCGCTGGCGGAGGCGCGGACGGCGGCGGCCGGGTACCGCGCCATGTCGCTCGGGCCCGAGCTGACGACGGCGCGCGGCCTGCTGGAGGCGGCCGGGATCGCGGTGGAGGTGCGGGCCGGGCACGCCGAGCCGCTGGGCCCGGCCGGGGCGCTGCTGGCGGCCGTGCTGCGGGAGGCGGTCACGGACGTGGCCCGGCGCGGCACGGCCCGGACGTGCGTGATCGAGACCGCCGAGGAGGGCGGGCGGGTGGTGCTGTGCGTCCACGACGACGGCCGGCGCACGGCCGAGGCGGGCGACGGGCTGGCGGACCTGGCCGAGCAGGTGGAGGCGGCGGGCGGCGAGCTGGCGAGCGGCCTGTCCCCGCGGGGCCGCCACACGGTACGCGCGGCCCTGCCCGCCCCCGACCCGGCGGCGGACCGGCCGGCGGGCACGGGCCGGGCGGGGTGGGGTCTGGGGCCGGGGGCGGCGGACGTGTCGGTGTGGCTGCTGGCGGCCGTGCTGGTCGGCTTCAGCCTGAAGGCGCTGCTCGCGGTCCCCCAGCACCTCCTCCTCCCGGCCGCCGCCATGCTGGCCGTGATCGTGGTGATGCAGCTCAGGTCGGTGACCGGCCGGCACATGGCGGCGTTGGCCGTGATGGCGGTGCTGACGTTCGCCCCCGTGCCGGTGTTCGGCCCGGTGTGGCTGGGCGTGGCCGGGTTCCTGGCGGGGCCGGTGCTGCTGGCTTTCCGTCCGCTCGTGGCGTGGCCCCTGGCCGGGCTGGTGGTGGCGGCGACGGCCGCGCTGGCCGTCCGGCTCGCCCTCCCGCCGCCCGCGGCGGTGAACATCACGGTCAGCACCCTGGTGACCGGCCTGGTGGTCTACAGCCTCCTCCGCCTGGCCCAGCTCGCGAAGGAGCTGGCGGCGGCCAGGGAGAGCCTGGCCCGGTCGGCGGTGGTGGAGGAGCGGCTGCGCGCCGCCCGCGACCTGCACGACCTGCTCGGCCACAGCCTGGCCGCGATCCTGCTGAAGTGCGAGCTGGCCCGCCGGCTGCCGCCGGAGCGGGCCCGGGCGGAGCTGGCCGACGTCCTCGCCATGGCCGAGCGCGCCGAGCACGACCTGCGCGCCGTCTCCGGCGAGCACCGCGACCTCTCCCTGGCCGCCGAGGCGGACTCGGCCGGGACGACCCTGGCCGCGGCCCACGTGCGGGTCGCCGCCGAGCTGGCGCACCCGCCGCTGCCGCCCGAGGTGGAGACCGCGCTGAGCGCCGTGCTGCGGGAGGCGGTGACGAACGTGCTGCGCCACAGCCCGTCCGCCCGCCACTGCTCGATCGCCACCACGGCCGAGGGCGACGTGGTGCGGCTGCTCGTGCGCAACGACGGCGCGCGGGCCGCCGAGGCCCGCCGCGGCTCCTCCGGCCTCGGCAACCTGACCACCCGCCTGGCGGCCCTCGGCGGGCGGCTCACCACCCGCGTCGCGGGCGGCTGGTTCGAGCTGGAGGCCCGGGTGCCGGTGCGGGCGTCAGATCCAGCCGCTCTCGGTGGCGATGCGCACGGCGTCGGTGCGGTTGCGCGCGTTTAGCTTGGTCACGATGGCCGTCAGGTAGTTGCGCACGGTGCCGGCCGTCAGGTGCAGACGGGCGGCGATGTCGGGCGCGTCGGCCCCGCCCGCGGCCAGCCGCAGCACGTCGGCCTCGCGCGGCGTGAGCGGGTTGTCGGCGAGGTCCCACGCGGTGACGGCGAGCGCCTTGTCCAGCACCCGCTCCCCGCGCGCCACCGACCGGATGGCCGCGACCAGCTCCTCCGGCGGGGCCGTCTTCAGCAGGAACCCGCCGACCTGCGCCGCCAGCGCCCGCTTGAGGTGACCCGGCTTGCCGTACCCGGTGAGCATGAGGGTGCGGCAGCCCGGCGCCCGGGCGCGGAGCTCGGCGGCGGCGGCGAGCCCGTCCAGCGCGCCCGGCATGTCGATGTCGAGGACGGCGACGTCCGGCAGCTCGACGGCGGCGGCGTCCACGGCGGCCTGCCCCGACTCGACCGCGCCCACCACCTCCAGGTCCTCCTCCAGGTCGAGCAGGGCGGCCAGCGCCCCCCGGATGACGGCCTGGTCCTCGGCCAGCAGCACACGAATCACCTGTCCAATTTATGACGAGATCACGGGCGATCGGTGACGGCGTCTCTGGGGCCGGTCCCGCCCGGCCGACAGGCTTGGAGCCATGACGGACGTGGTGCGGCTGGAGGCCGTGAGCAAGGTGTACGGCAAGGGCCAGGGCGCGGTGGCGGCCCTGCGGGAGGTGTCGGCGGCGATCCCGCGCGGCACGTTCACCGCCGTGATGGGCCCCTCCGGGTCGGGCAAGAGCACGTTCCTGCACTGCGCGGCGGGCCTGGACGTGCCCTCGTCCGGCTCGGTGCGGCTGGGCGGCACGGAGCTGGCGGGCATGGGCGAGAACGAGCTGACCGAGCTGCGCAGGCGGCGGGTCGGCTTCGTCTTCCAGTCGTTCAACCTGATCCCGGCGCTCGACGTGACGGAGAACATCACCCTCCCCCTCCGCCTGGCGGGGGCCCGGGTCGACCGGGGCTGGCTGGCGGAGATCCTGCGCAGGGTGGGGCTGGAGGGCCGCGCCGGGCACCGGCCCGCGCAGTTGTCCGGCGGCCAGCAGCAGCGCGTGGCGATCGCGCGGGCGCTGGTGACGCGGCCGGAGGTGGTGTTCGGGGACGAGCCGACCGGCGCGCTGGACACGATGACCGCCCGCGAGGTGCTGCGCCTGCTGCGCGAGGTCGTGGAGAGCATGGGCCAGACGGTGGTGATGGTGACGCACGACCCGGTGGCGGCCTCGTACGCGGGGACCGTGCTGTTCCTGGCCGACGGCCGGATCGTGGACGCGATGGCCGCACCGACCGCCGACAAGGTGGCCGAGCGCATGACGCGGCTGGGGGCCTGGACGTGATCGGGATCGCGCTGCGGACGCTGCGGCACCGCAAGGGCGCCTTCGCGGGGGCGTTCGTCGCCCTGCTGTGCGCGGCGGCGCTGGTGTGCGCCTGCCTGATGCTGCTGGAGACCGGCCTGCGCGGCGGAGTCGCCCCCGAGCGGTACGCCGGCACGCCGGTGGTGGTGGCCGCCGACCAGTACGTCCGCCAGAGCGTGGACAAGGGCGACGGCGAGACGAAGACGAAGGCCAAGCCGCTGACCGAGCGCGCCTGGCTGCCCGCGTCGGTGGCCGACGGGCTGCGGCGGGCGCCCGGCGTGTCCCGGGTGGTCACCGAGGTGACGTTCCCGTTCGGCGCGTCCACCGGGCACGGGTGGGAGTCGGCGGCGCTCACGCCGTTCACGATCGCCCGGGGGCGCGAGCCGCGGGCGGCCGGTGAGGTCGTCGTGGACGCCCGCGCCGGGCTGGCGGTGGGCGCCGAGCTGCGCGGGCATCGCGTGGTGGGCGTGACCGCGCAGGCCCTGCCGAGCCAGGACACCGTGTTCTTCAGCACCGCCGAGGCCCGCCGCCTGGCCGGGCACCCGGGGAAGGTCAGCGCGATCGGCGTGTTCGGCACCGGCGAGGTGGCGGTCCCCGAGGGCGCGGTGGTGCACACCGGCGACGAGCGCGGCCGGCTGGAGTTCCTGGACGCCGAGCAGGCCAGGGTGTCGCTGATCAGCATGGGCGGCGCGCTGGCCGGCACGTCGCTGCTGGTCGCGATCCTCGTCGTGGTCGGCACGTTCGCCCTGTCGGTGCGGCAGCGGCACCGCGAGCTGGCGCTGCTGCGGGCCGTCGCCGCCACCCCGAAGCAGGTCCGCGCGCTGGTCGGCGGCGAGGCGCTGCTGGTCGGCGTGGCCGCGGGGGTGCTGGGGGCGGGCGCGGGCGTCGGGCTCGGACTGTGGCTGCACGGCACGTTCGTGGCGCTCGGCACCACCCCGGCGAACCTGCGCCTGGTCGTCAGCCCGTTCCCGCCGCTGGCGGCCTTTCTCGCCACGGTCGGCGCCGCGCAGGTGGCGGCGCGGGTGTCGGCCCGCCGGATCTCCCGGATCCGCCCGGTCGAGGCGCTGGGCGAGGCGGCCCTGGACCAGGGACGGCTGCCCTGGTGGCGGGCCGCGGCCGGGGCGGTCTGCGTGGCGGGCGGCGTGGTGCTCGTGGCGGTGCTGTCGGGGCTGCGTACCGAGGCGGCGGCGACGCCGGTGACCATGCTGACCGCGCTGCTGTGGACGGTCGCCGTGACGTTGCTGGGCCCGCTCCTGGCCCGGGCGGCGGTCCGGGTGCTGCCGCTGGGGGCGGCCGGGGTGAGCGGGTTCCTCGCCGGGCGGAGCCTGCGGGCCGCGCCCAAGGGGCTGGCCGCGGTGCTGGCGCCGCTGACCCTGCTGGTGGCGATGACGTGCACGATCCTGTTCGCCCCCGCCACGGTGGGACGGGCGGCGGAGGAGCAGGCCCGCGCCGGGCTGCGGGCCGGTCACGTGGTGACGGGGGCCGGGGCGGCGGCGGTGGCGCGGGTGCCCGGCGTCGAGGCGGTCGTGCCGGTGCTGCGGACCACGGTCCGGGCCGGGCTGGACAAGTACGCCGCGCAGGCCGTCGCCTACGACCGCCGCGTGCTGGACCTGGACGTGACCGCCGGCTCGATGGACGCCTTCGGCGAGGACGCTGTCGCGATCAGCGGGACGGCCGCGGCGCGGCTCGGGATCGGCGCCGGCGACCCGCTGGCGCTGACGCTGGGCGACGGCACTCCCGCGCGGCTCACGGTGGCCGCCGTGTACGCCCGGGGCCTCGGCTTCGGCGACCTGACCCTGCCCTACGACCTGGTCACCGGGCACGTGGACGACCCCGCGCCCACCCTGCTGGTGTCGGCCCCCGGGCTGGCCGCGGCCGCGCTCCGGGCGGCCCTGCCCCCCGGCGCGGAGGTGTCGGCGGTCACGGGCGGCCCAACAGGCGGCGCGGCGGGCGGCCCAACAGGCGGCGCGGCGGGCGGCGGCGCGAACCAGCAGGCCGCCTTCGTCGCCCTCGGGCTGATCATCGCCTTCACCGCGATCGCCGTGGTCAACACGCTGGCCATGGCGACCTCCGGCCGGGCCAGGGAGCTGGCGGCGCTGCGGCTGGCGGGCACCACGCGGCGGCAGGTGCTGCGCATGCTGCGGCTGGAGACGCTGGGCGCGGTGCTGGTGGCGGCGGTGCTCGGGACGGGGGTGGCGCTGGTCACGCTGGCGGCGTTCGGCGCGGGCATGACGGGGTCGGCGACGCCGTCCGTGCCGCCGGTGGCGTACGCGCTGGTGATCGCGGCGACGGCGGGCCTGGCCCTGGTGGCGACCGCGGTGCCCGCCCGGCTGGTGCTGCGGGTCCGCCCGGCCGAGGCCGTCACCGGGCGCTGACGGCGGGCGAAGGGGCCACCGCCGGCACCCGGCTCTGACGGCGAAGGGCCGCCCCCCGCTCAGGGGAGGCGGCCCTCGCGTCCGCGGCGCGTCAGGCCCCGCGCAGGACCCGGTCGTACAGCTCCAGGTACTTCTCCGCCATCACCGACGGCGAGAAGCGGCGGCGGGCCTCCGCGCGGCACTCCTCGGGGTCGATCTCGTCGATCCGGAGCAGCCACTCGGCCAGCTCCTCCTCGGTGTCGGCCAGGAACCCGGTGCGGCCGTGCTCGATGATCTCCGGCAGGCAGCCGCGGCGCAGCCCGACGGGCGGCACCCCGAGCGCCAGCGCCTCGACGACGGCGGTGCCGCCCGGCTCGTCCCACTGGATGGGGAACAGCGCGGCCCGCGCCGAGGCGTAGAGCCGGTCACGCTCGTCGCCGGCGACCGAGCCGACCCAGGTGACCAGGTCGTCCAGGTACGGGACGACCTGGTCGAGGTGGTAGCGCACGTCGGGGTGGCCGTTCAGCGGGTGGTAGGGGTCCTGGGCCACGACGTCCAGCTCGGCCTGGTTGTTCCGGCCGCTGACGGGCCCGGCCAGCACGAGCGGCAGCCCGAGCTTCTGGCAGACGCGGGCCGCCACGTGCTGGCCCTTGAGCCGGCAGACGCGGCCCATCACGACGAAGTGCTCGCCCCGCTCCGCCTCCACCCGCCGGTCGGCGAGCGGGGTGGCGAGGTGGATCGCGCCGAGCGAGGCGGCGCGCAGAGCCTCGGGGCCGCGGGCGAGCTGCGACTCCGAGACGCCGTTCACCTTGATGGAGGACGGGAACGAGCCGTAGAAGTGCGGGTGTTTGCGCAGGTCCCAGTGCAGGGTGTGCAGGACGGGCGGGCCGCCGAAGGCCGACAGCACCGCCGGGCCCACCACTTCGAGGTGGTCGTGCACGAGGTCGATGTCGTCGCGCCTCCGCAGCTCGTCCACGAGGCGCGCCTGGTGGGCGTGCGCGATGCCCATGACCTGGTTGTACGGCTTCTGCAGGTCGCCGAACTGGCCCTCGTCGAAGACGCTGACCAGCTCGTCCACCTCGAGGTCGCTGGCCCCGACGCTGGCCAGGACCACCTGCACCCCGCGCTCGCGCAGCGCGGGGACCAGCGTGGCGACGACGTTCTCGATCCCCCCGTAGCCGGGGGGCGGCACCGTGAGCCACGGCCCCGCGTTCATGAGCACCTTCACGTCAGATCCTCCTCCAGCACGAGGGAGGCGAGCGGCGGACGCTCGGCGACGCCCACGTCCACGAGGTCGGCGTCGCCGTCGAGGCCCCATTGGAGCAGCGTGTGCGCCGGGGGCTCCGACGCCATCACGCGGCCCTGGCCCTCCAGCCGGGACCACGCGGTGAGCATGATCTGGCCGGCCATCCGGCCTAAGGCGGCCATGTCCTGGTGGGTGTGGGTGCGGTGGCCGAGGTCGACCTGGGCCATGGCGTCCAGCCCGACGAGGTCGAGCAGGTCCACCAGCAGGCCGAACTCGACGCCGTACTCGGTCACGAAGGGGACTTGTTCGAGCACGCTGCGGCGGGCCGCGTACTCGCCGCCGAGCGGCTGGGCGAAGCCGGCCAGCTCGGGCCAGAACATGTTGATGAGCGGCCGGGCGACCAGCTCGGTGACGCGGCCGCCGCCGCCCCGCTGGGGGACGCCGTCCGCGCCGATGTAGGGCCGCTCGTAGGTGGCCTTGACGAAGTGGATGTCGGCGTCCACCAGCAGCGGCCCGACCAGCCCTGATATGTAGTGCGCGCCGAAGCTGCGCAGGTCGGCGTCCACGAACACGACGAGATCGCCGCTGGAGGCGGCGAGCCCCTTCCACAGCGCCTCACCCTTGCCCGTCATGACGGGCAGGTGGGGAAGGACGTCGTTCTGCGCCACCACGCGGGCGCCCGCCTCGCGGGCCCGCTCGGCGGTGGCGTCGGTGGAGTTGGAGTCGACGACGAGGATCTCGTCGACGAGCGGCACCTGCTCGACGAGCTCTCGGCGGATGACGGTGACGATGTCGCCGACCGTGCTCTCCTCGTTGCGAGCAGGCAGGACGACGCTCACCGTGGTGGTTCCCTTGGCCAGCATCAGGGCGTCGACGGGCCACTCGGCAGCGGTGCTCGAGTGTGGGCCGTACCATTCCTGGACCCTGGACAAGGCGCGCACATCTGTCTCCATGCAGTCAGCCCCGTTCTCATGAGGACACCTTCACTGCCCGATGTATGTGCTTTCGAACATGTTTGTTTGGTAGCAACTAGATGTGGCATATGGGGGGTTGTGTCCCCACTGACCCGAGTCGGCATCGTAGGTGCCGGAAATGTCGCCGCACGTCATGCAGACGTCCTGTCCGGATTCCCCGACGTCCAGATCGCCGGGATCGCCGACACGGACCTGTCCAAGGCCGAGTCCCTGGCCGCCAAGCACGGCTCCCCCGCCTATGGCAGCCACGCGGATCTGCTCAGCGCCGGCGGTCTCGACGCCGTCTACGTCTGTGTGCCTCCTTTCGCGCACGGTAGCGCCGAGCTGGACGTCCTGTCGTGCGATCTGCCGCTTTTCGTGGAAAAACCCCTGTCTCTGGACCTCGAAACCGCCGAATCCATCGCGACCGAAATAGAGCGGAGATCCCTCCCGTCCGCCGTCGGCCACCACTGGCGCTACCTCGGCATCCTCGACCAGGCGAGGGAGCTCCTGGAGGGCCGCCCGGTGCGGCTCGCGCTCGGCCACTGGCTGGACAAGGTGCCGCCGGTCGCCTGGTGGCTGCGCCAGGACAGGTCCGGCGGCCAGATCGTCGAGCAGGCCGTGCACGTCCTGGACCTGGCCCGCGTGCTGGTCGGCGAGGTCGCCATGGTGCACGCGGTGCCGGCGGAGAACACCGCCGAGGGGGAGGTGGACCGGGCGACGGCCGCCGTCATGCGCTTCGCGGGCGGCGCGGCCGGGCTGCTCGCCACCTCCTGCCTGCTCAGCCAGAAGCACCGGGTGGGGCTGGAGGTCTGCGCCGAGGGCATCGCGCTGGAGCTCACCGAGACCCGCCTGCTGGTGGACGGGGAGCGCGTGATCGAGGACGACGGGCGCGCCAAGACCCGCGTGGACCGGGAGTTCATCGACGCCGTGCAGGGCAAGGACGCGGACGTGCGCTCGACGTACCGTGAAGCCCTGCGGACCCACCGCCTGGCGCTCGCCCTCGCCCGGTCCGCCGCCGAACGGAGGCCGGTGATGCTGGATGAGTAGGCCGCATATGGCGACCGAGCCCGCCGCGCGGAGCGCGGCCATGAGTAGCGTGCTGAACATCGAGGCGCCTGGGAAGGTGTCCCTGGTCGAGGAGGAGCTGCCGGAGCTTCCCGACGGCGGGTTCACGGTGGAGACGACGCACAGCGGCGTCTCGGCGGGCACCGAGCTGACCTACGTCAAGGGCGACAACCCCTACCTGAACGCCACCTTCGACCGCGAGCTGGGCCTGTTCGTGCCCGGCGAGCCGTCCATCGAGTACCCGGTGCGCGGCATCGGCTACATGCAGGTCGGCCGGGTCGTCGAGACGCGCACCAAGGCCGTGCGCGAGGGCGCGCTGGTCGCCATGTGCTACGGCCACCGCACCGCCTACGTGGCCGACCCGCTCGCCGACCGCTTCGTCGAGCTGCCCGCCGACCTCGACCCGCTGCTCGGCATCTACGTCGCCCACATGGGCCCGATCTGCGCCAACGGCCTGCTGCACGCCGCCCACGACCTGCACGGCCCGGCCGTGCAGCAGCTCGGCGACGGCGTGCGCGGCCGGCGCGTGGTGGTCGTCGGCGCGGGCGTCGTCGGCCTGCTGGTCGCCTGCTTCGCGATGCACGGCGGCGCGGCCGAGGTCGTCGTCGTGGACGAGACCCCGGCCCGGCTGGAGGTCGCCGCCGCGCTCGGCGCGAACGTCCTGGCGGCCGTGGACGACGACCCGGCGGTGACGCTGAAGCGGCGCTGGCGGCACGCCGCCCAGGACCGCGGCGCGGACGTGGTGTTCCAGTGCCGCGGCCGGACCCGCGCGCTGGCCCTCGGCCTGCGCCTGCTGCGCCCGCAGGGCACGCTGGTGGACCTCGCGTTCTACACCGAGGGCGCCGAGGCGGTGCGGCTCGGCGAGGAGTTCCACCACAACGGCCTGTCGGTGCGCTGCGCCCAGATCGGCCGGGTGCCGCGCGGGCTGGCGCACGCCTGGGACCGCGAGCGGCTGTCGTTCGAGACGATCGGCCTGCTCAGGGAGTACGGCCCCCTGCTACGCCGGCACGTGATCACCGACGTGGCCGGCTTCCACGACGGCCCCCAGTTGCTCATGGACCTCGCCGCCCGGCGCCGTCAGAGCATCCAGGCCGTGCTCTGCGACGACGTCGAGCAGGAGCGCGGCTGACCAGCTGAAGTCCGAGCAGCCGTGGCCGCGCAGCGTGAACGGGTCGAAGTACTCGCGGAACCCCGACCGGGACACCGCGCGCACGATCCCGTCGGCGAGCGGCCCGGCGAGGTCGGGGCGGCGTTCCTTGAGCCCCTGCCAGACCAGCCAGGTCAGGTTGACCCAGCTCGGCCCGCGCCAGTAGCGCACCGGGTCGAACTCGGGCGCGTCCGGCGAGAAGCTGGGCAGCACGCCGTCCTTGAGAGCGAAGCGGTCCAGGGCGGTGGTGATGAGGGCGTCGGCGACCTCGTCCGGCAGGCCCGGCAGCAGGAGCGGGGTCAGGCCGGCCGCGCTCGCCGAGGCCACCGTGCCGCCGGCGACCAGGTCGCGGGGCTGGAAGAGGGCGCCGTCCCACAGGTGCTCGACCATGGCGGCAGTGACGGCGGCGGCCTCGCGCTCGTGCGGCGCGGGGTCGAGGCCGAGCGCTCCGGCGATCCGCGCGAGCGCGTGCTCGGCCGCGCCGTAGGCGGCGTTGAACAACGGGTCCTCGATGTGGAACGCGCCAGGCCGACGGTAGCCGGAGTCGCGGTAGGCCCTGGCGAGCGCGACGTAACGCTCGTAGTCGCGGTCGGTGGGCCGCTCGTCGGCGTTGACGGTGTCGAGGTCGCGCCGGACGAACCCGGCGGGCCGGTCCTGCACGGCCCGCAGCGGCCGGTCCCAGGCCGGGCTGTTGTCCATGCCCGACTCCCAGGGGTGCACGATCGAGATCAGGCCCTCGGGCGAGCGCCGGGCCGTGCGCAAGAACTCCTGCTGGGCCACGAGCCGGGGGTAGATCCGGCCCAGGAACGCCGGGTCGGGCTCGGCCAGGTGCGCCTTCCACGCGGCCAGCGCGTGCACCGGCGGCTGCACGATGCCCGAGGTGGCGCTGCCGGAGGGGGCGCGCACCTGCCAGAACTCGGGGCCGGGGAAGTAGGCGCCCTCCGGCACCCGGGGGTTGAACACGATGTGCGGCACCCGCCCGTCGCGCCACTGCGCGCCGAACAGGCTGGCCAGCTCGGAGCGGGCGCGGCGCGGTGACCAGCGGGCGTGCCCGATCGCGATGAACGCGGAGTCCCAGCTCCACTGATGGGGGTAGAGCCGGCGGGAGGGGACCGTGTAGCTGCCGTCCCAGTTCGCCACCAGGACGCGCACGGCGTCGCGGAGGATCATAGGTACTTCCTGACGAAGGCCGCGGTCTGGGGGAGGACGATCTCGGGCTCGCCGCGCAGGCGGCATTCGAGGGCGAGGTAGCCGTCGTAGCCGTGGGCGTCGAGCGTGGCCAGCTGGGCGCCCCAGTCGAGGTGGCCGGTGCCGGGCTGGTTCCTGTTGGACTCGCTGATCTGCATGTGCGCGAGGTAGGGGGCGGCCTCGGCCAGCGCGCGGCAGGGGTCGTCCTCCTCGATGTTCATGTGGTAGGTGTCGCCGACGATCCTGACGGAGTCCATGGCGCAGTAGGAGACGGCGTCGGCGAGGGTGTTGACCATGTGGTTCTCGTACCGGTTGAGCGGTTCGAGCATGATCAGCACGCCGTTGCGCTGGGCGTGCTCGCCGAGCACGGCGAGCGCCTCGGTGAGCACCTCGCGGTCCTCCTCGGCGCTGCGCGGCGGCGTGAACGGCGGCAGCCGCAGGGAGAACTGGCCCCAGGAGGCGGGCGTCATGACGCCGATGCCGCCGAGCTCGCCGATGACGGACAGCTGCGACCGGAGCTGCTGGATGGCGTCCTTGCGCTTGGCCGGGTCGAAGTCGCCGATGAAGTGCGGCATGTCCACGCAGACCGTCGGCATGACGACGCCGTCGGCCAGCGCCCGCTTGAGCTCGGTCAGGCGGCCGGCGAAGTGGAAATCGCCCTTGCCGCGCAGCTCGATGGCGTCGAACCCGGCGTCGACGGCGAACGCGAACTTCTCCTGCAGCGAGCGGCCGGGCAAGAGCTGCTCCTGGACGGCGAGCTTCACAGTCACTCCTCGAATTGGAAGACGAGCTGGAGCACCTCGGATTGGTGCTTGTCGAGCAGGTCGAAGGCCTCGGCCGCCCGCTCGACGGGGACGACGTGGGTGATGAGCTCGGCGACCTCGACCTCGCCCCGGTGCACGAGCTCCATGAACGTGCGCTGCAGGCGTTCGACGTCCCAGCGGTGGGAGAGCCAGGAGGCGACCCCGCCGATCTGTGAGGAGACGAGCTGGACCTGGTTGTGGTGGAACTCCTCGCCCAGCCGCAGGCCGACGCCGTCGCCCTGGTAGAAGCCGGCGGCCACGACCCGGCCGCCCTTGCGGACGGTGCGGATGGCCTCGTGCAGGCCGAGGTGGGTGCCGCTGAGCTCGATGACGGTGTCGGCGCCCTCGACGCGCTTGCGCATGAACTCGGCGACCGAGCCGGCGGCGACGTCGAACGTCTCGGCCGCGCCGAACCTCCTGGCCAGCTCCAGCCGGTCGGCGATGGCGTCGGCGGCGACGACGCGGGCGCCGCTGAGCACGGCGAGGCGGGTGGCGAGCAGGCCGATGACGCCCTGCCCGAAGACGGCGATCTGGTCGCCGAGGTGGATGTCGGCGGCGTGGACGGCGTTGAGCGCGATGGCGCCCACGCGGGCGAAGACGCCGCCGAGCGGGTCGGAGCCGGGCGGCAGCACGTGCCCGACCAGCTTGTCGGCCGGCAGGACCGCTTCGGCCCGGTGGCCCCAGATGCCCCAGACGAGGCTGCCGACGGGCGGGTCGGCGACGTCGGGCGCCGCCTCCACCACCTCGCCGACCTCCTGGTAGCCCCAGCCGGTCAGCGGGTAGGCGTGCGTGCGGCCCTCGACGAAGAGGCGGCGCTCGGTGTCCCACTTGCGGTTGAGGTAGGGGTTGGTTCCGCGGTAGGCGGTGAGCTCGGTGCCGGCCGAGACGCCTGAGTAGATCGTTCTGATCCGGACCGAGCCCGGGACGATCGGGGCGGGAGATTCCAGGCCGACGCGGACATGGCCCGGCTCCTCGAAGGTGATGACGCGCATTCCCCACACTTACGCTTAATGATCAAACAGAAGTCGAAGATTTATTGGTTCTTTGCACACGATAGTTGCGCCCGTAACCGTCTTAAGTCTACGGCTTGCGGTGGATGCAACGGATGCAATTGGGGTTTCTGACCGCGTGTCTTGTGGAAAGCGACCTTACCGATATTGCGGGGTCCCTGGGGCGGCACGGGGAGAGTACAGACCGGTCTCGGTATCGCACACCGGACGTTGCGGCAACTGCTCCCGGGGTAAGGGCGGCATATCCCCAACCGGAGGTGCGTGCTATGCCGAAGAAGGTTACCGCCGTCCTCTCCGTCGCACTGCTGGCCACCGCCACGCTGACGGCCTGCGGCGACGACGGCGGCGGCGGCGCCCAGCAGGGCGCGGCCAACAAGATCACCGTGTGGACCGAGGAGAACCTCGAGGACCGCATGGCGGTGCAGAAGCAGATCGCCGCCGAGTTCACCCGGAAGACCGGCATCCAGGTCGAGCTGGTCGGCGTAGCCGAGGACCAGTTCAGCCAGACCATCACCGCCGCGGCCGCGGCGGGCGACCTGCCCGACGTCATCGGGGCGCTGCCCCTCGCCTCGGTCCGCGAGCTGGAGGCCAACGACCTGCTCGACACCGAGACGCCGGGCAAGGTCGTCGACCAGCTCGGCCGCGACTCCTTCTCCCCCCGGGCGCTGGAGCTCGACACCGCGGACGGCAAGCTGCTCGGCGTGCCGAGCGACGGGTGGGCGCAGCTCATCCTCTACCGCAAGGACCTGTTCGAGAAGGCCGGGCTGCAACCGCCGGACACCTACGAGGCGCTGCAGGCCGCCGCGCAGAAACTGAACACCGGCGGCACGGCGGGCATCACGCTCGCCATCGCGCCGAAGGATTCGTTCACGGCGCAGAGTTTCGAGCACGTGGCACTGGCCGACGGCTGCCAACTGGTCGACAATTCAGGAAATGTCGTTCTTAATTCTCCGCAATGCGTCAAAGCATTCGAGTTCTATGCAAACCTGGCCAAGAACTACTCGGTCAAGGGCAAGCAGGACGTCGACACCACCCGGGCGACCTACTTCTCCGGCAAGGCGGCGATGATGATCTGGTCGTCGTTCATCCTGGACGAGCTGGCCGGCCTGCGTAAGGACGCGATGCCGAGCTGCCCCGAGTGCCGTGAGGACCCCGAGTGGCTGGCCAAGAACACCGGCGTCGTGACCGCGCTCAAGGGCCCCGACGCGAGCGCCCCCGCCCAGTACGGCGAGATCGTCTCCTGGGTGGTCACCCGCGACGCGGCCAAGGACCCGGCGGCCAAGTTCGTCGCGTACCTGATGAACGAGGGCTACCCGCGCTGGCTCGGCATGGCCCCCGAGGGCAAGTTCCCCACCAGGACCACCTTCGCCGACCAGTGGGACAAGCTGCCCGCCGGCGTCGACACCAAGAAGCCGCTGTCGGAGATCTACCCGGCCGACCTGCTCACCGCGCTGCGCAAGAGCCCCGACACCTTCGCCCGCTGGGGCATCCCGCAGGGCCAGGGCAAGCTCGTCGGCGCCACCATGGGCGAGCTGCCGGTGCCCAAGGCGCTCAGCTCGCTCGTGGACGGCTCGGCCACCGCGCAGGCCGCCGCCGCCCAGGCCAAGACCGACGTCGAGTCGATCAAGCGCGGGATCCGGCAGTGAGCAGACCCCTCACGCTGCGAAGACAGGAGGGCCGGGCGGGGCTGGCGCTGATCTCGCCGACGCTGGTCATCACGCTGGTCGTGGTGGTGCTGCCGCTGCTGTGGGCGATCATGCTGGCGTTCCAGGACGCCCGCCTGATCAACATCCGGCGCGCCGGCGTCTTCGGCCACTACACGCTGGAGAACTTCTCCTACGTCGTCTCCGAGCCCGGCTTCTGGTCGTCGCTGGTCAACACGCTCGTCTACACGGTGTTCGGCACCGGGCTGTCCATCGTGATCGGGCTGGTGGCGGCACTGGCGCTGCGCGACCGGTTCCGGGGGCGGACGCTGGTGCGGGCCTCGATCCTCATCCCGTACGTGGCCCCGGTGGTGGCGGTGGCGTTCCTGTGGGAGACGATGCTCAACCCGCAGTACGGCATCGTCAACACCTGGCTGAAGGAGCCGATCGCCTTCCTCACCCAGGCCAAGGGCGAGTTCCTGGGCATGCAGGTGCCGGTGGCGCTGCTCACGGTGATCGCGTTCGAGGCGTGGCGGTACTTCCCGTTCGCGTTCCTGTTCATCCTGGCCCGGCTCCAGGCCCTGCCGGGCGAGCTGGACGAGGCCGCCGTGGTGGACGGGGCCACGCCGACCCAGCGCTTCCGGTACGTGATCATGCCGCAGCTCTGGCGGACGATCGCGCTGCTGTCGGTGCTGCGGTTCGTGTTCACCTTCACCAAGTTCGACGACGTCTACCTGCTGACCGGCGGCGGGGCCGGCACCGAGGTGGTCAGCGTGCGGGTCTACAACTTCCTGACCTCGCGCGACGACATCGGGGCCTCGGCCGCCCAGGCGATCGTCCTGGCCGTGTTCCTCGTCGTGTTCCTGGTCCTCTACCTGCGCTTCTTCTCCGGAGCGGGAGGTGACCGTGAGCAGAGATAGGTTCGAGCGCGGGCTGCTGCGGGTGCTGCGGCCGGTGGTGATCCTGGTGCTCTTCCTGGCCACCGCGTTCCCGTTCCTCTACATGGTGATGCTGTCGGTGCGCGACATCCAGGAGCTCATCCTGGAGCCCGGGTCGTTGTGGCCGAACAGCTTCACCCTCGACACCTACGTCAACGTCCTGACCCGGCAGGGCTTCCTGACGTTCATGCGCAACAGCGCGGTCGTGGCCGTCGCGTCGGTGGCGTTCACGCTGCTGATCTCGATCCCGGGCGCGTACGCGGTGGCGCGGCTGCGCTTCTTCGGGCGGCGGCAGGTGCACTTCCTGTTCCTCGCGGTGTACCTGTTCCCGGCGATCGTGCTGGCCATCCCGCTGTTCGTGCTCTTCACGATGCTCGGGCTGCGTGGGTCGCTGATCGGACTGATCCTCGTGTATATCGCGCAAACCGTGCCCGTCACGGTATACATGCTCCGCAACTACTTCGAGACCGTGCCGCAGAGCGTGGAGGAGGCGGCCGCGATCGACGGATGCACGAGACTGTCGACCATCTGGCGCGTGGTGCTGCCGCTGTCGAAGCCCGCGCTGATGGCCACCGGCCTCTACGCCTTCATGATCGCCTGGAACGAGTTCCTGTTCGCCCTGCTCTTCCTGGTCGAGAAGCGGGAGCGCTGGACGGTCTCCCTCGGGCTGTCGCAGCTCGCGGGGAGCATCGAGATCCCGACGACGGTGCTGATGGCGGGATCGGTGGTCCTCACGCTGCCGATCGTGATCGTGTTCTTCGCCAGCGAACGCCTGCTGACCGAGGGGCTGACGGCAGGAGCAGAGAAGGGATAGCGAGCATGCTGACGGCAGGGCAGATCCTCCAGCTCATCCGGAACGGCACCTGCCGGACGCGCAAGGAACTCATCGAGTACACCGGCCTGTCCCGTTCGACGATCACCGACCGGGTCGACCGGCTCATCGACGCCGGCTACATCCACGAGTCCGGCGTCGGGGCGTCCGGGGGCGGGCGGCCGCCCTCGGTGCTCGACGTGGACGCCTCCAGGCGGCTGATGCTGGTGGCCGACCTGGGGGCCACCCACGTCCGGGCGGCGCTCACCGACCTCGCGGCCCGCCCGCTGGCCGAGGAGAGCACCGGCATGCGCATCGACCTCGGCCCCGAGGCGGTGCTGTCGTGGGTGCGCCAGGCGTTCCAGCGCTTACTCGACCGGGCGGGACGGCCGGCCGGCGAGGTCTGCGGCGTCGGTCTCGACCTGCCCGGCTCGGTCGACCACACCACCGGGCGGGTGATCCGCTCCTTCCTCATGCCCGGCTGGGACGACTACCCGGTGGGCGAGGCCGTCGGCGCCGGCTACGACGTGCCGATCCTGGTCGAGAACGACGCGAACGCGATGGGGCTCGGCGAGTGGTGGACGTCCTGGCGCGAGACCGACTCGCTGATCCTCATCAAGGTCTCGACCGGCATCGGCACCGGCATCGTGCTCGACGGCCGGATCTACCGGGGCGTGGAGGAGGCCGCGGGCAACATCGGGCACGTGCGCATCCGGGAGAGCGACGACCGGGTGTGCACCTGCGGCTCGCGCGGCTGCGTCGCCTCGCTGGCCAGCGGCCACGCCCTGGCCGCCGACCTCGGCCAGGAGACCAGCCAGGACGTGGTGCGCCTGGTGCAGGCGGGCGACCCGACCGCGATCGCGCGCACCCAGGAGGCCGGGCGCACGCTCGGCGTGGTGCTGGCCACGGCGGTCAGCCTGCTCAACCCCGGCGTGCTGGTGCTGGCCGGCGACATGGCGGAGACCCGCGAGCACTACCTGACCGGCATCAGGGAGATCGTCTACCGGCGGAGCCTGCCGTACACGACGCGGAACCTGGAGATCGTCACCTCGTCGCTGGGCGACCGGGCGGGGATCGTCGGCATGGCGGTCATCGTGATGGAGCACGTGCTCTCCCCCACCGCCGTGGACACCGCGTTGCAGGACAAGGCGGCCAGCTAGCCGAGCGCCCGCGGCAGGGCGTGCGCGGCCTCGGTCAGGGACGGGCCGTACCAGGTGAGGAGCCGGCCGCTGACCAGGGCGCAGCGCAGGCCCGGGAAGCACTCCGGGCCGTCGCCGGGCGCGAAGGCGTAGGGCTCGTCGGGCAGGACCACGAGGTCGGGCCGCCGCTCCACCAGCTCGGCCAGCGGGATCCTCGGGTAGCGCTCGGCGTGGCCGGCGTACAGGTTGTCCACGCCGAGGCGGCGCAGCACGTCGCCGGCGAAGGTGTCGCGGCCGACCACCATCCAGGGCCGCCGCCAGATGGGCACGACCGCCGTGCGGCGGCGCTCGGGCGCGGGCCGGCGCCAGGCGGCCTCGGCGGCGTCCAGCCAGGCCGGGCGGCCGGTGCGGCAGGCGCGCAGGAACATCCGCGCGAGCGAGGCGAACGCCTCGTCCAGGGTCTCGATCCTGGTCACCCACACCGCGAGGCCGGCCGCGCGGAGGGCCGCGAGGTCCTGCGGGCGGTTCTCCTCGGCGTTGGCGAGGACGACGTCCGGCCGGAGGCGGACGACGGTCTCCAGGTCGGGGTTCTTGGTGCCGCGGACGCGGGTGACGTCCAGGTCGGCGGGGTGGGAGCACCAGTCGGTCGCCCCGACCAGAGCCTCGGGGACGGTCGCCGCCACGGCCTCGGTCAGGGACGGCACCAGCGACACGATCCGCCGCACGGTGTCCGGAATTGTCACAGCCACGCCAATGTCATCCATAAAGGCTCCTTTCTGTCATCGGATATCCGTAGAATCAGGAACACTGATGATCAACTCCTGATCGGGGGTATGGCGGTTGGACCAGGAGTCCCTCGGCTTCGATCCGAACACGCCCAACGTAGCCCGGCTCTACGACTACTACCTCGGCGGCAAGGACCACTTCCCGGCCGACCGCGAGGCGGCCGAGCGCATCCTCAAGGTCGCGCCCGAGGTGCGGGCCGCGGCCCGGGCCAACCGGGCCTTCCTCGGCCGTGCCGTCCGGCACCTCGCCGAAGCCGGCATCCGGCAGTTCCTCGACGTCGGCACGGGGCTGCCGACGCAGGAGAGCGTGCACCAGGTCGCCGCCAAGGTGGCCCCCGGCTCCCAGGTGGTCTACGTGGACGTGGACCCGGTGGTGCTGGTGCACGCGCGGGCGCTGCTGTCCGGCCAGCCCGGCACGGCGGTGGTCCAGGGCGACCTGCGCAAGCCCGCCGAGATCCTCGGCCATCCCGAGGTGCTCGGGGCGATCGACTTCAGCAGGCCGGTGGGCGTGCTGCTGGTGGCGATCATGCATTTCGTGGCCGAGTCCGACCGGCCGAAGGAGATCCTCGCGACGCTGCGGGAGGCCATGGCCCCCGGCAGCTACCTGGTGCTGTCCCACGGCACCAGCGACGCGCGCCCCGAGGCCGCGAACCGCGGCACCGAGGTCTACCGGCGGGCCAACGCGCCGCTGACGCTGCGCAGCCGGAAGCGGATCCTGGAGCTGTTCGAGGGCTTCGAGCTGGAGGACCCCGGCCTGGTCTGGCTGCCCGAGTGGCATCCCGAGCCGGCCGACACCGTCGACTTCGTCGGCGCGCCCGAGTCGTCGCTGATCCTGTGCGGCGTCGCCAGGAAGGTCTGAGGCGTGGAGCTGGGCCTGGCCGTGCCGCAGTACGGCAGGTTCGCCGCGCTCGGCAGCGTGCTGGAGGTGGCGCGCGCCGCCGAGACGATGGGCTTCGCCAGCCTGTGGGCCGGTGACCGGCTCCTGACCCCGCTCGCGCCGAAGGACCGCTACCCGGGCGGCGACGGCCGCGTCCCCGAGGCCCACCGGGTGTTCCTGGACCCGTTCGCGGTGCTGTCGGTGGCCGCCTCCGCGACGACGTCGGTGCGGCTCGGCACCAGCGCGCTCAACGCCTGCTGGTACCCCCCGGCCGTGCTGGCCCGCTCCCTCACCACCCTCGACCACCTCAGCGGCGGCCGGCTGGTCGCGGGCCTCGGGCTCGGGTGGTCCTCCGACGAGTACGCCGCCGCCGGCGTGCCCTGGAAGGACCGCGCGCGGCGCTACGAGGCCACCCTCGACGCGCTGGAGGCCATCTGGGGCAGCGACCCGGTGACGTTCGAGCACGACCTGTGGACGATCGCGCCCAGCCACATCGAGCCCAAGCCGGCCCGCCGCCCGCCCGTCCACCTGGCCGGCTTCGCCGACGCGGCGCTGCGCCGGGTCGGCCGGCGCGGCGACGGCTGGCTGACCGCCGCGCTGCCGCTGCCCGCGCTGACCGCCATGTGGGCGACCGTCCGGGAGAGCGCCGAGCGGGCCGGGCGCGACCCGGACGCGCTGCGCATGGTGCTGCGCAGCAACCCGGTCGTGACCCCGGACGGCACGCCGCCGCGCGGCGGCACCGTGGCCGGGATCTGCGGCTACCTGGCCGCGGCGGCGGAGGCCGGGGTCCACGAGGTGATCCTGGACCTGCAGCACACCGCCACCGGCGACCAGCACCTGCTGGAGCTGGCCGCGGAGTTCCGCGACCGGCTCACCTGAGCGGCGCCTCGTCCGGGCGACCGGCTTACTTGAGCGCGGCGAGGGCGCCGTCGTAGTCGGGCTCCTGGGTGATCTCCGGCACCAGCTCGGAGTAGACCACCTTGTTGTCGCCGTCGAGCACGACCACCGCGCGGGCGGCCAGCCCGGCGAGCGGCCCGCTCTCCTGCGCGACCCCGTAGTCCTGGAGGAACTCGCGGCCCCGCATGAGCGACAGCGTCGTCACGTTGTCCAGCCCCTCCGCGCCGCAGAAGCGCTTCTGCGCGAACGGCAGGTCGGCCGAGATGCACAGCACCGCCACGTCCGGGTGCTCGGCGGCCACCTGGTTGAAGCGGCGCACCGAGGCCGCGCACACGCCGGTGTCGACGCTCGGGAAGATGTTGAGCACCTTGGTGGCCTGGCCGAAGTCCGCCAGCGAGCGCTCGGCGAGGTCGGCGCCCACCAGGCGGAAGGCGGGCGCGCTGTCGCCGGGCTTGGGGAAGGTGCCGCCCACGGTGATCGGGTTGCCCTTGAAGGTGACGTCGGACATGAAAGCCTCCTGGATACCGGTGTTAACCCCGACCGCCGATCCTATCGACGGCTCACACGTTGCGCCGGTACTGGCCGCCCGCCTCGAACAGGGCCTCGGTGATCTGGCCGAGCGAGCAGTGCCGGGACGCCTCCATCAGCACCTCGAAGGCGTTGTCCGCCGACATCGCCGCCTCCCGCAGCCGGGCGAGCTGCCGGGGCGCCTCCTCCCGGTTGCGCTCGTGGAAGGCGCGCAGCCGGTCGAGCTGGGAGCGCTTCTCCTCCTCGGTGCCCCGGGCCAGCTCCAGCGGGTGCGGCTCCGGCTCCTCGGAGTCCTTCCTGAAGGTGTTGACGCCGACGATCGGCAGCGAGCCGTCGTGCTTGCGCATCTCGTACAGCATGGACTCGTCCTGGATGCGGCCCCGCTGGTAGCCGGTCTCCATCGCGCCGAGCACGCCGCCGCGGTCCGACAGCCGCTCGAACTCGGCCAGCACGGCCTCCTCCACCAGGTCCGTCAGCTCCTCGACGACGAACGAGCCCTGGAGCGGGTTCTCGTTCCTGGCCAGACCCCACTCGCGGTTGATGATGAGCTGGATCGCCATCGCGCGCCGCACGGAGTCGGCCGACGGGGTCGTGACGGCCTCGTCGAAGGCGTTGGTGTGCAGGCTGTTGCAGTTGTCGTAGATCGCGATGAGGGCCTGGAGGGTGGTGCGGATGTCGTTGAAGTTCATCTCCTGGGCGTGCAGGGAGCGGCCCGAGGTCTGGACGTGGTACTTGAGCTTCTGCGAGCGCTCGCCGGCGCCGTAGCGCTCGCGCATCGCGACCGCCCAGATGCGGCGGGCCACCCGGCCGAGCACGCTGTACTCGGGGTCCATGCCGTTGGAGAAGAAGAACGACAGGTTCGGCGCGAAGTCGTCCACGTTCATGCCCCTGGCCAGGTACGCCTCCACGTAGGTGAAGCCGTTGGCGATGGTGAAGGCGAGCTGGCTGATGGGGTTCGCGCCGGCCTCGGCGATGTGGTAGCCGGAGATCGAGACCGAGTAGAAGTTGCGCACCCCGTTGCGGATGAACCACTCCTGGATGTCGGCCATCATCCGCAGCGAGAACTCGGTGGAGAAGATGCAGGTGTTCTGGCCCTGGTCCTCCTTGAGGATGTCGGCCTGGACGGTGCCGCGCACGGTGGCGAGGGTGCGGGCGGTCAGCTCGCGGTCCTCGCGCTCGTCGGGGTCGCGGCCGTGCTCGCCGCGAAAGCGCTCCCTGACCTGGTCGATCGCGGTGTTGAGGTAGAAGGCGAGGATGGTCGGGGCGGGGCCGTTGATGGTCATCGAGACCGACGTGCCGGGGGCGGTCAGGTCGAAGCCGTCGTAGAGCACCTTCATGTCGTCGAGCGTCGCGATCGAGACGCCCGACGTGCCGACCTTGCCGTAGATGTCGGGGCGCGGGTCGGGGTCGTGGCCGTAGAGGGTGACCGAGTCGAACGCCGTGGACAGGCGGGTGGCGGGCTGGCCCTCCGACAGCAGCTTGAAGCGCCGGTTGGTGCGGAACGGGTCGCCCTCGCCGGCGAACATCCGGGTCGGGTCCTCGTCGTCGCGCTTGAACGGGAACACCCCGGCGGTGAACGGGAAGGCCCCCGGCAGGTTCTCGCCGCGCAGGAAGCGCAGCAGGTCGCCGTGGTCGCTGTAGCGGGGCAGGGCGACGCGGGGGATGCGGTTGCCCGACAGCGTCTCGCGCCACAGCGGGGTGTGGATCTCCCGGTCCCGCACCTTCACCACCAGCTCGTCGGCACGGTAGCGCTCCCTGGTCGTCGGCCAGGCGTCCAGCAGCGCGCGGCTCTCCTCGCTCAGCTCGCGCTCGGCGCGGTCCTGGAGGTCGCGCAGGCGGGCGTCGTCCTCGCCCAGCAGGTCGCGGACGGCGGCGAGCTGCTGGCGGCGGCGGGCCGCCTCGGCCTGGGCCAGGGTCTCGGCGTGGTAGCCGCGCACGGTCTCGGCGATCTCGGCGAGGTAGCGGGCGCGGGCGGGCGGCACGATCGCCGCGGAGGTCTGCGAGGTGCGGCCGGCGACCTCCGGCAGCAGCCCGGGGCCGGTGTCGGGCAGCAGCAGGCCCTTGAGGTGGTGGTAGAGGGCGGTGACGCCGGCGTCGTTGTAGCGGGCGGCGATGGTGCCGAAGACCGGCATGTCCTCGGGGCGGGCGGAGAACGCCTCGCGGTTGCGGACGAGCTGGCGGCGCACGTCGCGGAGGGCGTCCTCGGCGCCGCGCCGCTCGTACTTGTTGATCACGACGGCCTCGGCGAAGTCCAGCATGTCGATCTTCTCGAGCTGGGAGGCCGCGCCGAACTCGGGCGTCATGACGTAGATCGGCACGTCCACGTGGGGGACGATGCCGGCGTCGCCCTGGCCGATGCCGGGCGTCTCGACGATCACCAGGTCGTGCCCGGCGGCGCGGCAGGCCGCGATCACGTCGTCGAGGCAGGCGGGCACCTCGTTGGGCGCGCCCCGGGTGGCGAGGGAGCGGAAGAAGGTCTGGGGGCCGAGGCTGTTCATCCTGATGCGGTCGCCGAGCAGCGCGCCGCCCCCGCGGCGGCGGGTGGGGTCGATGGCGATGATCGCGATGCGCAGCTTGTCGTCGTTGTCCACCCGGAAGCGGCGGACCAGCTCGTCGGTGAGCGAGGACTTGCCCGAGCCGCCGGTGCCGGTGATGCCGAGCACCGGCGCGCGCCGCTCCCCCGCGGCGTGCCGCAGCGCCTCGGCCAGGCCCTCGGGGGCGCGGCCCGTCTCGATGACGGTGATCGCGCGGGCCAGCGCGGCCTGGTCGCCGGCGAGCACGGCGTCGGGGGCGGGCGGGTCGCCCAGCTCGTGGTCGCAGTCCTCGATCAGCTTGTTGATCATGCCGGGCAGGCCGTAGCGCTGGCCGTCCTCGGGCGAGAAGATGCGGGTGACGCCGCGCGCGTGCAGCAGCTCGATCTCCTCGGGGACGATCACGCCCCCGCCGCCGCCGTACACCTTGACGTGCCCGGCGCCGCGCTCGCGCAGCAGCTCGACCAGGTACGTGAAGAACTCGACGTGCCCGCCCTGGTAGGAGCTGATCGCCACGCCCTGGACGTCCTCCTGGACGGCGGCGGTGACGATCTCGTCCACCGAGCGGTTGTGCCCGAGGTGGATCACCTCGGCGCCCTGCGACTGCAGGATGCGCCGCATGATGTTGATCGCCGCGTCGTGGCCGTCGAACAGGGCCGCGGCGGTCACGAAACGCACGGGGTTCACCGGGACGTGCACGCCTGATCACTCCTTCGTGAGGGCTCTCCTCCCAAGATACTAGGACGTCCTACTATTTCCCAGGGCGTACGGGGGTAGGGGTCCGGCGAGGGGGGTGACGCCGATGCGCGCACTGACGTTCGCGCCGGGCAAGAAGGGGACGCTGGAGGTCGGGGAGCTGCCCGATCCCACGCCGGGGCCGGGCGAGCTGCTGGTCGACGGGCTCGCGCTCGGGATCTGCGGGACCGACAGGGAGCTCGCCGACGCCGAGTACGGCTGGGCGCCGCCGGGCCGCGACCGCATGGTCATCGGGCACGAGTCGCTCGGGCGGGTCGTGCGGGCGCCGGACGGGTCACCGTTCTCGCCGGGCGACCTCGTGGTCGGCGTGGTCCGCCGCCCCGACCCGGTGCCGTGCGGGGCCTGCGAGCGCGGCGAGTTCGACATGTGCCGCAACGGCCAGTACACCGAGCGCGGCATCAAGGAGATCGACGGCTACGCCAGCGAGCGCTGGACCGTCGAGGCCGAGTACGCGGTGCGCCTGGACCCGTCACTGGCCGCCGTCGGCATGCTGGTCGAGCCGGCGTCCGTGGTGGCCAAGGCGTGGGAGCAGATCGAGCGGATCGGCTCGCGGTCCTACTTCGCGCCGTACAAGCTGCTGGTGACCGGCGCGGGGCCGATCGGGCTGCTGGCCGCGCTCCTCGGGCAGCAGCGCGGCATGGAGGTGCACGTGCTGGACCGCACGCCGCCCGGGCTCAAGTCCGGCCTGGTCGAGGAGCTGGGCGGGGCCTACCACTCCGACTCCTCGCTCGGGCCGCTGCACGAGATCCAGCCGGACATCATCATCGAGTGCACGGGGGCGGGGCAGCTCGTCATCGACGCCATGACCGCGACGGCGGCCAGCGGCATCGTCTGCCTGTGCGGGCTGGCCTCCGGCGGGCGGACGCACCGGGTGGACGCCGGGGTGATCAACCGGGACATCGTGCTGGAGAACGACGTCATCTTCGGCACCGTCAACGCCAACCAGCGCCACTTCAAAGCGGCGGCCGAGGCGCTGGCCAAGGCCGATCCCGGGTGGCTGGAGCGGCTGATCAGCCGGCGGGTGCCGCTGGAGCGGGCCATGGAGGCGTTCGAGCCGGTCGAGGGCGACGTCAAGGTGGTCATCGACCTGACGGCGTGACCTCCGGCGGCGGGGGCGTCCCGGGGGTCGGCGCGGGTCAGCGCGGGTCAGCGCGGGTCGTACGGCTTGCGGCGGGCGGGGGTGGCGTGCCGCGCGGCCGCCTGCCCGGAACCGGCCTTGGCACGGGGCTGATCGGTGCGGGGCTGGTCGGCGCGGGTTTGGTCGGCGCGGCCCGGGGTTGCGCCGACCCGCACGCGTTCCCGTTCCCGTTCCTGGTCCCGTTCCTGGTCCCGCTCCCGGGGGCGGGGCTGCTCGGGGATCGGCGGGGAGCCGACGCGGAGGAGCTTGTCGCGGAAGGTCTCCGGCATCGGCGCGGGCGCCCGGCTCTCCTGCTCCTCCGGCCCGCCTGGTTCGTTCCACGGCCAGGACGTGGGCCAGGGCCAGGTGAAGCGGCGGTGCACCCCGCGGCGGCGGGTGAAGCGTAAGGACAGCACGACGGTCACCAGGACCATGGCGGCCAGCAGGGCGGGCGGCGTGCCGAGGACGTCCAGCGGCGAGCCCTCGGCCGCGGAGCCCGGCGCCCGCACGAACGGCTGCTCGGTGCTGCGGATCTCGTCCAGCTTGTCGGCGTTGGCCTTGACCAGGCGCGGGACGCCGTACCCGACGACCTTGTCGGTCTCGCGGACCTTGCGCTTGAGCCAGACGCCGTCCACGTTCGCCTCGATCGTGTGGATCTTCTTGCCCTCGACGCTCTCCACGATGCCGACGTGGTCGATGCCCTTGTAGGACTTGCCGCCGCGCCAGTCGTAGAAGACCAGGGCCCCGGGCTCGGGCTGCTGCGTCCAGGCGCCCTGCTTCATGAACCAGGCGGCGTGCGAGGGGGTCCAGGCGAACTCGCCGACGTACGTGCTGAGGCCGGACCTGTCCGCCGCCCAGGCGAGGAACATGTCACACCAGGGGGCGTTGCGGAACTGGGTGTCTTGGACGCGATCGGCGTACCACTGGCCGAACTTGGTGAACTGGCCGCTCTTCTCCTTATAGCCGAGTTCCTGCCGTACCGTCTCCAGCAGCCTCTGGGCGATCGGGTCCAGGGTGACTCCTCCCAGAAAACCGACAAATCACGATGACTGTAATAGCGCCGTCGCGGGTTTGCGCGCGTCACCCGGAAAGTGTCTTGCTATGAGGTGAAATATCGGCTAAGTGAGTGGTGTGACTCTTGTGTCCGGAGTGACCTCAGGCGCCCGCGCCCACCCGGTAGACCGCGACGTCGCCCGCGCCCGGGGCCACCACGTCGGCCACGATCACGGTGACGTTGTCCGGCGAGCCGCCCTCGTTGGCCAGGTCGATGAGCCGCTGCACGGCCGCGACCGGGTCGGCCACCGTGGTCAGCACCTCGTGCAGCGTCTCCGGGCCGAGAACGGTCGTCAGCCCGTCGGAGCACAGGAGGTAGCGGTCGTCCGGCTCGGCCTCGCGCAGCGCCATGTCGGGCTCGGCCCGACCCTCGCTGCCCAGCACCCGCAGCACCATGGAACGCCGGGGGTGCACGGCGGCCTGATCCTCCGTTATCCGTCCTTCGTCCACCATCGACTGCACAAGTGTGTGATCCTTGGTCATCTGGTAGAGAGCACCATCGCGCAGCAGATATCCGCGGGAGTCACCGAGATGAGCCAGGGCGAAGCGGTAGCCGTCGAACAGCATGGCGGTCACCGTGGTCCCCATCCCCCGGCGCGCCGGGTCGATGTCCGCCAGCTCGACCAGCCGGCGGCCCGCCTCGGCGATGGCGCCCTCCAGCGCGGCCTCCAGGTCGGCGCCCGTCTCGGGAAGCGTGGCATCCAGCTCGCGCATGACCGCGATCGCGGCCGAGCTGGCCAGCTCGCCCGCCGCGTGCCCGCCCATCCCGTCGGCCACCACGAGCAAACGGCCGCTGGCATAGCCGGAGTCCTCGTTCTGCTCCCTGCGGCGGCCCACGTCTGATCCGGCGGCATAGCGGATGTTGTGCTTCATACCCAGCAGTAAATCATTGGTTGAAAGACTTCACAAGCAGATGCGCTGAAGACTCTTGTGAACTACTGTGGGCTTCATGAGCCACGACCCGACCGTCAACGCCGGGGACATCGCCCGGCTCGCCGGCGTCGGGCGTGCCGCGGTCAGCAACTGGCGCCGCCGCCACGACGACTTCCCCCAGCCCGTGGGCGGCACCGCCAACCAGCCGCTGTTCTCCCTGCGCCAGGTCGAGGACTGGCTGCGCCGCTATGGGAAGTCCTACCAGGTCTCGCTGAGAGATCGGGTGTGGCAACGCCTGAAAGCCGCGGGCGATTTGCGGCTGGGCGAGCTCGTGGCCCAGGCCGGCGCCCTCCTGACCGGCGAGAAAGCCCTTCCGCCGGACGGCGGCCTGCTGGACGACGAGCTGGCCGCGCTCGTCGCCGAGCTGGGCGAGCGGCACGAGCCGCTGACCGCGTACGAGTTCCTGTGCGAGCGCTACCTGGAGGCCCACTCGCGCCGGCTCTCCGTCACCCGCGAGGACGTCGCCGAGCTCATGGTCCGCCTGGTCCGCGCCGAGGGCGGCACCCTGCTCGACCCCGCCTGCGGCGTCGGAACGCTCCTCATCGCCCTGGACCGCACGCCGCGCCCCGGCGGCGAGGCGCCCCGCCGGCCCGCCAAGGTGCTCGGGCAGGAGCTCAGCGAGACCTCCGCCACCATCACCGCCGCCCGGCTGCGGCTGCGCGGCCTCGACGCCGAGATCGCCGCCGGCGACGCCATGCGCGCCGACGCCTTCGCCGGGCGGCGGGCCGACGCCGTCGTGTGCGACCCGCCGTTCAACGAGCGGGCCTGGGGCTACGAGGAGCTGACCGGCGACCCGCGCTGGGAGTACGGCCTGCCGCCGCGCGGCGAGCCCGAGCTGGCCTGGGTGCAGCACTGCCTCACGCACGTCAAGCCGGGCGGGCCGGTCGCCATCCTCATGCCCCCGGCCGCCGCCAGCCGCAAGGCGGGCCGCCGCATCCGGGCCAACCTGCTGCGCGCGGGCGCGCTGCGGGCGGTCGTCGCGCTGCCCGGCGCCGACCTGTGGCTGTTGCGCCGCCCCCGGCCGGGCGAGCGGCCCCCGTCCGACGTGCTGCTCCTCGACGCCACCGCCGACCTCGAGCTGGTCGAGCCGGCCTGGCAGGCGTACCTGGAGGACCGTTCCGACCAGACCGTGCGCATCATCGACCTGCTGGCCGACGAGGTCGACATGACCCCGGCCCGCCACCAGCGCCACGACGACGTGGGCCGCGCCTTCCGCGAGGTCCGCGACCGCTTCCTCGCCGCCACCGCGGTGCCGCCCGACCTCAAGGTCCTGGAGCAGCCGCTCGACCAGCCCGCCATCACGCTCGGCGACCTCATCAAGGAGGGCCTGGTCACCATGGTGCAGGCGCCGCCGAAGATGGTCGCCGACGGCGGCGACGTGCCCGTGCTCACCGCCGACGACGTGCTCAACGGCGCCCCGCCCTCCGGGGCGGCGGTCATGCAGCAGGGCCTGGTCGTGATCCGGCCCGGCGACGTCGTCGCGTCCTACTCCAGCGTGCGGGTGATCGCCGACGGCGGCGCGGTGCTCGGGCCGCACCTGACCCTCTACCGGGTCGACACCCGGCGGCTCGACCCCGACTTCCTGGCCGGCTACCTGCGGGCCGCCGGCGGGCGGGCGACGACCGGCTCCAGCCGGTTCGACGTGCGGCGCACCCGGCTGCCGCGGCTGCCCCTCAAGGAGCAGAAGGCGTACGGGGAGGCCTTCCGCCAGCTCGCCGTCATGGAGGACGCCCTCCGGGAGGCGTCCACGCTCGGGCACACCCTCATCCGCCTCGGCCTCGACGGCCTCGCCGACGGCCACCTGCACCCCGCCCACGGCCTCACCCCATGACCCGAGCTCCGTCGCCCGACTCCCTCGCCTGCCTGACGGTGTAGTTTGGCCGGGAAAGGCGGCAGGGAGGGGCGGATGGTCATCGGAGACCGGTATGTGCTCGACGACCTCCCGCTGGGCACGGGTGGCATGGGCGCGGTCTACGCCGGCCACGACCGACACCTCGACCGCCGCGTCGCGGTGAAGCTGCTGCGCCTGCCGAGCGGCCCCGACCACGAGCTGGAGCGCCGCTTCATCCGCGAGGCCCGCATCCTGGCCCGGCTGGAGCACCCGGGCGCGCCGGTCCTGTACGACTTCGGCACCCACGAGCAGCGCCTCTACCAGGTGATGCAGTTCATCGAGGGCGTCACCGTGGCCGACGTGGTGAGCGAGCACGGCCCGCTGCCGGTGCCGTGGGCGGCGGCCATCGCGGCCCAGGCGTGCGCGGTGCTGTCGGCGGCGCACGCCCTCGCGATCTGCCACCGCGACCTGAAGCCGACCAACCTCATGCTCTGCCCGGACGGCAGCGTCAAGGTCCTGGACTTCGGCCTCGCCCTGCTGCGGGACGCGGACGTGACCACGTTCACCAGGATCGGCCAGATCCTCGGCACGCCGGCGTACATGGCGCCCGAGCAGATCCAGCACGGCGTCGCCGAGCCGCGCAGCGACCTGTACGCGCTGGGCTGCGTCCTGCACGAGATGCTGACCGGCCGCCAGCTCTTCACCGGCCCCACCGACTACGTGGTCTTCGAGAAGCAGGTCAAGGAGCGGCCCCCGGCCGTGCCCGGCATCCCCGACGAGCTGGGCGAGCTGCTGTCGCAGCTGCTGGAGAAGCAGCCGGAGGACCGGCCCGCCGACGCGAACGAGCTCTACGAGCGGCTCGACCCGTTCGCGGTCGGCCTGCCGCCGCTGCCCGGCTTCCTGGCCCCGGCGCCGAGCCCAGGCCGCATGTACGCGCGCATGACCGGCCGCGTCCTCGGCGGCTGACCCGTCCCGTCCCGCCGTTCCTCCCCTCGGCAAGAACGCGCTCTCTCACATAACAGGGATCGTTATTCAATCCCCCGTTGACAGCAGCGGTCGAGCGCCACGACTCTCTTGAGAGAGCGCTCTCTCACTGTCCCCCCATGCACAACTCAGGAGGGTTTCCATGACCCCTCGAACGCGTCTCGCCGCCCCCCTGCTCGCCGCGGCCCTGCTCACGGCCGCGTGCGGCGGCGGAGGCGGGAGCACCGCCGCTCCGGCGAGCGACGCGGCCAAGCCGGGAGAGAAGATCAAGCTGACCGTCGGCCTGTTCGGCGACTTCGGCTTCAAGCCGCTCTACGAGGAATACAAGAAGACCCACCCGAACATCGAGATCGTCGAGAACGTCACCCAGTTCAACGACCACCACAGCAACCTGGTCAAGCGGCTGGCCACGAACGCCGGCGCGGGGGACGTCGAAGCGGTCGAGGTGGGCTACATCAGCACGTTCACCGCCCAGCCGAACAAGTTCGTCGACCTCAAGCAGTACGGCCTCGACAAGCGCCAGTCCGACTACCTCGACTGGAAGTGGCAGCAGGGCCTCAGCAAGGACGGCGGCCGGCTCCTCGGCCTCGGCACCGACGTCGGCGGCCTGGCCATGTGCTACCGCAAGGACCTGTTCAAGAAGGCCGGCCTGCCCACCGGCCGCGCCGAGGTCGCGGCGCTGTGGCCGACGTGGGAGCAGTACATCGACACCGGCAAGAAGTTCGCCGCCGCGAACGTGGCCGGCGCGAAGTTCACCGACTCCCCCGGCGAGATCTTCCGCGCCATGGTCAACCAGGCCCCGGTCGGCCTGTACGACGCCCAGGACAACATCATCGTCGGCTCCAACCCCGACGTGAAGAAGGCCTGGGACCTGTCCAACCGGCTCACCCAGGAGGGCCTGACCGCCAAGCTCGCCGCCTTCTCCCCGCCGTGGAACACCGGCTTCGCCAAGGGCTCGTTCGCCACGATCATCTGCCCCGCCTGGATGACCGGCTTCATCCAGGAGCAGGCCAAGGACGCGACCGGCAAGTGGGACATCGCTACCGTGCCGGGCGGCTCGGGCAACAGCGGCGGCTCCCACCTGATGGTGCCCAAGCAGAGCAAGCACCCCAAGGAGGCGGCCGAGCTGATCGACTTCCTGACCTCCAAGGACAACCAGGCCAGGGTGTTCAAGGAGGAGGGCACCTTCCCGTCCATCCCGGCCCTGTACGACGACCCGTCGATCCAGAACTTCACCAAGCCGTTCTTCGGCGACGCCCCCATCGGCAAGATCTACTCCGAGGCCGCCAAGGCGCTCAAGCCGCAGCACCTCGGCCCGAAGGAGGCCGACGTCCGGGTCGCCATCGGCAACGGCCTCGGCCGCGTCGAGCAGGGCAAGCAGACGCCGGACGAGGCGTGGGCGCAGGTCCTCGAGGACGTCAAGAAGATCAAATGAGCGCCCTTCCCCTCGCGGTGACGCGGCGGCGCAGGCGCAGCGTGCGGCACACCCTCGACCTGAGGGTGTCGCCGTACGCCTACGTCGCGCCCTTCTTCCTGCTGTTCTGCGCCTTCGGCCTGTTCCCGCTGGTCTACACGGCCTGGGTCAGCCTGCACGAGTGGACGCTGCTGTCGGACACCCAGGAGTTCATCGGCCTCGGCAACTACGCGACGCTGCTGGCCGACCCGTACTTCTGGAACGCCACCTTCAACACGCTGTCCATCGGCGTGCTGTCCACCGTCCCTCAGCTCCTGCTCGCCATCTGGCTGGCGCACCTGCTCAACCGGCGGCTGCGCTTCCAGACGTTGTTCCGGATCTCGCTGCTGCTGCCGAACGTCACCAGCGTGGTCGCGGTCGTGGTGATCTTCAGCCAGCTCTTCGGCCGTGACTTCGGGCTGATCAACTGGGTGTTGTCGTGGTTCGGGGTGGGCACCGTCGACTGGGCGGCCGGCACCGCGACGTCGCACGTCGCCCTGTCCGTCATGATCATGTGGCGCTGGACCGGCTACAACGCGCTGATCTTCCTGGCCGCCATGCAGGCCGTGCCGCGCGAGCTGTACGAGGCCGCCACCATCGACGGCGCGAGCGGCTTCAGGCAGCTCCGCAGCATCACGATCCCGATGATCCGGCCCACGATCATCTTCGTGGTCATCGTCTCCACGATCGGCGCCATGCAGATCATCGCCGAGCCCATGCTGTTCGGGCAGAGCAGCGGCGGCGGGGGCGGCATCGCCACCGGCGGCCCCGACCGGCAGTTCCAGACCCTCGCGCTGTTCGTCTACGAGCAGGGCTTCGCCAACTCGACCTTCGACTTCGGCTACGCCTCGGCCGCGTCGTGGCTGATGTTCCTGGCCGTGGTGATCGTGGCCGGGATCAACTTCCTGATCAGCCGCCGGGTGAGAGGCGGTGTGGTGTGAGACTGCGGTACCTGACCCTGATCGCGGTGGCGTTCTTCTCGGCGTTCCCGCTCTACTACAGCGTGGTCGTCGCCTCGCGGCACAACTCGGCGCTGGCGCAGGTGCCGCCGCCGCTGCTGCCCGGCGGCAACCTCCTCGCCAACGTGGCGCGCGTCTTCGACACCGTGCCGTTCGGGCTGGCGCTGGTCAACTCGCTGATCGTGGCGGGGTCGATCTCGGTCGCGGTGATGTTCTTCTCCACGCTCGCCGGGTTCGCCTTCGCCAAGCTGAGGTTCCGCGGCCGCAACGCCATGCTGGTGATCACGGTGGCCACCATGATGGTGCCGGCGCAGCTCGGCATCATCCCGCTCTACATGCTCATGGTGAAGCTGGAGTGGACCGGCACCACGTACGCGCTGATCGTGCCGGCGCTGGTCAACGCCTTCGGCGTGTTCTTCATGACGCAGTACCTGTCGCGGGCCCTGCCCACCGAGCTGCTGGAGGCCGGGCGGGTCGACGGCTGCTCCACGTGGGGGCTGTTCTGGCACGTGGTGCTGCCCGCGGCCCGGCCGGCGGCGGCGGTGCTCGGCATGCTGACGTTCATGTCGGCCTGGAACGACTACTTCTGGCCGCTGGTCGTGCTGAACCCGGACAACCCGACGGTGCAGGTCGCCCTGTCCACGCTGGCCAGCGGATACGTCAACGACTACGTGCTGGGCCTCGCCGGAACGGCGATCGGCACGCTGCCGCTCGTCGCCGTCTTCGCCCTGTTCGGCAAGCACATCATCGGCGGAATCATGCAAGGAGCTGTTAAGGGATGATCTTTCCCGAGGACTTCGTCTGGGGCGCCGCCACGGCCTCCTACCAGATCGAGGGGGCGGTCAAGGAGGACGGGCGGGGCCAGTCGATCTGGGACACCTTCTCCCACACCCCCGGGAACGTGGCGGGCGGCGACACCGGCGACGTCGCCTGCGACCACTACCACCGCTACCGCGACGACATCGCCCTCATGCGGGAGCTGCGCCTGGCCGCCTACCGGTTCTCCGTCGCCTGGCCGCGCATCCAGCCCGACGGCGCCGGGCCGGTCAACCCGCGCGGCCTGGCCTTCTACGACCGGCTGGTGGACGAGCTGCTGGCCGCCGGCATCACGCCGTACGTCACGCTCTACCACTGGGACCTGCCCCAGGCCCTGGAGGAGCGCGGCGGCTGGGCCGCCCGCGACACCGCCCACCGCTTCGCCGACTACGCCGAGGCCGTCCACGCCCGGCTCGGCGACCGCGTCACCGACTGGGCGACGCTGAACGAGCCGTGGGTGGCGGCCTACCTCGGCTACGGCAACGGCGTGCACGCGCCCGGCCGCCGGAACCCGGCCGACGCCCTGCGCTCGGCCCACCACCTGCTGCTCGGCCACGGCCTGGCCGCCCGGCGGCTGCGCCCCGGCACCGTGATGCTCGTCGTCAACTCCTCGCCCGTGCTGACTCCGGCCCAGGTCAACGATCCGGCGGCGGTGCCCGGCGAGGCCGACGCGGCCGCCGTCGAGCGCATCCACGCGCTGCTCACCCGGCAGTTCCTGGACCCGGCGCTGTACGGGACGTACCCGCCGGAGGTGCTGGCCGCGGCCGAGCGCAACGGCGGCACCGGCCACATCCACGACGGCGACCTCGACATCATCAAGGCCCCCGTCGACCTGGTCGGCGTCAACTACTACAACCCGTGCGTCGTCGAGTCCGGCCCCGGCCTGCCCGCCGACGCCGCCTGGCCGGGCTCGGAGGACGTGCGCTTCGCCACCGCCGACGCGCCCACGACCGCGATGGGCTGGCCGATCGTGCCGGACGGCCTCTCCCGCCTGCTGGTCCGGCTCTCCCAGAACTATCCGCAGGTGGGCCTCATGGTCACGGAGAACGGCGCGGCCTTCGACGACGTCGTGGAGAACGGCCGGGTGCACGACGACGACCGGGTGGCCTACCTGGACGGGCACCTGCGCGAGGTGGGGCGGGCCATCGAGGCGGGCGCGGACCTGCGCGGCTACCTGGTGTGGTCGCTGCTGGACAACTTCGAGTGGGCCGAGGGCTACCGGCGGCGGTTCGGCATCGTCCATGTGGACTACGCGACACAGAAGCGCACACTCAAGGACAGCGCTCTCTGGTACCGCGACGTCATCTCCAGGAACGGGCTGTAGATTTCTGCACGTGCTCTCCCTTTTGGTGCAGTCATGAGACGGGTGCAGTCATGAGACGCCCGACCCTGGAGGCGGTCGCCGCCCGGGCGGGCGTCTCGCGGGCCACTGCCTCCCGCGTCGTCAACGGGCAGACGACGGTGGCCCCCCACATCCGCGACGCCGTGCTGCAGGCCATCGACGAGCTGGGCTACGTCCCCAACTCGGCGGCGCGCAGCCTGGTCACCCAGCGCACCGACTCGATCGCGCTGGTCATCAGCGAGCCCGGCACCAGGGTCTTCTCCGAGGACCCGCTGTTCTCGACGGCGATCAGGTCGGCCTCGATGGAGCTGGAGGCGGCCAACAAGCAGGTCGTGCTGATGCTGGCGTCCAACGCCAAGAGCCACGCCCGGGTGGAGCGTTACATCGCGGGCGGGCACGTCGACGGGGTCATGCTCATCTCGATGCACGGGGCCGACCCGCTGCCGGCCGCGCTGTCGCGGCTGCGCGTGCCGGTGGTGTCGTACGGGCGGCCGGCGGTGCCGGTGGACATCCCGTTCGTCGACAACGACAACGTGGGCGGCGCGGAGGCCGGCGTCCGGCGGCTGGTGGAGATCGGCCGCCGCCGCATCGCCACGATCGCGGGCCCCCAGGACATGATCGCCGGTCAGGACCGCCTGGCGGGCTACCGCAACGTGCTGCGCGACTCCGACCGGCGCTCGATCGTCGCGGTGGGCGACTTCACCCGCGAGTCGGGCGCGATCGCGATGCGCCAGCTCCTCGGCGACGACCCGTCGCTGGACGCCGTCTTCGTCGCCAACGACCTGATGGCGGTGGGCGCGCTGCAGTCGTTGCGCCAGGCGGGGCGGCGGGTGCCCGACGACGTGGCGGTGGTCGGCTTCGACGACATCGAGGCCGCCAAGTACACCGAGCCGCCGCTGACCACGCTCCGCCACCCGGTGATCGACCAGGCGGCGGCGATGGTGAAGCTGCTGCTCGGCCTGTTCGACGGCGGCCCGGCCGACCCGGTCATCCTGCCGACCGAGCTGGTGATCCGCGAGTCGGCCTGATGGCGGCGGAGGCGGTGCCCGCGGGGGCGGTGGCCGCGGGGGCGGTGGCCGCGGGGGCGGTGGCCGCGGCCGTGGCGGTGGCGCGGGAGCACGGGGTGCGGGTGGAGCGGCCGGTGGTGCTCAACGACTCGTTCAACGTGCGGGTGCACCTGCGGCCGGCGCCGGTCGTGGCGCGGGTGCCGACCGTCACCGCGTACGGGCGGGAGCGGCCGGCGGAGGTGCTGCGGCGGGAGCTGGCGGTCGTCGCGTGGCTGCACGCGGCGGAGGCGGCGGTGGTGCCGCCGAGCGGGCTGCTGCCGCCCGGGCCGCACCTGCGGGACGGGTTCGCCGTGTCGTTCTGGACGCACGTCGAGCACGACCCGGGGCGGGTGGTGCCGGCGGAGACGGCCGGGCGGTCGCTGGCCGAGCTGCACGCGGCCCTGCGGGGGTACCCCGGGGAGCTGCCGTACCTGTGGCCGGTCAGGGAGGAGACGGCGCGGCTGCTGGAGCTGCTGGACGGGCGGATCGACCCGGGCGCGCACGCGCGGCTGGACGGGCGGGCGGCTGTGCGCGCCTACGGCGCCGACCCCGGTGATCCGGGGCTGGCGCCGTTCGTGGCGGCCCGCGCGTTGCAGGGCACGTTGTGGCTGCTGGTGCGCGCGCTGCGGCTGCCCAGGTACGCGCCGGAGGCCCGGCACGCCCTGGAGGCGTGGCTCCGCGACCCCGGCGGAGCCACGCGCTGACGGCCGGGCTCAGTCCATGAGCCACACGGTGGTGTCGGCGGGCAGGCCGCCGTCCTCCAGGGGGCCGCTGGCCAGCAGGAGCCGGCCCTCGGGCAGCGGCACCGGGGCCGGGCCCAGGTTGGTGACGCTGGTCAGGCCCGAGTCGCGGCGGAAGGCCAGCACCTGCTCGCCGAGCGGCAGCCAGGTCAGGGTGCCGTCGCCGAGCGAGTCGCGCCGGACGCGCAGCGCCTCCCGGTACAGGTTGAGCATCGAGCCGAGGTCGGTGCGCTGGGCCTCGGCGGTGAGCTTGCGCCAGCTCTCCGGCTGCGGCAGCCACGGCGTGCCCGCGCCGAAGCCGAACGGCGGCTCCTCGCCCGACCACGGCAGCGGGACGCGGCAGCCGTCGCGGCCCGGGTTCGTGCCGCCCGACCTGGCGTACATCGGGTCCTGGCGCTGGTCGTCCGGCAGGTCCTCGACCTCGGGCAGGCCCAGCTCCTCGCCCTGGTAGACGTAGACCGAGCCGGGCAGCGCCATCGCCAGCAGCGCCGCCGCCCGCGCCCGCCGGTAGCCGAGCTCCAGGTCCGACGGCGTGCCGTGCAGCCGGCCGCCGTGCTCGAACGTCGTGTCAGCGCGGCCGTAGCGGGTGACCGGGCGGGTCACGTCGTGGTTGGACAGCACCCAGGTCGGCGGGGCGCCGATCGGGGTGTGCGTGGCCAGGGTGAGGTCGATGACGCGGCGCAGCTCGGCGGCCTCCCAGGGGCAGGACAGGAAGTCGAAGTTGAACGCCGTGTGCAGCTCGTCCGGGCGCAGGTAGCGGGCGAAGCGCTCCTGGTCGGGCAGCCAGACCTCGCCGATGAGGACGCGCTCGCCGTACTCGTCGGCGATCTCCCGCCAGCGCCGGTAGACGTCGTGGACGCCGTCGAGGTCCTCGTAGGCGTCGTCCGACTTGAACAGCAGCGCCGCCGAGTCGATGCGGAAGCCGTCCACGCCGCGCTCGAACCAGAAGCGCAGCACGTCCTCGAACTCCTGGTGGACCTCCGGGTTGGCCCAGTTGAAGTCGGGCTGTTCCGGGGCGAACAGGTGCAGGTACCACTGGCCGTCCGGGACCTGGGTCCAGGCGGGGCCGCCGAAGATGGACCGCCAGTCGTTGAGCGGCCGGTCGGCGAACCAGAACCGGTCCCGGGCCGCCGGGTCCGCCAGCGCCTGCTTGAACCAGGCGCTCTCGGTGGAGCTGTGGTTCGGGACGACGTCGATGATGACCTTGATGCCGAGCCGGTGCGCCTCCTCGATGAACGTCTCCGCCTCGGCGAGCGTGCCGAAGACCGGCTCGATGTCCCGGTAGTCGGCCACGTCGTAGCCGCCGTCGGCCATCGGCGAGGGATACCACGGGTTGAGCCAGATGGCGTCGATCCCCAGGTCCTTCAGGTAGGGCAGGCGGGAGCGCAGGCCGGCGAGGTCGCCCACCCCGTCGCCGTTGCCGTCGGCGAAGCTACGCAGGTAGACCTGGTAGATCGCGGCCCCCCGCCACCACGTTTGCGACATGCGCTCATCCCTTGATGCTTCCGGCGGTGAGTCCCGCCATGATGTGCCGTTGGAAGACGAAGAAAACGATGATCATGGGGATGCTGGCGATCACCAGACCGCCCATGACCTGGTTCTGGGTCACCGCTCCCGCGGTCTGCGACAGGCCCACGCTGATCGTCATCTTCTCGCTGTCGGTCATGACCAGCAGCGGCAGGACGAAGTCCTTGAACGCGGTGACGATCGTGAAGATCGACGTCACGCCGAGGATGGGCCGGGAGACCGGCAACACGACCGACCACAGCGTGCGCAGCGGGCCCGCGCCGTCGATCTGCGCGGCCTCGATCAGCTCGCGGGGGATGGAGTCGAAGAACCGTTTGAGCAGGAAGATGTTGAAGCCGTTGGCCGCCGCGGGGAACCACAGCCCCCAGGGGTTGTTCAGCAGTCCCAGGTCCACGATCGTCACGTAGAGCGGGATGAGGATCACCATCGGCGGGATCATCAGCGTGGCCAGCATCGCGCCGAGGATCACGGTGCCGAACATCGGGCGCAGCTTCGACAGCGCGTACGCCGCCGCCACGTCCACCGCCATGGAGAACAACCAGGCGCCGAAGGCGTAGAACGCGGTGTTCTTCAGCAGCGTGCCGATGTCGAACAGGTCCCACGCCTCGAAGAAGTTGCCCAGCGTCGGGTCCTTGGGGACCAGCGTGGGCGGCATCTCGGCGATCTCGTCCGGCGTCTTCATCGCGCCGGTGATCATCCAGTAGAGCGGGAAGACGAAGGCCAGCGTGAACAGCACGATGACCGAGACCAGCACCAGCCAGTAGATCCGCCGCCCCCACCTGCTGTTGAGCTGGTGCGGCGACACGATCGTGCGGAACTGCACCTGGATCGGCTTCGGTTCGCGGCGCTTCCCACGCCGGCGACCGGTGGCCGCCCGCGCACCGACCGAGATCATGCCTGGTCCTCCCGGGTGGTGCGGAGCTGGAAGGCGGCGAAGACGAGCAGCGCGAGCATGAGCATCATGCCGAGCGCGCCGGCCTGGCCGTAGTTCATCTGCGAGAAGGCGAACTGGTACATCAGGTACGCCACGCTGACGGTCGCGTTCTCCGGGCCGCCGCCGGTCAGCATGTACGGCTCGATGAACACCTGCATGGTCGCCACGATCTGCAGCATGAGCATGAGCAGCAGGATCAGCTTCGTCTGCGGGATCGTGACGTGCCTGACGCGCTTGAGGATGCCGGCCCCGTCGAGCTCGGCGGCCTCGTACAGCTCGGGCGGGATGTTCTGCAGCGCGGCCAGGTAGATCAGGGTCGCGCTGCCCATGTTCATCCAGGTCGAGACGAGCACCAGCGAGATCAGCGCCGTCGAGGAGCTGTCCAGCCAGGCGAGCGTCGGCAGGTGGAAGAAGTCGAGTACCTGGTTGAACAGCCCGGGCCCGGGATCGTAGAACCACCGGAACAGCAGCACCGCGACGATCGGCGGCAGCATGACCGGCAGGTAGACCACGAACCTGAGGTAGGCCCGGGCGTGGCGCAGCTCGTTCAGCACGAGCGCGACGACGAACGGGACGGCGTAGCCGCACAGCAGCGCGAGGACGGTGAACTCGACGGTGTTCAGCCACGCCTCGCCGAAGGCCGGGTCGGCGACGGCCGCCTTGAAGTTGTCCAGGCCCACCCATTCGGGCGGGTTGATCAGATCGGTCTTCTGGAAGCTCAGCACGAACTCCCTGACCATCGGATACCAGGCGAACACCGCGAAGCAGAACAGCGCCGCGCAGAGGAACCCGTAGGCCGTCAGGTTGCGCCTCAAGATCCCCATGTGGTCAGCCCTTGGCCGCCAGCATCGCGTTGGCCTTGGTCTCGGCGTCCGCAAGCAGCTGGTCGACGCTGGCGTCCTTGCGGCTCAGCACGCCGGACATGGCCACGTCGAGGATCGCGTACAGCTCCTGGGCGTGCAGGGGCTCGGCCTTCGGCGGGACGGTCGCGGCGGAGTCCACGTAGGTCTGGTAGTTCTCGACCGGCAGCGAGGCGTTCTTCACCCGGTCCGCCTGGATGGCCTTGCCGGTGGGCGAGTCGCCGTAGACCGCGTTGTCGGGCACGCCGACGGGGTTGCCGATCGCCTTGCCGCGGGCGAAGTCGAAGCGGCCCTTGCCGACGGTGTTGAAGCGGAAGTCGATCCACTCCATGCCGGCCTTGGCCTGCTCGGGCGTGGCCTTCGGGTTGATCATGTACGCCTCGCCGCCGCTCAGCGACGCCTTGGCCTCGGGGAAGCCGGTGATGCCGTAGTCGTCGACCTTGCCCTTGAACTTGGTGACGACGTCGGTGACCACGTCGGGCGCGCCCAGCATCATGCCGACCTTGCCGCTGCCCATGGCCATCATGAGCGACTCCCAGCCGACCAGCAGCTTGCTGCCCATGCTGTTGTCGACCCAGCGCATGTCGTGCAGGTTCTGCAGCACGGCCTTGCCCTCGGGCGAGTTGAAGGCGGCCTTCTTGTTGTCGTCGGTCAGGACGCTGCCGCCGCGGCCGTAGATGGCCTGGGTGAAGTGCCAGCCGCCGGTGTTGCCGCCGGAGTACTCGCCGTAGCCGACGTAGCCGGCGCCGAGGCCGGCGATCTTCTTGGCCGCCTCGCGGACCTCGGCCCACGTCCTGGGCGGGGTGTTGGGGTCGAGGCCGGCCTTGGTGAACAGGGCGCGGTTGTAGACCAGGCCGACGCTGTAGTGCACGTTGGGGACGCCGTAGGTCTTGCCGTCCTTGACGAGCAGCTCCCGGTGGTCGGGGCGCAGGTCGTTCCAGTTCTTGATCAGGCTGGTGTACTGCGTGATGTCCAGGGCCTGGCCCTGGGCGATGACGTCGCCGTAGTTCGTCATGGGCACCACGAAGACGGTCTCCATCTGGCCGCCGGCCAGCTTGGGCCCGAACGTCTTGGGGTCGAAGCACGGCTGCTGGTCGGTGCTCTTGACCGTCACGCCGGGGTGCGCCTTCATGAACGCGGCCACGTCGTCGTCCCAGGCCTGCCGGTCCTTGGGCGCGGTCTTGGCGGGCTGGCAGGCGACCGTGATCGTCACGTTGGCCGCGCCGCCCGACGCCGAGGACTGGGGCGACTCGCCGGAGCCGCAGGCGGTGGCCGAGATGCCGAGCGCGGTTACGAGCAAGAGTCCGGTGGATCTCCGCATGGTCTGACCCTTCTGATGCGAGGTGCCCACACCATAGGATCAGCGACCAAAGTGCGCAATATTTCGACGTCGGATTGCAAGATAACGACTATGTTACGCAGGGCCACGGGCGGTTGAGGCGCGCACCACCAGCTCCGGCTCGAACAGCAGCTCGTCCGCCGGGACCACCGCCTTGTCGATCTGCGCCACCAGCAGGTCCACCGCGGCCCGGCCCATCGCGTCGATCGGCTGGCGGACCGTGGTGAGCGGCGGCTCGGTGCAGTTCATCAGCGCCGAGTCGTCGAAACCGATCACCGAGATGTCGGCGGGGACGGTCATCCCGGCCCGGCGCGCGGCCCGGACGGTGCCGAGCGCGAGCAGGTCGCTGGCGCAGATCACGCCGGTCACCCCGCGCCTGACCAGGCGCGCGGCGGCCGCGTGCCCGCCTTCGAGGGAGAACATCGTGTGCTCGACCAGGTCGCCGTCGCCGCCCTCGGCGAGGAACGTCTCCAGCTTGCGCCGCGAGGGCATGTGGTCCTTCGGCCCGAGCACCATGCCGACGCGCTCGTGCCCGAGCGCGCGCAGGTGGGCGAGCGCCATCTCGGCGGCCACGGCGTCGTCGCAGGAGACCTGGGGGAAGTCGAGGTGCCGGACGGCCGCGTTGACCAGGACGGTCGGCAGCCCGCGCTCGTGCAGCAGCTCGTAGTGCCCGTGCGCGGCGTCGGCCTGGGCGTACAGGCCGCCGGCGAAGACCACGCCGCTGACCTGCTGCTGGAGCAGGAGGTCCACGTAGTCGGCCTCGGAGACGCCGCCGACCGTGCGGGTGCACAGCACCGAGGTGAAGCCCTGCTGGGCGAGCGCGCCGCCGACCACTTCCGCGAAGGCGGGGAAGATCGGGTTCTGCAGCTCGGGCAGCACCAGGCCGACCAGCCGGGCCCGGTCGCCGCGGAGCTGGGTGGGGCGTTCGTAGCCGAGCACGTCGAGGGCGGTCAGCACGGCCTCCCGGGTCGCTTCGGAGACCCCCGGCTTGCCGTTGAGCACGCGGCTGACGGTCGCCTCGCTCACCCCGACTTTCTTGGCCACCTCTGCGAGTCGTCGAGTCATGCGCAAACTATACGACCTGGAGCGCAAGCGCTTGCAACGGCTTACGTCAATCGGACGTTCCCGCTTACACCGGCCCCGAACGCGATTCCCGCCCGGGAGCAGGCCATGACCAGCGTCGATGGCTGCCGTCACACGACTTCTGTCAGTTCGATGTTTGCGAAATACAGTCGAAATATTGCGGCCATCTGCTCGACATCCTATGGTTCGGCCAACTGCCTCACCCGAAGGGCCACCCCCCATGAGAGCTGTCCTAGCCGCCCTTTCGTCAGTCCTCGGCCTCCTCCTCGCCCCGGCCGCCCACGCGGCGGCCGACACGAACCTCGCGGCGGGCAAGCCGGCCACCGCGAGCACCTTCACCGACGTCTACCCGGCCGCCAACGTGACCGACGGCAACCAGGCCACCTACTGGGAGTCGGCCAACAACGCCTTCCCGCAGTGGGTCCAGGTCGACCTCGGCGGCAGCGCGAGCGTCAACAAGCTCGTGCTCAAGCTGCCCAGCGGCTGGCCCAGCCGCACCCAGACGCTGACCGTCCAGGGCAGCGCGAACGGCTCCACGTTCACCACGATCGCCGCCTCGGCCACCTACACCTTCAACCCCACGGCCACCATCACCTTCGCCGCGACCACCACGCGGTACGTGCGCCTGCAGATCACCGCCAACACCGGCTGGCCCGCGGGCCAGCTCGCCGAGTTCGAGGTCTGGGGCAGCGGCGGCGACGGCCCGCCGCCCACCGGCACGAACCTGGCGCTCGGCAGGCCGATCACCGAGTCCTCGCACACCCACACCTACGTCGCCGCCAACGCCAACGACGACAACGTGCAGACCTACTGGGAGAGCGCCGGCTACCCGGGCCAGCTCACGGTCCAGCTCGGCGCGAACGCCGACCTGACCGGCATCACCGTCAAGCTCAACCCCGACCAGGCGTGGGCCCGGCGCACGCAGACGTTCCAGGTGCTCGGCCGCGAGCAGAGCGCGACCTCCTTCACGAGCCTGGCCGCATCGGCGACGTACACCTTCGACCCGGCGACGGGGAACACGGTGACCGTCCCGGTCACCGGCAGGGCCGCCGACGTGCGGCTGCAGTTCACCGCCAACTCGGGCGCGCCGGGCGGGCAGGTCGCCGAGTTCCAGATCTTCGGCACGCCGTCCGCCAACCCGGACCTGACGGTGTCGAACCTGACGGCGAGCCCGTCCGCGCCGGTCGAGACCGACGCGGTCACGCTGTCGGCCACGGTGCGGAACGCGGGCACCGCCGGCTCCGCCGCGACCTCGGTCAACTTCTACGCGGGCACCACCAAGGTGGGCTCCGCCGGCGTGGGGGCGCTGGCCGCGGGGGCGTCGACCACCGTGTCCGCAAATATCGGGACCCGTGATGCGGGGACGTACCAGCTCGCCGCCAAGGTGGACGAGGACGGCAAGGTCGTCGAGCTGAACGAGGCCAACAACGCCACCACCGGCTCGCTCACCGTCAGGCCGGTGGACACCGCCGACCTGGTGGCCTCCCCCGTCGCCTGGACGCCGGGCAACCCGGCCGCCGGCGGCACGGTGACGTTCAGCGTGGCGATCAGGAACCAGGGCACGGTCGCCTCCAGCTCGGCCGCGCACGGCATCACGCTCACCGTCGCCGACGCCTCGGGCACGGTCGTGCGCACCCTGACCGGCTCGGTGAGCGGCGCGATCGCGGCCGGCGCGACCACCGCCCCGGTCACCCTCGGCACCTGGACCGCGGCCAACGGCAGGTACACCGTCAGGACGGTGCTCGCCGACGACTCCGCCGAGCTGCCGGTCAAGCGCGCCAACAACACCAGCGAGCTGCCGCTGTTCGTGGGCCGCGGCGCGAACATGCCCTACGACACCTACGAGGCCGAGGACGCCGTGCTCGGCGGCGGCGCGGCCCGCGTCGGCCCGAGCAGGGACATCGGCACGATCGCCGGCGAGGCGTCCGGCCGCCGCGCGGTCACGCTCAACCAGACCGGCGCCTACGTCGAGTTCACCACCCGCGCCGACACCAACACCCTCGTCACCCGCTTCTCCATCCCGGACGCGGCGGGCGGCGGCGGCATCGACTCCACCATCAACGTCTACGTCAACGGCACGTTCCTCAAGGCGCTCCCGCTGACCTCCCGCTACGCCTGGCTGTACGGCGCCGAGGCGAGCCCGGGCAACAGCCCCGGCTCCGGCGCGCCCCGCCACATCTACGACGAGGCGAACCTGCTGCTCGGCACCACCGTCCCCAAGGGCAGCAAGATTCGGCTGCAGAAGGACGCCGCCAACACCAGCACCTACGCCATCGACTTCGTCGACCTCGAGCAGGCCGCCCCGGCCGCCAACCCCGACCCGGCCAAGTACGCCGTGCCCGCCGGCTTCACTCACCAGGACGTCCAGAACGCGCTGGACAAGGCCCGCATGGACAGCGGCCTGACCGGCGTCTACCTGCCCGCCGGCGACTACCAGACCAGCCAGAAGTTCCAGGTCTACGGCAAGCCCGTCAAGATCGTCGGCGCGGGCCCGTGGTACACCCGCTTCCGCGCCCCCTCCGGGCAGGAGAACACCGACGTCGGCTTCCGCACCGAGGCCTCGGCCAACGGCTCGACGTTCCAGGGCTTCGCCTACTTCGGCAACTACACCTCGCGCATCGACGGCCCCGGCAAGGTGTTCGACTTCTCGAACGTGGCGAACATGACGATCGACAACGTCTGGGTCGAGCACCAGGTCTGCATGTACTGGGGCACCAACACCGACACCATGACGCTGAAGAACTCCCGGATCAGGAACACCTTCGCCGACGGCCTCAACTTCACCAACGGCAGCACCGGCAACCGCGTCACCAACATCGAGACCCGGGCCACGGGCGACGACAGCTTCGCGCTGTTCTCGGCCACCGACAACAACCCCGGCGAGCAGTACGGCAACGTCTTCGAGAACCTGACCTCGCTGCTCACCTGGCGGGCCGCGGGCGTGGCCGTCTACGGCGGCTACGACAACACCTTCAGGAACATCTACGTGGCCGACACGCTCGTCTACTCGGGCGTGACGATCAGCTCGCTGGACTTCGGGATCCCGATGAACGGCTTCGGCGCGAGCCCGCCCACCGTGTTCGACAACATCTCGCTGGTCCGGGCCGGCGGGCACTTCTGGGGGCAGCAGACGTTCCCGGCGATGTGGCTGTTCTCCGCCTCGAAGGTGTTCCAGGGCATCCGCGTCAGCAACCTGGACATCGTCGACCCGACGTACAGCGGGATCATGTTCCAGACCAGCTACTCCAGCCCGACGACGCCGCTGAACCCGATCAAGGACACGGCCTTCACGAACGTGTCGATCAGCGGCGCGCAGAAGAGCGGTGACGCCTTCGACGCCAAGTCCGGCTTCGGGATCTGGGTGAACGAGCTGCCCGAGCCCGGCCAGGGCCCGGCGGTGGGCTCGGCCACGTTCACCGGCCTGCGCTTCAGCAACAACGCGCAGAACATCAAGAACACGACCTCGACCTTCACCCTGACCGTCAACTAGAGCCCGACTAGAGCTCGGCCCTGGTGGGCAACCCCTGCCAGTCGCTGACGCCCGTGACCGCGGCGGCGCTCAACAGCGCCCCGCGGTACAGGCGTTCCTGGGGGGTCAGCCCGTCCAGGGCGGCGCTGATGTAGCCGGCCGCGAACGCCTCCCCCGCGCCCGACGGGTCCACCACCGGCACCTGCCAGCCCTGGACGTCGTAGCGCATGCGGTCGGCGCGCACGCTCGCGCCCTTCGCGCCGCGGTCCACGACGACCTCGCGCTCGGGGGTGAGGGCGGGCTTGACCAGGTCCAGCTCGTCCTGGCGGAGGAAGAGCAGGTGGGCGGCGCAGGCCAGCTCGCTCAGCACCTCCTCGGCCTCGCGCACCGACGACCACAGCTCGGGGACGTACTCGACGGCGAAGGAGATCACCACGCCGGCGTTGCGGGCCGCGCTGACGGCGGCGCGCACGGCGTCCTGGGCGTCGATGCCGAGCGCGGCCGTGACGCCGGTCACGTGCACCATCTTCGCCGCGGCCACCCGGTCGATGGGGACGTTGCCCGGCGACAGGCGCGAGCCGGCCGAGCCGGCGCGGTAGTGCGCGGCGCGCGGCTCCCGGCCGACGCGGCTCTCCCTGAGCAGCAGGCCGGTCGGCAGCCCGTCGGACACCCGCATGTCGGCGACGTCCACGCCCTCGCCGCGCAGCACCGACACGGCCCGCGCGCCCAGCTCGTCGCCGCCCACCTTGCCCAGGTAGGCGCAGTCGTGGCCGAGCCTGGCCAGCGCCACGGCCAGGGTGAACTCGGGGCCGCACACGTCCAGCCTGGCCTCGCTCTCGTGGCGGACCCGGCCGCTGGTGACGACGCCGAGCGGCTCGCCGAGCGTGTAGACGTCCGTCATGGGTGAGACTGTAGTGGGTCAAGTGGTACCAAAACGGATTTTTCCGTATAAGCCCAGGTTAAGACCGTGATCAAATATTTTTCGTAACTTTAGCCAACCTTTTCCCCATCTGGTGCCTCAAAGTAGTAGAGGGAGTCAGCCACCCCGGGCTGGCTCTTAAGCGATACGGGGAGAGGAATCAGCACCCTCATGAGAAAGATCGCTCTGGGATTCGTCTCCGCCCTCGTGGGCGGGGCCATGCTCGTGACGGGGGCGGGGGCCGCCTCCGCCACCACCACCAAGGCGGACACCAGGCTCTACATCCGTAGCATCACGCCGAACCCGGTCGTGGTGAAGAAGGGTGAGGAGACCACCGCCTACATCCACGTCCGGGCCGGCTCGGACGTCAAGAAGGTCGAAGTCTCCGTGGCGCCGGTCGACGGCCCGCGGACGTTCGCCGCCAAGTCCGTCAAGCCGCTGGAGAGCTGGCGCTTCTCCGTCGGCTTCACCGACGCGGACGCGGCCGGCAAGTGGAAGGCCACCGCCGTCGCGTTCGACGACGCCGGCAAGCAGGTCGCGACGGACGACGCGTACTTCGCGGTCGAGCTCGCCAAGACCAAGGCCGACACGCGGATCTCGCGCTTCAGCGCGGAGCCGTACAAGGTCCGCAAGGGCAAGTCGATCTACTTCTCCGGCCGGCTCCTGGTCGACGACGACAGCTGGGAAGGCGTTCGCGGCGAGAAGGTGAACGTCTACTACAGGGCCAACGGCAGCAACACCTGGAAGTGGGTCACCTCCGCGACCACGAAGTGGAACGGCAAGTTCTTCGCCAAGACCAAGGCGTACCGGAGCGGCTGGTTCCGCGCTTCGTACGCGGGCAGTGACGAGCTCAACAGCTCCACGAGCCGCCCCGACTACGTGCGGGTCTACGGCTCCTGGTGGCGTCACTGATCCTTGGTGATCATCAGCGGCACGGCTGAGGCCCGGTCCCCTCGTGGGGCCGGGCCTCCGGCTTTTTACCCGCCGGCAGGTTTAGCGATCACTTGATCGCCGCATGGTAGGTCCCATTGCCGCGACCGTTCCGCCGGAAGGAGCCCTCCGTATGCCGCATCCCCTCGTCGCCCTGGCCCTGAGCACGGCGAGCGCGCTGGGAGCGGCCCCCTCACCGGCCCCCGCCGAGACCCCCGCCGTGCGGTACGAACCCGCCGGCTCGCCCCGCGCCGAGCAGGCCAGGCGGCTGCTCAGGGAGAGCGAGGCGCTGCGCACCCGGATCCGGCTGCCGCAGCCGGTCGAGGTCGTCGCCCGTGACTGCGCCGGGCCGCCCGCCTCCTGGGACGCCGCGCAGCGCCGCATCACGCTCTGCTACGCCGGCGTCGACCGGCTGCGTCGCACGCTGACCGGCATCGCCGAGACCGAGGAGGCCGACGCCCGCACCGCCGGCCGCCGCCTCGACGCCGCGCTGAGCGTGCTCTTCCACCACCAGCTCGGCCACGCGCTCGGCACGCTCAACGGCCTGCCCGACGCCGAGGACCAGGCCGACCGGCTCGCCGCGCTCACGCTGGCCGCCGACCGGCCCGCCCGCGCGGTGCCCGCCGCCGAGGCCCGCCACCTGCTCGCCGCCGGGCACGACGGCCTGACCGGGCACCCGGAGGGGGCCGAGGAGTCGGCCACGTTCGCCTGCCTGCTGTACGGGGCCGACCCGGCCGCGAACGCCGCCATCGCCAAGGGCGGCTGGGTGCCGGCCCAGCGGGCGCCCTCGTGCGCCGCCGAGTACGGGCGGGTCAAGGCCGCCGCGGGTTCACTGGTTGTCAAGGAGCCGTGAAAAGTCGGACAACAGGGGTAGCGTCCGGAGTATGGCTGAGGACGATCTGTTGCGAGACTTCGACCCGTTCGACATCTTCGACACCGAGGCCGCCAGGCTCGACCGGCACTTCGCCGGCCTGGACGAGAGCGGCTGGCTGCGGCCGTCCCGCTGCGAGGGGTGGAGCGTCCGCGACGTGCTGGCGCACCTGGCGGGCGAGGAGATGTACAACCACGCCTGCCTGGACGGCACCGTCCAGGACCTGATGGGCCGGCTCGCCGCCGAGGGCATCACCGGGTACAACGAGTTCAACGAGTGGTCGGTGCGCCGCCGCCGCGACCTGCCGGTCGAGGAGGTCCTCCAGGAGTGGCGCACCCAGAACGGCGAGACCCGGCGGCGCATGCGCGAGCTGGGCCCCGGCGCGACGCTCCAGACCATGGCCGGGCCGTACCCCAACGGGCACCAGGCCTTCCACTACGACTCCGAGTACGCCACGCACGCCGACGACGTCGGGGCTCCGGTCGCCGACGACGAGGCGGACGCGCGGACGTTGTGGCGGGTCGCGGTCGGCCGCTTCGCGCTGGCCGAGCGGGACTCGAAGGTGCAGGTCGAGCAGACGGCCGAGCAGGTCTGGGTGGCCCTGGAGGACGTGACGGCGACGCTGTCGTACCCCGAGTTCGTGGCCGCCACGGTGGGCCGGCTGCCCGCCTCGCACGGGCTCGACCCGCGCCTCGCCTCGGCCCTGAGGTGCCTGGCCTAGGAGAGGGGGCTCGTCATGTGGCTGCGCGACCGCGCGGGAACGGAGCCGACGACCGCGCGCAGCCCGCTGCGCGCGCGGCGCGTGCTGTCGCTGGTGGCGCTGGTGCTCGGCGTCGCCGCGGCGGTGTTCTTCGTGACCCGCGCCATGAGCACGGGCGAGGACGTCTGGAAGTGGGAGGCGGCCGTCGCGGCGGCGGTGGCGGTCATCGCCGCCGCCGACCTGGTCGTCCTGCGGCGCCACCGCGCGGGACGATCAGGTGGTCAGGACCGCGACCAGCAGTAACACGATCACCAGGGCGCCGACCGCGAAGATCACCCATACGTGGGCCAGCGCCCACATCCGCAGGCGCTCCCCGTAGGGCTCCTGCGGAAGGCCGTCACCCGCCTCGATCCTGTTGATGGCCGCCACGCGCCGGGCCAACTCGGGATCCTCCCGCTCCAGGGCCTGCTCGATCTGGGCGAGTATGCGGCGTTCCCTTCCAGACAGACCCATCGACTCCACCACTGCTTTTACGCCGGTGGAGGACTTTTACCCGGCGGTAGCCCCGGCATGCCCGCCACTTGACCGCACTTCGGCGGGCACGGGGGCGTCAGGCGCTCAGGCGCGGCCGTAGCGCTGCTTGAAGCGCTCGACGCGGCCGGCGGTGTCGAGGATGCGGCCCCGGCCGGTGTAGAAGGGGTGGCTGGCCGACGACACGTCCACGTCGACGACCGGATAGGTCCGGCCGTCCTCCCATTCGACGGTCCTGTCGCTGGACAGGGTCGAGCGGGTGAGGAAGGCGAAGCCGACGCTGGGGTCGCGGAAGACCACGGGACGGTAGGCGGGGTGCAGGTTCTTCTTCATGCCCCTCTCAACCGGGTGGCAACGGTTTTCATTCCCTGGCTTCGGGGTCGAGGCCGAGCACCGTCCTGCCGCCGTCCACGGGCACGGTCGCGCCGTTGACGAAGGCCGCCTCGTCCGACAGCAGGTACGCCACGACCGCCGCCACCTCGGCGGGCTCGGCCACCCGGCCCAGCGGGTGCAGCACGGCGAGCTGACGCTCGACGGCCGCCGCCTCCGCCGGGTCCAGCGAGGCCAGGAAGTCGCGGTAGCGCCCGGTCGCCACCGTCCCCGGCGCCACGGCGTTGACCCGGATGCCGCGCCTGCCGTACTCGATGGCGAGCGCCCTGGTCAGGCCCTCGGTGGCGGCCTTGGCCGTCGCGTACGGCAAGCTGCCCGGCACCGGGCGCGCCGCCTGGTGGGAGGTGACGTTGACGATCGCGCCCGGCCCGCCGGCGGCGAGGAAGGCCCGCACGGCGGTGGCGCAGCCGACGACGGCCAGGTCCAGGTTCGCCGCGATCAGCGCCCGGACCTCGGCGACCGGCGCGGAGTGCACGGAGGCGTCGCGGAAGACGCGCGGCGGCGTCGCGCTCGACGGCGACCACCGTGCCGCCTCCGTCGCGCAGCCGCTCGGTCACCGCCCTGCCGATGCCGCGCCCGCCGCCGGTGACCACGTAGGAGAAGCTCATGCCCCGACGCTACCCACGAAGATCGCCGAACGGGCGGGGGGTTAGCCTGGATCGGGTGATCGACGACCTTCCTCCAGGAGCGCGCGCCCGCATGGTGGCCGCGCTCGCGATCACCCAGACCGCCGGCTACGGCGTGCTCTACTACGCCTTCTCCGTGTTCATCCCGCCCATGTCGCGCGACCTGGACGCCGGGGTCGCCCAGCTCACCGGGGCGCTCACGCTGTCGGTGCTGATCTCGGGCGCGGTGGCGCCGCTCGTCGGGCGGTGGCTGGACCGGCGCGGGGCGCGCGGCCTGATGACGGCCGGGTCGCTGCTGGGGGCGGCGGCGGTGCTGGCCTGGTCGCAGGTGCGGACCGTCGGGCAGCTGTACCTGGTGTGCGCGGCGCTCGGGGTCGCGTCGGCGGCGGTGCTGTACGAGGCCGCGTTCGCGGTGATCGTCGCCTGGTTCGACCCGGCGCGGCGGGCGCGGGCGCTGCTGGTCGTCACGGTGGTCGCCGGGTTCGCCTCCAGCGTGTTCCTGCCGCTGACCGGGCTCCTGGTGGACCGGTACGGCTGGCGGACCGCGCTGGTGGCGCTGGCCGCCGGGTACGCGGTGGTCGCCGTGCCGCTGCACGCGTTCGCCGTGCGCGACCGGCGGGGGCCGCCGCACGCGAACCGGGGCGAGATCGTCGGCGCGGCGCTGCGGGAGCGGCCGTTCTGGCTGCTGGCGGCCGGGTTCCTCACCCAGACCGGGGCCGTGTCGGTCATGGGGGTGCTGCTGGTGACGTACCTGATCGCGCTCGGGCACCCGCCGGTGTTCGCGGCGGGCGTGGCGGGGCTGCTCGGGGTGCTGTCCGTCACCGGGCGGCTGGTCACGACCGGCCTGCAGGCGCGGTGGCGGGTGGCGCTCATCACGGCGGCCATGTTCGGGCTGCAGGGGCTCGCGGCGCTGCTGCTGCCGCTCGCCGGGCACAGCACGGCGGGCGCGGTGGGGGCGGTGGTGCTGTTCGGGCTGGGGTTCGGGGTGGCGACCATCGCCAGGCCCGCGCTGATCGCCGACCGGTGGGGCACGGCCGCGTACGCGTCGCTGAGCGGCGCGCTCGCGCTGCCCGTCACGGCGGCCAAGGCCGTCGCGCCGCTGGTGGCGGCCGGGATCGCGGAGGTGGCCGGGTTCCCTGCCGTGATGGGGGTGGTGGCGGCGTGCTGCGCGATCGGAGCGCTGGCGCTGGTGGCCTACGATCGGCAGGGGGACGTGGGCGGCGCGCCCGCCTCCTGACGCCGGCGGCGTACCCGGGCCTCGCGCCCGGCCATCGGCGTCACCGGTGGTCGCGCCCGGCCATCGGCGTCACCGGGGCTCGCGCCCGGCCGCCGTCGGCTCCGGGAGCTCCCGCTCGCCCTCCGCGAACTCACGAACAGTCCGCCCGCGAACACGTAAGGTAGCCACATGGATACCCCCTCCGAGGTTCTGCACCGCGTGTTCGGCTACGACTCGTTCCGGCCCGGGCAGCAGGAGATCATCGACCAGGTCGTGTCCGGCGGCGACGCGCTCGTGCTCATGCCGACCGGCGGCGGCAAGTCGCTCTGCTACCAGATCCCGGCCCTGGTGCGCCCCGGCGTGGGGGTGGTCATCTCGCCGCTCATCGCGCTCATGCAGGACCAGGTCGACGCGCTGCGCGCGCTCGGCGTCCGGGCCGGCTTCCTCAACTCGACGCAGGGTTTCGACGAGCGCCAGCTCGTCGAGGCCGAGTTCCTGTCCGGCGAGCTCGACCTGCTCTACCTCGCCCCCGAGCGGCTGCGCGTCGAGTCCACGATGCGGCTGCTCGCCAAGGGCGAGATCTCGGTGTTCGCCATCGACGAGGCCCACTGCGTGGCGCAGTGGGGCCACGACTTCCGGCCCGACTACCTCGGGCTGTCGGAGCTGCGCGAGCGCTGGCCGGAGGTGCCGCGCATCGCGCTCACGGCCACCGCCACCCCCGCCACGCACGCCGAGATCTCCTCCCGGCTCGGCCTCGACCAGGCCCGCCACTTCGTCGCCAGCTTCGACCGGCCCAACATCCACTACCGCATCACCCCCAAGGCCGAGCCGAAGAAGCAGCTCCTCGACTTCCTGCGCACCGAGCACCCGGGCGACTCCGGCATCGTCTACTGCCTGTCGCGCTCGTCCGTGGAGAAGATCGCCGAGTTCCTGGTGGAGCACGGCATCGCGGCGGTGCCGTACCACGCGGGGCTCGACGCCCGCACCCGCGCCGCCCACCAGGCCCGCTTCCTGCGCGAGGACGGCCTGATCGTGGTCGCCACCATCGCCTTCGGCATGGGCATCGACAAGCCCGACGTGCGCTTTGTCGCCCACCTCGACCTGCCGAAGTCGCTGGAGGGCTACTACCAGGAGACCGGGCGGGCGGGGCGCGACGGGCTGCCGGCCACGGCGTGGATGGCGTACGGGCTGCAGGACGTCGTCCAGCACCGGCGCATGGCCATGGAGGGCGACGACGCGCACCGCCGCCGCCAGGTGCTGCACCTCGACGCCATGCTGGCGCTGTGCGAGACGGCGGGCTGCCGCCGGGTCATGCTGCTCGACTACTTCGGCCAGCAGGGCTCCGAGCCGTGCGGCAACTGCGACACCTGCCAGTCGCCCCCCGAGACCTGGGACGGCACGGTCGCGGCGCAGAAGGTGCTGTCCGCCGTGTTCCGGCTGGCCAAGGAGCGGCGGCAGAAGTTCGGGGTCGGGCAGGTGGTCGACATCCTGCTCGGCAAGAGCACGGCCAAGGTGCTGCAGCACGGGCACGACTCGCTCAGCGTGTTCGGGGTCGGCACCGAGCTGGGCAGCCAGGAGTGGCACGGCGTGGTGCGGCAGCTGCTGGCGCAGGGGCTGCTGGCGGTGGAGTCCGACTACGGGGCGCTGGTCCTGACGGAGGGCAGCGGCGACGTGCTGCGGGGGCAGCGCCAGGTCCTGCTGCGCCGCGACACCCTCCGCCCGCCCCGCACCCGGGGGTCCGGCTCGGGATCCTCGTCCTCGTCGGCGTCGGCGTCCGGCAAGTCGCGGCCCGCGGCCGACCTGCCCGCGGAGGCGGCTCCGATCTTCGAACGCCTCCGCACCTGGCGCGCCAGCGTCGCCAAGGAGCAGGGCGTCCCGGCGTACGTCATCTTCCACGACGCCACGCTCCGCGAGATCGCCACCCGCCGCCCGTCGTCCCTGGCCGAGCTGAGCACGGTGAACGGGGTCGGCGAGAACAAACTGGCCAAGTACGGCGAACAGGTCCTGCAAGCCCTGGAGGAAGCGGAGTAACACCCCCACTGCCCGCCCCGCCTCGCCCGGCCCGCCTCGCCTCGCCCGGCCCGCCCCGCCTCACCCCGCCTCGCCCGGCCCGCAGCGACCCCGGCCCACCCCATGACCATCGCCGGCCGCCCCGACCCCAGCGACCACCAGCCGGCCGCCCCGACCTCAGCGACCACCAGCCGACGCCGCCCTCCGGCTCCAGCCACCGCCAACCGCCGATCACGGACCGCCGATCACGGACCGCCGACTGCCGACACCGACCACCGTTCACCGACCGCCGACCGCCGACCGCCGACCCGAGCCTCACCCACTGCCGACCTCGCGCCGCGCCCGTGCCGCCTCCCGGCGAGCGGCTGCAGCCGCGCTCGGTTCGCGCTGCCTGTCTGATGACTGGGCCCGTGTCTCCAGGGCAGTGGCTTCGGCCGGAGGATGAAGTGGGTAAAGGGTGGTGGTGGCGACGGCCGCACGAAGAACGGTCGTCGCCACCACGTCGCTCGGCCTGGATCCGGCGCTCGCGTGCCGCCGCGCCGTCGCTGGATCGGCCGGACGTGTTTCGGCCCCGAACGGTAGGTCTGTGCCCGCTTACGATCTTCTCACCGGATCGCCCCAACCGGTGCCGGTTTCACGGGTTCACTCATGAGGTCGCCTGTTCTGCCGTACAAGGCAATCGTAAGGGGTCGGGACGAGATGCGCTGGACCGGATGTGGCGGATGAGTTCCCAGGACGAACGGTCTCCTGGCGCTAGCCGACCGGTCTAGTACCATGAGGTCATGGGACGCACCAGCGACGCCAGGGAGAAGATCCTCGCGGCGGCGCGCTCACTGATCGAGCTGCGCGGCTACTCCGCTCTGGGGGTGGCCGAGATCTGCAAGGCGGCCGGGGTGCCCAAGGGCAGCTTCTACTACTTCTTCGAGTCGAAGGAAGCCCTGGCCCTGGCCGTCATCGACGAGCACTGGGCCGCTCAGGAGCGGGCCTGGAGGCAGGTGCTGGCCGAGGAGGTCGAGCCGCTGCACCGGCTGCGGCGGCTGTTCGAGGTGACCCAGGCCGCGCAGCTCGCCGGGCAGCAGAGCTGCGGCACCGTCTCGGGGTGCCTGTTCGGGAACCTCACGCTGGAGCTGAGCAACCAGACCGAGTCGATCCGGGCGAGGCTGCAGGAGATCTTCGAGGCGCAGGCCGGCCTGATCGAGGCGGTCATCGGGGAGGCTCGGGCGCGCGGGGACGTCACCGTCGCCGACGCGCGGGAAGCGGCGCGGTCGGTGGTGGCCCAGCTGGAGGGGCAGGTGCTGTTCGCCAAGCTCTACAACGACACGCAACGGCTCGGGGCCATGTGGACCAACTGCCTGGCCCTGCTCGGCGCCCGCACCTTCGCCGAGGCGCCGATCGGCCTGTGAGCGCAGGCGCGGGCAGGAGGTCGAGAGCGCGCGGGCAGGAGCCCGGCGCCGAGGGCGGAGGCCCGGGGCCGAGGGCTGGGGCCGGCTGACGGCGCGGGAGCCGAAGCCGGCAAGGCCCTGAAACCCCAGGAGCCCCATGCCAAGGGTCCGGTCGGCGGGACCACGGGTCGGTGAGGCTGCAGCCGGCGGGGCTGCGGGGCGGTGGGTGGTAGGGCGGGGCTCTTACCGCCGTAGCATGGCGGTGTGGAGCTGCGTCAGCTGCGGTACTTCGTCGCGGTGGCCGAGGAGCTGAACTTCGGGCGGGCCGCCGGGCGGTTGCTGATCGCCGGCCCATCGTTGTCCCAGCAGATCAAGGCGCTGGAGCGCGATCTGGGGGTGCGGCTGTTCGACCGGGATCGGCGCTCCGTGGCGCTCACCCCGGCCGGTGCCGCGCTGCTGCCCGACGCCCGGGCGTTGCTGGAGCGGGCCGACGCGTTGCGGAACCGGGCGCGCAGGTTGTCCGGCTCGGCGCCGGTCCGGCTCGGGTACGTGAACTGGCTGCCGCCCGACCTGACCACGCGTGCCGCGGCGGCGGCGCAGGTGCATCTGGACGCCTGGGTGGCGCCGTCCCACACGCAGGCGGCCAGGGTCGCCGACGGCGGGCTCGACCTGGCGGTCTGCTGGATCCGCCGGGCCGATCTGGAGCGGCTGGGCCTGCGCGCCCGGCTGCTCGGCGCCGACCGCCTGTACGCGGTGGCGACGGGCCACGACACCGGCCCGGTCAAGGCCGCGGGGACCGCCGTGCTCCTCGACGACGACGCCACTTCCTGGTCGTCGTGGAACGTCTACGCGGAGGAGCTGGCCCGGCGGACTGGGGCCCGCGCGGTGCGCATCTCCGACGGCGGGATCACCGGCCCGGCCTTCTTCGACCACGTACGCCGCAGCCGCCGCCCCGTCGTCAACTCGCCCAAGGGCCAGACCGCCCCGCTGCCGCCGGACCTGGTGCGGCGGCCGGTGGTCGCGCCGGAGGTGTACTGGACGTGGTCCCTGGTGTGGCGGCGGAGCGAGGTCCGCACCTCGGTGCTCGCGGTCGTGGAGGCCCTGCGGGAGGACGGCGACCTGGGCGTCCACGGCCCTGACGCGTGGCTCCCGGAGGACGACCCGCACCGGCGTTAGCCTGCGGTGGGAGCTTTCTCCTACCAGGTAGGAGGTTCCCGGTCCCGGCGAAGGGGTCCTGACGCGTTGACCTGTTTGCGCACGCGCCTTACCTTCACAAGCACGAAAGAAATAGACGACCGGTTGTCTAGGTAGTGGATCGGTCGAGGAGGAGGGTTCCCAGTGAGCGTTCAGCAGCAGCAGAAGGTGGCCATCGTGACCGGCGCGTCGCAGGGCATCGGGGCCGGCGTCGTCGCGGCGTACCGCAAGCTCGGCTACGCCGTCGTCGCCGTGTCGCGCACCATCGGCGCCTCGGACGACCCGGACGTCATCGCCGTCCGGGGCGACGTCGCCGACCGGGAGACCGCCGAGCGCGCGGTCGCCGCGGCCGTCGAGCGGTACGGCCGGGTGGACACCCTGGTCAACAACGCCGGCGTGTTCGTCGCCAAGCCGTTCACCGACTACACCGTGGACGACTACGCCGCCGTCACCGCCGTGAACCTCGACGGCTTCTTCCACATCACCCAGCTCGCCGTCGAGCGCATGCTGGAGCGGGGCGGCGGCCACGTGGTCACCATCACCACGAGCCTGGTCGACAACCCCGACTCCCGCGTCCCGTCCGTGCTGGCCTCGCTGACCAAGGGCGGCCTCCAGGCCGCCACCAGGTCCCTGGCCATCGAGTACGCCACGCGCGGCGTGCGCGTCAACGCCGTGTCGCCGGGCACGATCAAGACGCCCATGCACCCGGCGGAGACCCACGAAGCCCTCGCGGCGCTGCACCCGGTGGGCCGGATGGGCGAGCCGGGCGACATCGTGGACGCGGTCGTGTTCCTGGAGAACGCGCCGTTCGTGACCGGCGAGATCCTGCATGTCGACGGCGGCATGAGCGCGGGCCACTGACCCGGCCCCGCGGGAAGGAGGAGCCCGATGAGCAAGGAAGCCGTGCTCAGGGACGTACTCGACCGGTGGCGGGCCGGCCTGGCCGCCCACGAGCCACAGCAGGTCGCGGCCCTGTTCACCGAGGACGCGATCTTCCAGGGTCTGCGCCCCTACAGCGTCGGCCGGGACGGCGTCGCCGCCTACTACGACGCCCAGCCGCCGGGGCTGGCCGCGGCCTACCGCGTCCTGGAGATCAAGGAGCCGGCGGACGATCTCGTGCTCGGCTACCTGGCCGTGGACTTCACGTTCACCGACCGGCCCGCCCTGCACGTCAACCTCGGCGTCCTGCTGCGGCGGACGGCGGAGGGCTGGCGCATCGCCCACTACCAGGTCTCCCACCTCGACTGAATTTTCCGTAATTACGGGATCGCCACGTTTCAAACCGGGCATGTCGCAACAAAGCGCACAGGAGGCGCAATCATGGACATGAAGCTCGAAGTAGTCGTGGTACCGGTCGCCGACGTCGACCGGGCCAAGGACTTCTACACCGGACTCGGCTGGCGGCTCGACGCCGACGTCGCCACCGACGGGGACTTCCGGGTGGTGCAGGTGACCCCGCCCGGCTCGCCGGCCTCGGTCATCTTCGGCAGCTCGGTCACCGCGCAGGCGCCGGGCACGGCCCAGGGCCTGCACCTCGTCGTGGACGACATCGAGGCCGCCCACGCCGAGCTCCAGCGGCTCGGCGCCGGGCCGAGCGAGGTCTTCCACGACGCCGGCGGGGTCTTCCACCACGCCGGCACCGACGCCCGGGTGCCCGGGCCGGACCCGGAGCGCGGCAGCTACGGCTCGTTCCTGTCCTTCAGCGACCCCGACGGCAACGGCTGGGTCCTGCAGGAGGTCACCACCAGGCTCCCGGGACGCCTGGACGCCTCGGCCACCACGTTCGCCTCGGCCGCCGACCTCGCGGCCGCGCTGCGCCGGGCCGCCGCCGCGCACGGCGAGCACGAGAAGCACATCGGCGCGGAGGACCCCGACTGGCCCGACTGGTACGCCGACTACCTGGTCCGCGAGCAGACCGGCGGCGAGCCACCGGAATGAACGCCCACCCGGCCGCGCGCTGCGGGGCGGCATCGCGTCCGGCCCGGCGTCAGGAGGAGCAGGGCGGCGTGCCGGGCCAGGCCGGGTCGCGTCCCAGGTAGGCGAGCAGCCGGGCGCCGGGGGACGCGCCCGGGACGACGCGGCGCGGCGCCCCGAACCGGTGCGGCCGGTCGGCGGGCGTCACGAAGAGCCGGGCCAGGTCCAGCAGCTCGGCGGCCGTCAGCGGCGGGATCGGCCGGTGCTCGCCGCAGGCCCGCGCGATGTCCCAGCCGTGCACCGCGATCTCGATCGCGCCCACCGCGGCCACCATCGGGCTGGTCAGGTGCCGGTCGCCGATGGAGACCGGGCCGCCGCTGATCACGTTCGCCCAGGTGCCGAGCACCTCCGTCGCGTCGTCCCTGACGAGCAGGGCCAGGTCGCCGCCGCGGGCGGCCCTCCTGGCGCCGACCGGCTCGGGCACCAGGGCGACGTCGCCGGTGGCGGCCTCGTTCAGTGCCCGCAGTGAGCCGGTGACGTGCGTCAGGAGCCGCTGCAGGGTCCAGCCGGCGCACGGGGTGGGGCGGCAGAGCATGTCCGGGCTCACCACCCGCAGGCTGCCGAGGGTGTAGTCGATGGCGCGTTCCAGCAGGGCCACGCCTGCCGTCAGGGCCCGTTCCCGTTCGCCGTTCATAGGTCGCCTCCTCGTACGTGCAGACCGGCGCGGCGCGGGAAAGTCATCGGCGGGCCGTAGGCTCGGATCCGGCCGACCGCTGCCGCCCGCGCGGGTCGGGGCCGCTGCCGGTGGTGCTGGTCCGCACCCCGTACGGCAAGGACCGGCCCGACGCGCGGGGCCTGGCGCGGACGCTGGCCAGGCGCGGCATGCAGGTCGCGGGCGGGGCGTTCCCGCGCTTCGCGCGCAACCACGGCACGGGAGAGGGGGTGGCGCGGGCGGTGCGGACGCAGGTGACCCGCTTCGAGGTCTTCCACGACCCCGGGCGCCCGTCCTTCCTGACGCTGCCCGTCTTCGGCGGCTGACGCCTCCGCCGGAACCTCGCGTCGCCTGCCGGTGTAAGGGGGGCGAGGAGGTTCGATGAGACGGATCATGGTGTCGTTCGTGGCGGTCTTGGCGATCAGCGGGTGCGGGGCCGGCGCGGCGGCTCCGCGGCCGGACGCGCGGGCGTCAGGCAGGCCGCCAGGGACGAGCGCGCAGGCGTCAGGCACACCACCGGCGACGGACGCGCGGGCGACGGCGACGCCGGGCCCCACCGCCACCGTCGCGGGGGCCGGGTGCGAGGGGTCGCCGGTGCTGCAGGGCGAGGGGTTCCCCGAGGTGAAGGGCGTCGGCGAGGGCGTGGAGCTGTGGGGGCTGCTGTTCGCGGAGACCCCGTTGCGGCACGGCGCGGAAATCAAGATCGTCTGGCGGATGACCGGGGACGGCCCGCTGCGCGAGGTCCGGGCGACGCTCCCGGACGGCACCCGCGCCAAGCTCGCCTGGGGCCCGGAGGAACACGGCGGGTCGAGCTGGCACCGCCCCGGCCAGGAGTGGGGCACCGGCTTCGTCTTCCCCCGGCGCGGCTGCTGGAAGGTCGAGCTGACCCGTGACCGCGGCAGGGGTCACGCCTGGCTGCGGGTGCGGTAGCGGCCTTAAGCAGGCGGGAAGGAGACCGTAAGCTCTGCCGTCCAGGGTTGAGTCATCCCGAACGAACGACGAGAACGACGGAAGGCAGCGTTCCATGCGCAAGCTCCTGCTCCAGGTCCAGGTCAGCGCCGACGGCTACATGGCCGGCCCGAACGGCGAGATGGACTGGCTGGCCCACCCCTGGACCGCCGACCTGAACGCGCACATCAACGCGCTCACCGCGAAGGTCGACGGCATCGTGCTCGGCCGCCGGCTCGCCGAGGGCTTCATCCCGGCCTGGGCCGCCGGCCCCGAGGGCGAGGACCAGGAGTCCATCGACTGGATGAACAACACGCCCAAGGTCGTGATCTCCCGCAGCCTCACCGAGTCGCCGTGGGAGAACACGACCGTCGCCGGCGGCGACCTCGCCGCGACGATCGGCGAGCTGAAGTCCCGCGAGGGCGGCGACCTCGTCGTCTACGGCGGCGGCACCCTCGTCGCGAGCCTGGCCGAGGCGAACCTGATCGACGAGTACCACCTGTTCGTCAACCCGGTCGCGCTCGGCGGCGGCATGCCGGTGTTCCCCGGCCGCCGGGAGCTGCGCCTGGTCGCCGCCGACGCGTTCGACTGCGGCATCACGGCGCTGCACTACGAGCCGAGGCGCTGACCGGACCGGTCCTGGTCCCGGCCAGGACCGGGCGCGGGCAGGGGGAGCATGACCTCCACGGTGGTGCCCTTCCCCGGCTCGCCGGTGATGAGGCAGATCCCGCCCAGCTCCGCCGTGCGCTCGCGCATCGAGGCGAGCCCGACGCCCGCGCGGCGCTCCGGCGGCAGGCCGACGCCGTCGTCGGCGATCAGCAGGCGCAGCACCTCGGGGTCGCGGCGCAGCTCGACCCGGACGCGGGTGGCCTTCGCGTGCCGCCGGACGTTGGTCAGCGCCTCCTGCGTGATCCGGTAGACGGCCACCTCGGCGGCGGCGGGCAGGCCGGCCAGGTCGCCCTCGGCGCTCACCTCCGTGACCGGGCCGCCCGGGTCGCCGGGGCCGGCCAGCGCCGCGACGGCGGCGGCCAGGCCCAGGTCGTCCAGGGCGGGCGGGCGCAGGTCGTGGACGAGCCGGCGGATGTCGCCGGTGACCGCGTCCATGCCGGAACGCAGCTCGCGCAGCAGGTCGTCGGCCGCCTCCGGGGAGCTCTTCAGGCTGATCCTGGCCATGTTGACGGTCATCGCCATGTCGCTGAGCGTGCGGCCGAGGCCGTCGTGCAGGTCGCGGCGCAGCCGCCGCCGCTCCTCCTCGCGGGCGGCGAGGATGCGCTCGCGCGAGCGTTGCAGGTCGGCGGCCATGCGGACGGCGTGCGCCACGTCGGCCGCGTACGGGACCAGCGTGGCCAGCACCCGCTCGTCGTGCGCGGCCGGGAAGCGGCGCGGGGTGGGCGGCCCGACCAGCAGCCGCCCGACCCGCTCGCCGTGCCAGACCAGCGGCACCTCGCGCGGCGCGTCCCCGACCTGCCCGCTGACCTGCGCGCCGCCCCGCTCACCGCCGGGCACCTCGACCGCGACGCCCTGCACCGCCAGGCCCTCGCGCAGCATGCCCAGCACCGACGCCAGCGCCTGCGCGGGATCGCCCCGGCGCACCTCCCGCACCAGCCGCTCGGCCAGCAGCCGCGGATCGCCGACGGGCCCGTAGAGCAGCCGGTCGACGGCACGTTGCAACGCCCGCCGCAACGGCTGGAAGAACGCGCCGATGAACAACGCGGCGGCGAGTCCGGCGAGCTGGTGGTAGCCGGCCACCAGCAGGCTCGACACCCCGGCCACGCCGAAGTAGACCAGTCCGGCCGCGCCCGCCAGCCCGGCCGCGACGAACGTCCTGCTGATGACGGTGTCGATGCCGTACAGCCGGTACCGCATCACCGCGAACACCAGCGCGACCGGGATGAACCCGGCCCAGACCACCTGCATCCAGTACAGGCCGGGCACCGCCACGCCCACCAGCATGAACACGATGTAGCCCGCGAAGGCGAACAGCGGCCAGCCGATCTGCCGCCGTCCGGCGGGGCCGGCCCGGCGGAACCGCACCACCAGCGACGACGCCGCGAACGGCACCGTCGCCAGCACCCCCGTCCAGGCCACCGCCCCGATCATCTCGGAGTAGGGCGCGAGCGCGGGAAGCTGCAGCGGGTTCGGGATGACGGCGGGCAGCGGGTAGCCCTGGGGCGGCGGGTCGGGCCGCAGGAACTGGCGGGCCGTCTCGACGCCGACGGACACCGCGCCCAGCGCCACCACCGCCCGCCAGCGCCGCGAGGGCAGCCTGCCGTCCGGGGAGCAGAGCGGCAGCAGCACCTCCAGCGCGAGCGTGCTCGCCGCCCAGCCGGCGTGCGCCGGCAGCCGCCACACCCCCGCCCGCGCCAGGTCGCCGCCCGCCGCCGAGGCCAGCATGACCGCCTGGCACAGGTCGTGGACCGCGGCGCCGAGCCCGCCCGCGACCATCAGCCACGCCAGCGTGAGCCGGGGCCGGTGGACGACGAGGAACGCGCCGACGGCGGGGAAGGTCAGCCCGGCCACCGTGAGCGGCGACAACGTGCTCGGCGGCAGCCACTCCGGCGGCAGCCCGGCGAGGACCAGCCTCGCCGCGATCACCAGCGCCGGGCACGCCACGGCGAGGACGAGGGCGACCGCCCGGGCTGCCCACGCCATCACGCCCCCGCTCTCCGGCTCTCGTTCCCCTGCTTCCAGAGTGCCTGCGCGAACGGGGCGGAAGCGGGCCCGTTACCAACCTGGGACGCGCCCCGGTCAGCTCAGGGCGCGGTCCAGGAAGGCGGTGACGTCGTCCAGCACCTCGTCCTTGTTGGTCTCGTTGAACACCTCGTGCCGCGCCCCCGGGTAGACGCGCTCGGTGAGGTCCGTGCCGCGCACCGCCTCGATGCCCGCCCGGCTCGGCCCGAGCGGCACCAGCGGGTCGTCCTCGCCGTGCACCCACAGGGTGGGCAGCGCGCCGAAGCTGCCGCCCTTGGCGATCGCGGCCAGGCAGGCGGCGAACGCCTCCAGCGTGGCCCGCTTGAACGGCCCGTGCCACACCAGCGGGTCGGCCGCGTAGGCGGCGCCCACGGACGGGTCGCGGGAGAGCGTGGCCGGGTCGATGGGGATGTCGGGCAGCTCGTCGAGGGCCAGCAGCGCGGGCACCGCCTCCCACTCCCCGATCACCGGCCCGGACAGCACGAGCGCGGCCAGGCCGGCGCCGTACCGCTGGGCGTACCGGGCGGCGATCATGCCGCCCATCGAGTGACCGACCACCACGACCGGGACGCCGGGATGCGCGGCCCTGGCCCGCTCCTCGACCGTGTGCACGTCGGTGACGACGTCCTCGAAGTCCTCGATGAGCACCCGCTCGCCCGCCGACCTGCCGTGCCCGGCGTGGTCGACGCCGTAGACGGCCGCGCCGTGGCGCACCAGCCGGTCGGCGACGTGCTCGTAGCGGCCCACGTGCTCGCCGTAGCCGTGGATCAGCAGGACGACGTAACGGGGGTCGTCGTGGGGCCACTCACGGACGACGCTCGCGCCGCGCACGCCGGCGAAGACGTGCTCGCGGGACTCGGCCATGCTCATACCTCCCTCGGAACTGCGGTGAGCGTACGTCGGCGGCCCGGCCCCCACAACCACGCCGTACGCTGGAAGGCGATGATCCCGCTGCCGATGAGGGAGATCGCGCCCGGCGCGGTGCACGTGCCGGGCTGGCTGAGCCTGGACGAGCAGCGCCGCCTCGTCGTGGCCTGCCGCGAGTGGGCCAGGGGCCCGGTGCCGATGCGGCACACCCGGCTGCCCGGCGGCGGCGTGATGTCGGTGCAGACGGTGTGCGTGGGCTGGCACTGGCAGCCCTACCGCTACACGCGCCTGGCCCACGACGTCAACGGCCGCAAGGTCGCCGACTTCCCCGGCTGGCTCGCCGACCTGGGCCGCCGCGCGGTCGCCGAGGCGTACCACCGCCCGGCCGACGACTACGCCCCCGACACCGCGCTGGTCAACTTCTACGACGACCAGGCCCGCATGGGCATGCACCAGGACAAGGACGAGCGGTCACCCGCCCCGGTGGTCTCGCTCAGCATCGGCGACACCTGCGTGTTCCGCTTCGGCAACACCGAGACGCGCGGGAAGCCGTACACGGACGTGGAGCTGGCCTCGGGCGATCTGTTCGTGTTCGGCGGCCCGTCGCGGCTGGCCTACCACGGCGTGCTCAAGGTGCTCCCCGGCACGGGCGACCCCACGACGGGCCTCGCCGCCGGCCGGCTCAACCTCACGCTCCGGGTCACCGGCCTCCGGTGACGTAGTCGAAGTCGTCGTCGGAGAGCGTGCGCCGCAGCGTGCGCAGCACCTTGGCCGGGTCGTCGCCGGGCTGCTCCAGGTAGAACGGCCGGCCCTCGCGGCCGAACGTGATCACCGAGCCGCCCTCCCACTTGCCGAGCGCGTCGGCCACCGGCGCGAAGTCCTCGTGCGGCTCGAAGCCCAGCGTGCGGGCGTGGTCCACGGAGCCCAGCACCAGGTGCCTGGCCAGCTCGTACGGGGCCTCCTGCCAGCCCGCGTACTCGCCGAAGAAGTATTCGCGGAAGCGGGCCAGCTCGCGGTCGTCCATGATCTGCGGGCCGATGGCGTTGCGCACGCCGAGGCAGTAGACGTCGGCCAGGTAGCCGCAGACCTCCGTCCGGTCCCAGGAGTGGCGGCGGGCGACGAGCACGCACACCATGCCGTCGGCGCCGGACTCCGGGGCCGCGTCGCTCCAGCCGAGCGCCGGGTCCACGCCGAGGCCGGCGCTCCAGCCGACGTTGATCCAGCACCCGACCACCTCGTGCGTCCCGCCGCCGGTGGTCTCCGCGGCGATCTCCCGCACCAGCGGCGCCACGACGGACGGCGGCACCTTGAGCGTGCGGGCGATCTCCTTGGGAGAGCGGCCCTGTGCGCGCAGTTCGCGTACCTGGTCCTTCAATTCCGCTTTGTCCACCCGGGCAGCCTAGCCGTTCCCCTCCGTCAGCCGCCGCAGCAGCCAGGCGAGCGCGAGCGGATAGCGGTACTCGATGCCGCCGTGCCCCGCGTCGAACAGCTCGAAGTACACCCGCTCGTCCGGGACGCCCGCCGCCTCCACCGCCCGCCGGAACGCGACCGCGCCGAAGTCGAGGAAGTACTCGTCGCGGCTGCCCGCGTCGATCCAGATGGCCCGCATCGAGCGCAGCGCCTCGGCGTGGCCGGGCTCGCCGGCCATCACCACCGGGTCGCGCGCCAGCCAGCGCGCCCACACCTCCGGCACGGGCGCGCCGGTGTCGTCGAACGGCAACCGCACCGTGCCGTCCTCCTCCGCCGAGTACGCCGCCGCGTAGGCGTACATCTCCAGCAGCTCCAGGTCGCCCTCACGGGTGCCGGCCAGCCGGGAGCGGAAGTCGGCGAGGAACTTGTCGTAGGAGCCGTCGTACTGGTCGCGCAGCCGCCGGGCCAGCCCCGGGAACGCGTACCGCATGCTGACCTCGAACAACGCGTCGCCCGCGTGCGTGGCCAGGGCGCCGAACACGTGCGGGGCGAGCATCGCGGTCACCATCGCGCCGTAGCCGCCGCTGGACTTGCCGGTGACCGCGCGGTGGTCGCGGCCGGCGATCGTGCGGTAGCGGGCGTCCACCCACGGCACGACCTCCTCGCACAGGTACGAGTGGTAGCGGCCGGTCGCGGGCGAGTCGAGGTACTGGCTGCCGCCGAGCGCGGTCCAGGCGTCCACGTACACGACGATCGCGGGCGGCGCCTCCCCCGCCGCGAACATCGCGTCGGCCAGCTCCGGGTACGGCTGCCGGAACGGCGCCCGGTTGAGCCACATCGCGACGTGGCCGGTGTAGCCGAGCAGCACGTACACGGTGGGGTAGCGGCGCGCGGGCTCGTCGTCGTAGCCGGGCGGGACGTACACCAGCAGCGGCCGCTCGTGCGGGTCGCCGAGCGGGTTGCCGCGCAGCAGCTCGCTGTCGATCACGTGGTGGTCCAGGCGGCCGGCCAGTTCGGCGGACCAGGGCAGCATACGACGCTCCTTCGGGATGCACACAGGGCGGTCAGACTGAGGGAGTCACCGTGTCGACGCCCGCCTGGGTGACGGCGCGCCCGGAGACCAGGACGAGCACCGGATCGCGCAGGTCGGAGACGCGCTGCAGCGGGTCGCCCCGCACCGCGATCAGGTCGGCCCGCTTGCCGGCCTCCACGCTGCCGGTCACCGCGCCTGCCCCGCAGGCGTCGGCGGCCCGGACGGTGGCCATCTCGATGATCTCCGCGTTGCCGAACCCGGCGTGCGCGAACACCTCCAGCCCCGCCACGTAGCCGTCGGTGCGGTTGGCCACGCCCGCCGCCGCGAAGCCGGAGTCGGTGCCCGCGATGAGCCGCACCCCGGCGTCCCGCATCGCGACGACCCCGTGCAGCCAGGTGTCGAGCATCTCCGCGCCGAACGTGTCGCGCAGCCGCCAGAACACCCCGTGCACGGTCGGGCAGACGTACGTGCCGCTCGCCGCGACCAGCTCGGCCAGCTCGGCGTCGTAGCGGTGGCCGGCGGCGGTGAGGAACGAGCAGTGCTCGATGGTGGTCACGCCCGCCTCGACCGCGCTGCGGATCGCGGCGTGCGCGTGGGCGTGCGCGGCGACGCCCTTGCCGCGCACCGCCGCCTCCTCGACGACGGCCCTGATCTGCTCCGTCGAGTACTGGCGGCTCCAGCTCGGCGGCGCGCCCGGCGTCATCTGGCCGCCGGAGGCCATGATCTTGAGGCAGTCGGCGCCGGCGCGCAGGTTCTCCCGCGCGACCCGGCGGATGGCGGGCAGGTCGTCGGCCTCGCCGCCCATGTACCAGCAGTGGCCGCCGGTGAGCGTGATGGGCCTGGTGGCGGCGATCAGGTGCGGCCCGACGGCCAGCCCCTCCTCGATCGCGTCGCGCAGCGCCAGGTCGAGGAAGCCGCGCGCGCCGAGGTCGCGGGCCGTGGTGACGCCGGCGGAGACGAGCTTGCGCGCGTTCTCGGCCATGCGTAACAGCAGGTGGTGATCGCTCTCCTGGCTGCGCCGCGTCACCGGGTCGACCTTGTCGTCGAAGCCCAGGTGCACGTGCGCGTCGATGAGCCCCGGCAGGACGGTGCAGCCGGGCAGGTCGAGGACGTCGCCGTCCTCGCCCGAGCTGCCGCGCGGCCCGACGTGGACGATCGTGGCCCCGTCGACGGCCACCTCGCCGTCCGGGATCACCTCTCCCTGGCGGCCGGTGAGCACCTTCGCGGCACGGAGGATCCGCATGACCCCCACCCTGCCACAGCGGGCCTTAAGGGCACAGGAAGGCGATCGTAAGAGGGGCGGGAGACAGTGGTCACATCGAGCCGCACCCACGGAGGTCACCATGAACAGCCCCACCGCCGAGTACACCATCATCCGCGACTTCGCCGCCCCCCGCGCCCTGGTGTGGGCCGCCTGGACCGAGCCGGAGCGCTTCGCCCGCTGGTTCGGCCCCCGCACGATGGCCACGCCGCTCGGCCGGATCACCCTGGACACCGTGCCCGGCGGGGTCTGGCGGGTCACGCTGGTCGGCGAGGAGGGGTTCGAGGCGACGCTCGACGGCCGCTACCGCGAGGTGCGCGCGCCCGGCCGGCTCGTCTTCACCACCGGCGACCCGGACGCCCCCGGCGACGGCCCCGCGTCGGTCGTCACGCTGGAGCTGACCGAGGCCGGCGGCCGCACCGAGATGCGCTTCCACCAGTACGGCGTCAACACCGACGCCGAGCACGCCGAGCAGGCGCGGGCGGGCTGGATCGAGTTCTTCGACCGCCTGGCCGAGCACGTCGAGGACGCCCGGACGGCCGAGCACGTCGAGGACGCCAGGACGGCCGAGCCCGGCGTCGCTACAGCAGGTCGGTGACCTCGTCGAGCTTGCGGGCCGCGCCCTCGGCGTAGGCGGCCTCGTACGCGGCCGCGCCGATGCCCTCGCGCACCCGCGCCGCGATCCGGTCGAACTCGGCCTGGTCCGACGGCCCGGCCGGGATGCCGAGCCGTTCCCTGGTCGCCGCGACCAGCCCCAGCAGCCGCGCCGCCTTCGCGCTCGCCCCCGAGGCCGAGGCCGCGCCGACCACCGCGAACGCCACCGTGCGCGGGTCGCCGACCCGGCGTCCCGTGACGATGGCCTCCTCGTGCAGGGCCAGGGCGGCGGCCGGGTCGCCGCGCAGCTCCGCCACGTGGCCCAGCTCGACCAGGCAGTCCGGCAGGTGCAGGGGCGGCTCGACGTCCGGGTCGCGCGGCACGCCCTCCAGGAGGCGGAGCAGGTGCTTCTCGGCCAGGTCGAGCCGGCCGGCGCGGCGGGCGGCGAAGGCGAGGCCCATCTCGCCCATGCTCTCGCCCTCCTTGTAGCCCTGCTCGGCGGCCATCCTGCGGGCGCGCTCGCACAGCTCCATGGCCCGGTCGTACGCGCCGGACTCCAGTTCGAGCCAGCCCAGCCAGGCGAGGTGCGTCGCGACCTCCGGCCACAGCCCGAGGTCCTCGGCCATCCGCAGCCCCTCGCCGAACAGCCGGCCCGCGCGCTCGGCGTCGCCCGCCATCTGGGCCGCCGAGGCCAGCCACTCCGTGGCGCGCAGCAGGCCCCAGCGGTCGCCCAGCTCGGCGAAGATGCGGGCGCTCTGCCCGGCGCAGCGTTCCAGGGCCTCGTGGTCGCGCAGGGTGAAGGCGTCCCTGGCCTGGCGGGCGAGCGCCGCCGCCTCCCCCCACCGGTCGCCGAGGGCGCGGAAGGACCCGAGGACGCGGGCGTTCAGCTCCTGCCCGGTCGGCATGTCCCTGACGTGCAGGGCCACGAACAGCTCGGCCCTCGCCCGCTGTCCCGGGTCGGCGACGGCCGCGAGCACCGGCCGCCAGTCGGCCTCCTCGCCCAGCATCATCGCGAACCCCGCGTGCCAGGCCGCCGCCCGCGCCCGCGCCGGGCTGTCCTCGCCCGGCACCGCCAGGGCGGCCGCCAGCGAGCGCCGGCCCTCGGCCAGCCGGCCGCGCAGGAACCAGTACCAGGCCAGCGCGTTCACCAGCCTGGCCGCGCGCTCGGCGTCCGCGCGGGCGACGGCGGTGTCGAGGGCGGCGCGCATGTTCGCGGCCTCGGCGTCCAGGCGCGTCAGCCGGTCGCGCTGCTCGTGGCCGTACAGGCCGGGCTCGGACTCCTCGGCCAGCGCCAGGTAGTGGCGCAGGTGGGCGCGGCGGACCTGGTCGAGCTCGCCCGCCTCCGACAGCCGGGCCACGCAGTACGCCGACACCGACTCCAGCAGCCGGTACCTGACGCCGGCCGGGGACTCGGCGACGACCACGAGCGAGCGGTCCACGAGGCGGGGCAGCACGTCCAGCACGTCGCAGTCCGGCTCCCCGGGCCCCGTGCTCTCGGACACCGTGCGTTCGGACACCGCCTCCGCCGCCTCCAGGGTGCAGCCCTCGGCGTGCACCGCCAGCCGCCGCAGCACCCGGCGCTCCTCGTCCGCGAGCAGGTCCCAGCTCCAGTCGATCACCGCGGTCAGCGTCTGCTGGCGGGCCGGGGCGCCGCGCTGCCCGGCCGCCAGCAGCCGGAAGCGGTCGTCGAGCCGGGACACCACGCCGTGCACGCCGAGCGCCCGCACCCGGGTCGCGGCCAGCTCCAGCGCCAGCGGGATGCCGTCCAGGCGGCGGCAGATCTGCGCCACGGCCTGCGCGTTGCCGGCCTCCAGCGCGAAGCCGCGGGCGGAGGCGGCGGCGCGGGCCACGAACAGCCGGACCGCGTCCGAGCGCGCCATCGCCGCCAGGTCGGTGCTCGACGGGACCTCCAGCGGGGGGACGTTCCACAACGTCTCGCCGTCCACGGCCAGCGGCTCCCTGCTGGTGGCGAGGACGCGCAGGTGCGGGCAGCAGCGCAGCAGCAGCTCGGCCAGCTCGGCGACCTCCTCGACGACGTGCTCGCAGTTGTCGAGGACGAGCAGGGCGCGGCGCTCCCTGAGCGCTTCGGCGAGCTGCCCGGCGACGTCGGCGGAGTCGGCGCCCTCGCGAATGTCCAGCGCGGCCATGACGGCCTCGGCCGGCGTCCGCGACCCCGCCCGCTCCCGCCCGCCCCCGCCCTTGCCCGCCCCGTGCGGCCCGCTGTGCGCCGCCCCGTCCGGCCCGCCTCGCGCCGCCCCGTCCGGCCCGCCTCGCGCCGTCCCGTCCGGCCCGCGCTGGGCGGCCTGCGCCGTCCTGTGCAGCCCTGTCTGGACGGCCTGATCCAGCTCGACCAGCCAGACGCCGTCGGGCGCGCTCTCCAGGAGCCGGTCGGCCGCCGCCAGCGCCAGCCGGGTCTTGCCGACCCCGCCGCTGCCGGTGAGCGTGACCAGCCGCTCCTCCTCCAGCAGGCCGCACACCTCGGCCAGGGCCTCGTCCCGGCCGATGAGCTTGCTGACGGCGGCGGGCAGGTTCGTCCTGGGCCGCCCGGCCGGGACGCTCAGCGACGGGTCCTGCTCCAGGATCGCCTGGTGCAGCGCCACGAGCTCCGGCCCCGGGTCGAGCCCGAGCTCGTCGGCCAGCCGCTCGCGCAGCTCGGCGTAGCCGGCCAGCGCCTCGCTCTGCCGGCCCACCCGGTACAGGGCGCGCATGTGCACGGCGCGCAGCCGTTCCCTGAGCGGGTGCCGGGCCACCAGGTCGCCCAGCTCCCCCACCAGCAGCGCGTGCTCGCCCAGCTCCAGCCGGGCCTCGGCGTGCTGCTCCAGCGCCGACAGCCGCTGCTCCTCCAGGCGCAGGATCGCCGTGCGGGTGTACTCCTCGTCGGCGAAGTCCGCGTACGCCGGACCGCGCCACAGCGCCAGGGCTTCCCCCAGCAGTCCCGCCCTGGTCCGCGGGCTCCCGGCGGCCTCGGCGCGGGCCAGCAGCTCGGCGAACCGGACGGCGTCCACGGCCCCGGCGTCGGGCCGCAGCAGGTAGCCGGGGGCGCGGGAGACCACCAGGTTCTTGCCGCCCGCCTCGGCGTCCTCCAGGGCCTTGCGGAGCTGGGACACCCGCACCTGCAGCGCGGCGGCCGGGTTGCCCGGCGGCTCCTCGCCCCACAGGTCGTCCACCAGCCGGTCCACCGAGACCGGGTGGCCGTCGTGGACGAGCAGGTCCACGAGGAGCGCCCGCACCTTCAGCCCGGGGACGGTGACGGCCTCCCCGGCGTCGGTCCACACGGCCAGCGGGCCCAGCACACCAAAACGCATGTTCGACACCCTATGCGCGCCCCCACCCGCCCGCGCCCCCTCGTCCCCCGATCCACAGGCGTGGGTACGGCCCCTCGATCCACAGGCACGCGCGCCCCCGCCCGCGCCCCCTCCCGTCCTCCAAGGCGACGGAGAGGGGCGAGCGAGGCAGAGAGGACGGGGATCCGAGGAACAGGCCCCCGCCCCCTCCCCAAAGGCAACGGAGAGGAACGAGCAAGGGAGAGGGAACGAAGACCCGAGGGGCAGGCCCCCCACCCCTCCCGTCCTCAGCCCGAAGGCGACGGAGAGGGGACGAAGGTCAGGGGGTGGGCGGGGTGGGCGGGGCCTTGCGGGCGGAGCCGCGGTAGCGGGTGGCGTCGTAGCGCCGTTCGTTGTCGGCCAGCTTGTCCAGGGCCGCCGCCATCAGGTCCACGCCCAGGACGTCGGCGAGCCGCACCAGGTAGAGGGTCACGTCCCCCAGCTCGGTCCGCATCCGGGCCAGCGCCTCCGGCCCGGGGTCGGCGGATTCGGCGGCGGTGAGCCACTGGAACTCGGCCACCAGCTCCCCCACCTCGCCCGCCAGCGCCATCGCCAGGTTCTTCGGCGTGTGGAACTGCTCCCAGTCCCGTTCGCGGGCGAACGCGCGCAGGCGTCCGGCGAGGTGTTCCAGGTCCGTCGTCACGCCGCACGACCTTACCGAGGTCCCGCCGGTATCTTGCTGCGCGTGAACGGAGTCGAGTTGTTCCTGCTGGGCCGGACCCTGATGAAGATCGGCGAGGAGGCGATGCCGGCCGAGGGCATCGGCGAGCACTCGACGAGCCTGCGTACCGTCCTGATCGTGATCAGCGACCTGCGCGGCCACCCGGACACCACGGTCGGCGAGATCGCGGCCCGTACCGGCCTGCCGCAGAGCGCGGTGTCGGCGGCGGTGGCGCGGCTGCGGTCGGCGGGCGCGGTGCTGGCCGAGACCGATCCCCGCGACCGCCGCCGGACGATCATCCGCGAGGCCCCGGAGGTGTCCGACCGGGTGTCCCGGGTGCGTGACACGCCGATCGACGACGCCTTGGCCGCCGCGCTCGGCACGGACGACCGCGAGCGCGTCCGCGAGACCGTCGAGGCGCTGGAGGAGCTGGCCGACCGCCTGGTCCCCGGCCTCCGCCGCTGATTCCATCAGACTTGATACATCAAATCAGATGAATTACGGTGTTCCCATGAGCGCGAACACCCTCACCATCCCCGCCGGCGTCCTGTACTACGAGATCCAGGGCACCGGCCCCCTCCTGCTGATCTCGCAGAGCGGCGAGGGCGACGCCGGCCGCACCGCCGACCTCGTCCGCCACCTCGCCGACGCCTGGACGGTGATCACCTACGACCGCCGCGGCCTCGGCCGCAGCACCGTCCCCGCGACGACCGTGAGCGTCAGTGAGCACGCCGACGACGTCCACCGCCTCCTCGCCCACCTCACCCGCGAGCCCGTCGCCATGCTCGGCCAGAGTCTCGGCGCCGCCATCGGGCTGCACCTGGCCGCCGCGCACCCCGGGCAGCTCAGCCTGCTCATCGCGCACGAGCCCGTCTCGCCGTGGCTGCTCCCCGAGCCCGAGCGCGCCCGGCACCGCGCCGAGCTGGCCGCGCTCCGCGACCTCTACCTCGCCGCCGGCCTGCCCGCCGCGATCAAGGAGATCGCCCGCGTGCTCGGCATCACCGCCGGCGACGCCGAGCCGGACCTGACCCCGCACCCCATGGACGCCGCGCGCGAGGCCGGCTTCGACTTCTTCATCCGCCACGACTTCCAGGCCGTCATCGACGACCCCGGCCCGGGCGACCTGTCCGCCTGCCCCGTCCCGATGATCCCGGCGGCCGGCGAGCGCACCCCGCCGGACGTCTTCGACGCCCGGTGCGCCGCCGAGCTGTCGAAACTTACGGGCACCGGGCTCCTGAAGTTTCCGGGCGGTCACAACGGCAACCTCAGCCACCCCCGCGCCTACGCCGCCCGCCTCCGCGACGTGCTCGCCGCCCGCCCGGCCCCTATTGGGTCGACTCCTTGAGCAGCCACCGCAGCCGCTCCACCAGCTCACCGTCACCGGACACGGTCAGACCTTCCGTGCCCTGCCGCCCCCACGCCCAGAGCAGCACGTCCTGCGGCGCCCCCGCCACCGTCGCCGCCGCCGTCGCCGCCACCGCCCCCGCCTCGGCCGCGCGCTCGCCGCGCGCGACCTCGACCCCGGCGGGCGTGGCCCGCACCAGCCAGCGCTCCTCCCCCGCCACCACGGCGACCGGCCGCCCGTCGGCCTTGGCCAGCCCGTCGCCGAACTCAGCGGCGTACTTGCCGGTCTCGAAGGCCAGCATCACCACCAGGATCTCGTCGATGCCGTCGAGCGCCAGGTCCTCGGGCACCGGCGAGACGGGCAGGCCGGCGGCCAGCTCGGCGTCCACCCGGTGCACCACGCTCTCCAGCGCCATCCTGCGCGCCCAGAAGCCGACCGTCTGATCGGGGTCGTACCAGGTGAAGACCGCCTCCCCGGGCTCGCGGGCGGCCAGCTCGCCGCGCAGCTCCGCACAGGCCCGGTCGAGGTAGCGGACCGGCCCGGCGGGATCGGGCGGCGGCGGCCACGGCTCGGGCGGCGCGCCGCGCCGCAGGATCTCCGCCTTGTGCAGGTAGACCTCGGCGACGTGGCTCACCAGATCGGCGAGCGTCCACCCGGGACAGGCGGGCACCGGCACGCCCGGCCCGGCCGCCTCGGCCGCCGCCCGCAGCCGTTCGTACTCCTGCTCCAGCAGCGCCAGGTGACGCGGGAAACTCAGCACACCCCATCCAAACACACGATCGAAAGATCGCGGACATGGTCCTCATCCGCTCCTGAGCGCGCCCGGGCGGCGGGGTCAGGTGTGGCGGGCGGTGCTCTCGCGGACGATGAGCTCGGTGGCCAGCTCCACGCGCTTGGTCTCGGGGACCTCGCCGCGTCCCATGGCCAGCACCGTACGGGTGGCCAGCGCCGCCATCTCCTGCAGCGGCTGCCGGACGGTGGTGAGCGGCGGCCAGGCGGACTTGGCGAGGGGCAGGTCGTCGAAGCCGACGACGCTCAGGTCCTCGGGCACCCGCAGCCCGCGCTGCCGGGCGGCCTCGAAGACCCCGAACGCCATTAAATCGCTGCCGGCGAAGATCGCGGTCGGCGGGTCGGCCAGGTCGAGCAGCGCGTGGCCCTCGTCGTGGCCTGAGTCGACCAGGAAGGTGCCGCGGCGGACCAGCTCGGGCACGAGCGGCACCCCGGCGGTCTCCAGGGCGGCGCGGTAGCCGTCGATGCGGGCCTGGCTGCAGAGCATGTCGGCGGGGCCGCTGATCATGCCGATGCGGCGGTGGCCCAGCTCCAGCAGGTGGCGGGTGGCGGCCAGGCCGCCGTTCCAGTTGGTGGCGCCGACCGAGATCACGCCGGGGGCGGGCTCGCCCTCCGGGTCGACCACGGCGAACGGCAGCGAGCGCGCGCTGAGCTGCGCCTGGATGCCGGTGGACAGCCGTGAGGCGACGATCACCACGCCGTCGGTGCGGCGGGCGGCCAGGCGTTCGAGCCAGTCGCGGCCCGGCCCGGCGTGGGTGTGCAGGACCGAGATGACGACGCTGGCCCCGGCCTCGTGGGCGGCGCTCTCCGCGCCTCTGACGATCTCCATGGCCCACGGCGACTCGATCTCGGCGAACACCAGGTCGATCAGCCCCGCCGGGGAGTCGTCCTGGCTGACGCGGCGCTGGTAGCCGTGCTCCTGCAGCAGCCGCTCCACCTTGTGGCGGGTGGCCGGCGCTACTTCCGGGCGCCCGTTGATGACCTTCGAGACCGTGGGGATCGAGACCCCGGCCTCCTCCGCGATCAGTGCGATCGTGACCCGCCTCTTCGCTGACACGATCGGGAGTGTATCCGAAAGTTTCGGTTTGGCGTCGCTCCGAGCCGGGGTGTTGACGCTTTACATGCCGTTTACCTAAGCTCCGCACAAAGAAAATATCGGGGGTTTCACGAAACTTTCGTTCCACCAAGCTCGGCAAGCACGCCCGCCAGAGAAGGGACCCCTTGGATGAAACGCAGTTTGGTGTTGATCGCGACCGCGGTGCTCGTGGCCGGCTGTGGCAGCAGCGGAGGCGGCGGCACCGCGACCTCCGGGTCCAGTCAGGGCGCGGCGCCGGCGAAGGTCACCCTGGAGTGGTGGCACCTGTCGACCGCCGAGCCGCTGAAGACCCTCTGGGCACAGCGGGCCAAGGAGTTCATGGCCCAGAACCCCAACGTCACGATCAAGGCGACGGTCCTGGAGAACGACGCCTACAAGGCGAAGCTCACCACCATCACGCAGTCGGGCAAGGCCCCCGACATCTTCGCCACCTGGGGTGGCGGCGTCCTGAAGCAGCAGATCGACGCGGGCCTGGTCAAGGACCTCACCGGTGAGGTCGGCGACGTCCTGCCCACCTTCACCACCGCGTCGCTGGCCGCCTACCAGTTCGACGGCAAGACCTACGGCCTGCCGACCGACATCGGCATGGTCGGGTTCTGGTACAACAAGAAGCTCTTCAGCAAGGCCGGCATCACGCAGCCGCCCGCCACCTGGGCGGAGTTCCTCGACGACGTCAAGAAGCTCAAGTCCGCGGGCGTCACCCCCATCGCCCTGGCCGGCAAGGAGAAGTGGCCCGGCCACTACTACTGGGCCTACCTCGCCATGCGCATCGCCGGTCTCGACGCGCTCAAGAAGGCGGCGGTGGACAAGAACTTCAACACTCCCGACTTCATCGCGGCCGGGCAGCAGGTCAAGGCCCTCGCCGACCTCCAGCCGTTCCAGAAGGGCTTCCTCGGGGCGTCGTACTCGACCCCTGACGGCCAGTCGGCCACGGTGAGCAACGGCAAGGCCGCCATGGAGCTGATGGGCCAGTGGGCGCCGGCCGTGCAGAAGGACTCGGGCAAGGGCCTCGGCGACGACCTCGGCTTCTTCCCGTTCCCGACGGTCGAGGGCGGCAAGGGCTCGGCCACGGACGTGTTCGGCGGCGGCGGCGGGCTGGCCGTCGGCGCGGACGCCCCGAAGGAGGCCCTGCAGTTCGTCAAGTTCATGACCGAGATGGGCAACCACTCCAAGGCCGTCGAGGCCGGCGGCGTGCTGCCGGTGCTGAAGGGCGAGGAGAGCGCGGTCAAGGACCCGAACCTCAAGCAGGTGGCCACGGCCCTGGCCGGCGCGACCGGGTTCCAGCTCTACCTGGACCAGGCCTACCCGCCCGCCGTCGGCCAGCAGGTCAACGACAGCGTGGCCGAGCTGATCGGCGGCAGCAAGACGCCTGAGCAGGTCGTCCAGGCGGTGACCGAAGTGGCCAAGAGCGAAGAATGACGACACTGACCCGAGGGCCGGAAGCGGTCAAGCTTCCGGCCCCCGCCCCTGCCGTCAAGCGACGCGGCCGCTGGCTGACGATCACCCTGTTCGTCCTGCCCGCTCTGGTGCTGTTCCTGCTGCTGGTCGTGGCGCCCATCCTGGTCGCCTTCTACGCCAGCGTGTTCCGCTGGAACGGCTTCGGCGGCCTGCCCACCAACTACATCGGCTTCGACAACTTCACCCGGCTGTTCGGCACCGAGATCTTCACCAGGGACCTGTGGCACCTGCTCGTGCTGGTCGTGTTCTCGGTGTGCGTGCAGCTGCCGTTCTCGCTGGCCGTGGCGCTGCTGCTGAACCAGCGCATCCGCGGCCGGGCGCTGTACCGGCTGGTGTTCTTCGCGCCGTACGTGCTGTCCGAGGTGATCACCGGTGTGCTGTTCTCGCTGATCCTCTCGCCCGGCACGGGCATGGCCAACCAGCTTCTCGGCGTGTTCGGCATCAACTCCGACTGGCTGGCCGACCCGGACACCGTGATGCCGTCGCTGTTCCTGGTCATGACGTGGAAGTACTTCGGCTTCCACATGATGATCTACCTGGCCGGCCGGCAGAACATCCCCAACGAGCTGGTCGAGGCCGCCCAGATCGACGGGGCGAACAGCTGGAAGACCTTCCGGCACATCACGCTGCCGCTGCTCGGGCCGACGATCCGGATCAGCGTCTTCCTGTCCGTCATCTACACGATCCAGCTCTTCGACCTGGTCTGGATCCTCACCCAGGGCGGCCCGGCGCACTCGTCGGAGACGATGGCCGTGACCATGTTCGAGTACGGCTTCAAGCGCTCCCAGGTCGGCTACGCCAGCGCGATCAGCGTCGTGATGTTCGTGCTGAGCCTCGTCTTCGCCCTCGTCTACCAGCGGTTCGTCATGCGCCGTGACCTGGAGGGCGCGACCACCAGCATCGGAGGCCGCACATGACCACGCTCGCCACGAGGGGGCACGGCAAGAAGCCCAGGCCGCGGCGCAACACGTTGCCGCTGCACGCCGTCGCGTGGATCGTCGGGGCGTTCATCCTCATTCCCGTGCTGTACGCCGTCCTGGGCGGTTTCAAGCGCAACAGCGAGCTGTCGGAGAACCCGTTCGGGCTGCCCACCTCGTGGGTGACCGGCAACTACACCGACGTGCTCGCCTCGCACTCGTTCTGGCTGCAGCTCTGGAACAGCACCTTCATCGCGGTCAGCACCACCGTGCTCACGGTCGGGGTGGCGGCGCTCGCCGGGTTCGTCTTCGCCCGGTTCGCCTTCCGGGGCAGGGAGGTGCTGTTCACGTTGTTCACGGCGGGGCTGATGTTCCCGTTCGCGGTGGCCATCCTGCCGATCTTCGTGCTGCTGCGCACGCTCGGCCTGCTCGGCAACCCGCTCGGGGTCATCCTCGTGCAGGCGGCCTTCGGCCTGCCGTTGACGATCATCATCCTGCGCGGCTTCTTCCGCAGCATCCCGGGCGAGATCGAGGAGGCCGCGATCATCGACGGCTGCAGCCCGTTCGGGTTCTTCTGGCGGATCCTGCTGCCCATGGCCAAGCCGGCCGTCGCCACCGTCTCGGTGCTGGCGATCGTGGGGAGCTGGAACAACTTCATGCTGCCGCTGGTGGTCTTCACGGAGGAGGCCAACTGGACGCTGCCGCTCGGCATCCAGCAGTTCCAGGGCCAGTACGCCTCCGACACCGCCCGCATCCTCGCCTACCTCGTTCTGGCCATGGTCCCTGCGCTCGGGTTCTACGCCGTGGCGGAACGTCACCTGGTCGGCGGGCTCACCGCCGGCGCAACGAAGGGATGACCTCTCACATGCTGCATGTGTCCGGAACCCACCTCGTCACGGACGACGACACACCGGTACGGCTCCGGGGGGTGGGCCTCGGGGGCTGGATGAACATGGAGAACTTCATCACCGGCTATCCCGCGAACGAGTCCGCCATGCGCGAGGCCGTGTGCGGCGTGCTCGGCGAGGAGCGGGCGGAGCTGTTCTTCGACCGCCTGCTGAGCTCGTTCTTCACCGAGCGGGACGCCGACCTGCTGGCCGGTCTCGGCATGAACTGCGTGCGCATCCCGATCAACTACCGCCACTGGGAGTCCGACGACCGTCCCTTCGAGATCGACCCGCGCGGCTTCCGCCACCTCGACCGGGTGATCGGCCTGCTCGGCGAGCGCGGCATCTACAGCGTCATCGACCTGCACGCGCTGCCGGGCTCGCAGAACCAGCACTGGCACTCCGACAACCCCACCCACGTGGCGTCGTTCTGGCGGCACCGCCACTTCCAGGACCGGGTGGTGCACCTGTGGGAGGTCCTCGCCGACCACTACCGGGACAACCCGTGGGTGGCCGGCTACAACCCGGCCAACGAGCCCGGGGACGTCAGCGGCCGGGTGGTCGGCCCCTTCTACGACCGCCTGGTCAAGGCGGTGCGGGCCGCCGACCCGCACCACATCCTGTTCCTGGACGGCAACACCTACGCCACCGACTTCTCGATATTTCGTGAGATGTACGAGAACACGGTGTTCGTCATGCACGACTACGCCCTGGCCGGTTTCGCGCACGGCGGCCCCTACCCCGGTCACACCCGCGGCGAGTGGTGCGACCGCGACGAGCTGGAGCGGACGTTCGCCCGGCGCTCGCAGTTCCAGCGCGAGACCGGCACGCCGCTGTGGGTGGGCGAGTTCGGGCCGGTCTACACCGGCGATCCGGACAAGGACGCCCAGCGCTACCAGATCCTGCGCGACCAGCTCGCGATCTACGACGCGCAGGGGGTGGGCTGGTCGCTGTGGACGTACAAGGACGTGGGGCTGCAGGGGCTGGTGCACGCGGCGGGGCCGTACCTGGAGAGGTTCGGCGGCTTCATGGACAAGAAGCGGCGGCTCGGCGCGGACCGCTGGGGCTCGACCATGGAGGAGGTCGCGGACGTGCTCGCGCCGCTGCACGAGCTGATCGAGCGCGAGTTCCCGTCCTGGGACCCCTACCCGTGGGGGGCCCGCTACCAGAGCGACGACCTGATCCGGCACATCCTGTTCGCGCAGGCGCTGCTGCCGGAGTACGCCGAGTTGTTCCGCGGCCTGGACGACGACGAGCTGGCCGCCCTCGCCGACTCGTTCCTGCTGGAGCGGTGCGTGCGCCGCGAACCACTGCTGGAGCTCCTGGCGGACAACCTCTCACGGTGACAACGACCACACCGTGAACCCATAGACAGGCTGACGGAAGGCTGCCCTAATTTAGGTGAGGCTTTCCTCAGAACCTATGGGAGTGTCCGTGTTCGCCAGTTATCTCATCGGACTGCGCGAGGGCCTGGAGGCGACGCTCGTCGTCTCGGTCCTCGTCGCGTTCCTCGTCAAAAGCGATCGCAGGGACAAGCTCCCCCAGGTCTGGGCCGGCGTGGGCGCCGCCGTCGCGCTGTCGGTGGCGTTCGGGGCGCTGCTGACCTTCACGGCGGCCCACCTGGAGTACCAGGGGCAGGAGCTGTTCGAGTCGATCACCTCCCTGCTGGCCGTCGGCTTCGTCACCTGGATGATCTTCTGGATGCGGCGGACGTCCCGCGCCCTCTCCGGCGAGCTGCGCGGCAGGCTGACCGACGCGCTCGCGATGGGCTGGCTCGCCGTGGTCGTCATGGCGTTCCTCGCGGTCGCCAGGGAGGGCCTGGAGACCGCCCTGCTCTTCTTCGCCTCCGCGCAGGGCGCCGCCACGACCACCGCGCCGCTGATCGGCATCACGCTGGGCGTGCTCACCTCCGTGGCGCTCGGCTACGGCCTCTACCGCAGCGCCATCAGGATCAACCTGACCAAGTTCTTCACCTGGACGGGGCTGCTGCTCATCCTGGTCGCCGCCGGCATCTTCAAGTACGGCGTGCACGACCTCCAGGAGGCCGGCGTGCTGCCCGGCCTGACCAGCCAGGCCTTCGACCTGAGCGCCGCCCTGCCGGCCGACTCCTGGTACGGGGCGCTGCTGGCCGGGATGCTCAACATCACCCCGCAGCCCAGCGTCGCCGAGGTCGTCGCCTGGGCCGTCTACCTGCTGCCCGTCCTCTTCCTCTTCCTCCGCCCCCAGCGGGTCGCCGCGCCTGCCGCGGCCTGAACAGGAGCACCATGCCTACCCTCCTCCGCCTGTCCGCCGGCGTGCTCGCGCTCGCCGGACTGACCGCCTGCGGCTCCACCGGGGGCGGCGCCGCCGCCCCGGCCGCCGCCGGCAAGCCCGGGAAGATCGCCGTCGCCGCGAGCGACACCGAGTGCAAGGTGCCGGTCACCGAGGTGCCCGCGGGCACGACGACGTTCACGATCACCAACGGCGGCAGCAAGGTGACCGAGTTCTACGTGCTGGCCGCCGGGGACCGGATCATGGCCGAGGTCGAGAACATCGTCCCGGGGCTGACCAGGGAGCTCATCGCCGAGCTGCCGGCCGGCACGTACGAGACCGCGTGCAAGCCCGGCATGGTCGGCAAGGGCATCCGCAACCCGCTCAAGGTCACCGGCGAGCACAAGGCGCTCACCGCCGACGCGGAGCTCGCCGCGGCCGTGGCCGGCTACAAGCGGTACATCCGGACGCAGAGCGACACGCTGCTGGTCAAGACGCAGGAGTTCGTGGACGCCGTCAAGGCGGAGAAGATCGACCAGGCCAAGGCGCTGTACCCGGTGGCGCGGACGTACTGGGAGCGCATCGAGCCGGTCGCGGAGATCTTCGGCGACCTCGACCCGGCCATCGACGCCCGCGAGGCGGACCTCGCCGCCGGCGAGGAGTGGACCGGCTTCCACCGCATCGAGAAGGACCTGTGGGTCGGCAAGGACGTCAGCAAGGACGGCCCGGTCGCCGACAAGCTGATCGCCGACGTCAAGACCATCGTCACCAAGGCCAACGCCGCCGAGCTGACCCCGCTCAACCTGGCCAACGGCGCCAAGGAGCTGCTCGACGAGGTCGCCACCGGGAAGATCACCGGCGAGGAGGACATCTGGTCGCACACCGATCTCTGGGACTTCGCCGCCAACCTCGAAGGCTCCCGCGCCGCCGTGCAGTCGCTCCGGCCGGTGCTGGAGGAGCGGGCTCCCGACCTGGTCAAGACGCTGGACGAGAAGTTCGCGGCGGCCGAGGCGGCGCTGGAGGCGCACCGGAAGGGCGACGGCTGGCAGCTGCACGACGAGCTGTCCAAGACGCAGCTCAAGGCCCTGTCGGACGCGATCAACGCCCTCGGCGAGCCGATCAGCAAGATCGCGCCGATCGTGGCGAAGTAGCGGGAGGGATCCATGTCGTCCGAACCCGCGCGAAGCGGGCGGTTGAGCCGGAGGCGGCTGTTCGGGCTGGGGGCCGCGGGCGCCGCGGTGGCCGGCGCGGGCGCGGTGGCCGCCGGGCCGCTGCTGCGCGAGCCGCCCGTCGCGCACGCCTCCTCCACCTCCGACCCCTACCCCTTCTACGGCGAGCACCAGGCCGGCATCGTCACGCCCGCCCAGGACCGCCTGCACTTCGTCGCCTTCGACGTCACCACCCGCGACCGCGCCGAGCTGGTCGACCTGCTGCAGGAGTGGACCGCCGCGGCGGCCCGCCTGACGCAGGGCAAGGAGTCGGGCTCGTTCGGCGCGGTCGGCGGCGACCCGGCGGCGGCGCCCGACGACACGGGCGAGGCGCTGGGGCTGCCCGCCTCCGGCCTGACGCTGACGATCGGGTTCGGGCCGTCGCTGTTCGACGACCGCTTCGGGCTGGCGGCCGAGCGCCCGGCCGCGCTCGCCGACCTGCCGAAGTTCCCCGGCGAGCAGCTCATCCCGGAGATCTCCGGCGGCGACATCTGCGTGCAGGCGTGCGCGCACGACCCGCAGGTCGCCGTGCACGCCATCCGCAACCTGGCCAGGATCGGCTTCGGCCGCGTGTCGGTGCGCTGGTCGCAGCTCGGCTTCGGCCGCACGTCGTCCACGTCCCGGGCCCAGGCCACCCCGCGCAACCTCATGGGCTTCAAGGACGGCACCAACAACCTCAAGCTGGAGGACGCCGCCCTGCTGCGCCAGCAGCTCTGGGCGGACGCCGCCGACGGGCCGGCCTGGATGGCGGGCGGCGCCTACCTGGTCACCAGGAAGATCCGTATGACGATCGAGACCTGGGACCGCACCTCGCTGACCGAGCAGGAGCAGATCTTCGGCCGGGACAAGGGCGAGGGCGCGCCGCTGGGCAAGAAGCACGAGTTCGACGCGCTGGACTTCGCCGCCCGGCGGCCGGACGGGCAGCCGTACATCGCGGCCAGGTCGCACGTCCGGCTGGCCCACCCCAGCTCGCACGGCGAGGCGCGGCTGCTGCGGCGGGGCTACAACTTCGTGGACGGCTCCGACGGCCTCGGCCGGCTGGACGCCGGCCTGTTCTTCATCGCCTACCAGCGGGACCCGCGCAAGCAGTTCGTGCCGATCCAGATGGAGCTGGCCAGGCACGACCCGCTCAACGAGTACGTCAAGCACGTCTCCAGCGGCCTGTTCGCCTGCCCGCCCGGGGTGCGGGACGCCGGTGACTACTGGGGGCGCGCGCTGTTCGAGTGACGGAAGTGTCGGCCGGGTCTGGTAGGACAGGACGCGTCAGCCACCCGACCGAGGACCCCCCATGACGATCGAGTACGACTCCTACCACGGCTACCAGCTCCAATACCGCGACAGCTACGCCGGCCTGCCGGTGCGGGAAGTGTGCGCGGAGCCGGCCGCCTTCCCGCCCGGCGACAGCGGGTCGGTCGCCTGGCGGCTCAGCTCCGACCACGGCGACGACTTCGCCGGCTTCTCCGCCGCCTTCGACGCGTTCCTGGAGCAGGCCGACGCCGGGCAGGTCACCGCGATCGTCGTCGGCGCGTGGGAGGAGTGCTACGCCACGTCCTCGGCCCCCATCGTCGAGCGCCTGGTGCGGGAGGCGCCGCGGCTGCCCGCGCTGCGCTCGTTGTTCCTCGGCGCGATCAGCGGCGACCAGGCCGAGATCTCCTGGATCCAGCAGAGCGACGTGACGCCGCTGCTGGAGGCGTACCCGAAGCTGGAGCGGTTCGACGTTCGCGGCGGCACCGGGCTGGAGCTGCGGCCGGTCAGGCACGAGTCGCTGCGGATGCTGCGCGTCGAGACCGGCGGCCTGAGCGGCGAGGTGGCGCGGGCCGTCGCCGCGAGCGACCTGCCCACGCTGGAGCACCTGGAGCTGTGGCTCGGCATCCCCGACTACGGCGGCGACGCGACGGTGGCCGACCTCGACCCGATCCTGCGCGGCGAGCGGCTGCCCGCGCTGCGCCACCTCGGGCTCCAGGACAGCGAGATCCAGGACGAGATCGCCGCGGCGGTGGCGTTCGCGCCGGTCGTGGCCCGGCTGGAGTCGCTGGCGCTGTCCATGGGCACGCTCGGCGACGAGGGCGCGGCTGCGCTGCTCACCGGCCAGCCGCTCACCCACCTGCGCCGGCTCGACCTGCACCACCACTACCTGTCCGACGCGATGATGCGGCGGGTGGCCGAGGCGCTGCCCGGCGTCGACGTCGACCTGTCCGGCCGCGAGGACCCGGACGAGGACGACGGCGAGCAGTGGCTCTACGTGGCGGTGAGCGAGTGATGAAGATCCTCCTCGACCCCGCCGAGCAGCCCGACCACTACGCGACCTACCGCGAGGAGTACGCCGGCCTGCCCGTCGCCGAGGCGCCCTGGCCGGACGACGCGAAGGAGCCGCGGCCGGAAGCGGGCGCGGTCGCCTGGCGGCTGGCCGGCAACGAGTGGGACGACGGCCCCGACGAGATCGCCGGCTCCCTCGACTGGTTCTTCGAGCACGTCGACACCGCCCAGGTGCGGGCGCTGGTCATCGGCCAGTGGGAGGACTGCTACGACACCGGCTCCGGCTCGATCGTCGAGCGCCTGGTCCGCGAGGCCGGCCGGCTGCCGGCGCTGCGCGCGGTCTTCCTCGGGGCGATCTCGCCGGAGGAGTCCGAGATCTCCTGGATCCAGCAGAGCGACGTGACGCCGCTGCTGGAGGCGTTCCCCAAGCTGGAGCGGTTCGAGGTGCGCGGCGGCACCGGGCTGGAGCTGCGGCCGGTCAGGCACGAGTCGCTGCGCGTGCTGCGCGTCGAGACCGGCGGGCTCGGCGGCGCCTTCGTCCGGGCGGTCGGCGGCAGCGACCTGCCCGCGCTGGAGCTGCTGGAGCTGTGGTTCGGCGTCCCCCACTACGGCGGCGACGCCGGGGTGGGCGACCTCGCGGGCGTCATGAGCGGCGAGCGGCTGCCCGCGTTGCGGCACCTGCGGCTGGAGAACGGCGAGTTCCAGGACGACGTCGCCGCCGCCCTGGCCGCCGCGCCGGTGGTGGCGCGGCTGGAGACGCTGAGCCTGTCGATGGGCTTGCTCGGCGACGAGGGCGCGGCGGCGCTGCTCACCGGCCAGCCCCTCACCCACCTGCGCCGGCTCGACGTCGATCACCACTACCTGTCGACCGCCATGATGAGCCGGCTGCGGACGGCGCTGCCGGGGGTGGAGGTCGTGCTGTCGGCGCCGGAGAACCGCGAACGCGCGTGGCGGTTCGTGGCGGTGAGCGAGTGACCACGCCACCGGGAGGCGCGGGCCCGGCGACTGCGCCCTGGGGCGCGGGCCCGGCGACTGCGCCCTGGGGCGCGGGCCCGGCGAGTGCGCCCTGGGGCGCGGGGTCCGCCCTCCCGGCCGGGGAAGTGCGGCTGGGGGTCGTCGGGGTGGCCGGGGACCGGCGGGTGACCATGTTCCGCGCCGCCGCCGTCGCCGCCGGGCTGGCCGAGCCGTTCCTCATCCCCTGGCGTGACGTGCTGACGGGCCGCCCGCTCGGCGCGCCCGAGGGGGCGTTGCTGCGCGTCGACTCCCCCGGCGAGGACGCCGAGGCCGACGCGCTGCTGCGCGGCCCCGGCGATCCGGCCCGGGTGGGCGGCGGCGCGCGCTGGTACGCCGCGTTCACCGCCGGGCTGGCCCGGGTGGCGGCCGTTCCCGGCGTGCGGCTGCTGGGCGACGTGGGCGAGATCGGCGTCATGTTCGACAAGCGGCGCTGCCACGCGGTGCTGCGCGAGGCCGGGGTGCCGGTGCCGCCCGCCTTCGCCGCCTCCTCCTACGCCGAGCTGCGCGACGGCCTGGCCCGCGAGGGCTGGACGCGGGCGTTCGTCAAGCCCGCGCACGGGTCGTCGGCGTCCGGGGTGATCGCCCTGCAGACGGCCGGCGACCGGGTCAGGGCCGTCACGTCGGCGGCCTGGGGGCCCGGGGGCGGGCTGGTCAACTCGTTGCGGGTGCGCGCCTACACCTCCTGGGAGGAGGTGCGGCGGGTCGTCGACGTGCTGGCCGGCGACGGGCTGCACGTGGAGCGGTGGTTCCCGAAGGCGTCGCACGGCGAGAGCGCGTTCGACCTGCGGGTGGTGACCGTGGCCGGGCGGCCGACGCACGCGGTGGTGCGCATGAGCCGCACGCCGATGACGAACCTGCACCTCGGCGGCCGGCGCGGCGACCTCGGGCTGGTGCGGTCGCGGGCCGGGCTGTGGGAGCGGGTGCTGGAGGTGTGCGCGGGGGCGGCGGCGTGCTTCCCCGGCAGCCTGATGACGGGGGTCGACGTGATGGTGGGCGCCGACTGGCGGTCGGTGGCGGTGGCCGAGGTCAACGCGTTCGGCGACCTGCTGCCCGGCCTGGACGACCTGCACGGGCACGGGCGCGACACGTACGCCGAGCAGGTCCGCGCCGTCCTCGCGAACGCGCCGGCGCCGGTGGGGCCGGGCGGGTGAGCGGCCGCGACATGAACGCCGTCATCGGCACCCACGACCTCCTGCTCGTCACCCTCGACACCCTCCGCTACGACGTGGCCGCCGAGCTGGCCCAGGCCGGGCACCTGCCCAACCTGCTGCCCGCCGGGGTGCGGTGGGAGCGCCGGCACAGCCCGGGCAGCTTCACCTACGCGGCGCACGCCGCCCTGTTCGCCGGGTTCCTGCCCACGCCGGTGACGCCCGGGCCGCACCCGCGACTGTTCGCGGCCACGTTCCCGGGCAGCGCCACCACGGCCCCCGGCACCTGGGTCTTCGACGCGCCCGACCTGCCCACCGGCCTGGCCCGGGCCGGCTACCACACGGTGTGCGTGGGCGGCGTCGGGTTCTTCAACAAGCTGACGCCGCTCGGCTCGGCGCTCCCCGGGCTGTTCGCGGAGAGCCACTGGGAGCCGGAGTTCGGCGTCACCGACCCCCGATCGCTGGAGCACCAGATCGACCGGGCCGCCGAGGTGCTGGGCCGGGTGCGCGGGCGGGTCTTCCTGTTCGTCAACGTCTCGGCCCTGCACCAGCCCAACCACTTCTACCTGCCCGGCGCCGCCGGCGGCGACACGCGGGAGAGCCACGCCGCGGCCCTGCGGTACGTGGACCGGCACATCGGGCGGCTCTACGCGCTCATGCGCCGCCCGTGCCTGGTCATCGTCTGCTCCGACCACGGCACCGCGTACGGCGAGGACGGGCATGTCGGGCACCGGATCGGCCACGAGGTGGTCTGGACGGTCCCGTACGCGGAGTTCGTACTGGAGGATCATGCGGCCCTATGAGGGTTATGTCTACGCCTACCCCCACAAGACGGCCTACCGGCCGCTGCGCCCCCGGCCGCCGCTCACCGAGGTCTGGGCCGGGGAGCGGGCGGGCGCGCTGTACGTGCACATCCCGTTCTGCGAGATGCGCTGCGGCTTCTGCAACCTGTTCACCCGCACCGGCGCGCCGGAGGACCTGGTCACGGCCTACCTCGACACGCTGGAGCGCCAGGCGGTCCAGGTACGCGACGCGCTGGACGAGACGGCCTTCGCCACGGCCGCGTTCGGCGGCGGCACGCCGACCTACCTCGCCGCGGGCGAGCTGGCCCGGCTGTTCGACCTGACCGAGAAGGCGATGGGCGTCGACCTGGCGGCGATCCCGCTGTCGGTCGAGACCTCCCCCGCCACGGCGACGCCCGACCGCCTGGCGGTGCTGGCCGAACGCGGCACCACGCGCGTGTCGATCGGCGTGCAGAGCTTCATCGACGCCGAGGCCCGCTCCGCCGTCCGCCCGCAGCGGCGGGCCGAGGTCGACGCCGCGCTCGACGCGATCCGGGCGTCCGGCGTGCCGGTGCTCAACATCGACCTCATCTACGGCATCGACGGCCAGACGGTCGGCTCCTGGCTGCACTCGATCGAGACGGCGCTGTCCTGGCGGCCGGAGGAGATTTACCTCTACCCGCTGTACGTCCGCCCGCTCACCGGGCTCGGCCGGCAGGGCCGGGCGTGGGACGACCAGCGGCTGGAGCTGTACCGGGCGGGGCGGGACCGGCTGGTGGCGGCGGGGTACGAACAGGTGTCGATGCGCCTGTTCCGCCTCCCCACCACCGCCACCCACCCCACCGCCACCCACCCCGCTGCCACCCACCCCGCTGCCACCCACCCCACCGCCACCCACCCCACCGTCACCCCGTCCCTCGCCACCCCGTCCCCCGTCATCCCGTCCCCCGTCATCCCGTCCCCCGTCATCCCGTCCCCCGTCATCCCGTCCCCCGCCGCCTCGGCAGTGGCCGCCGCCGACTACTGCTGCCAGACCGACGGCATGGTGGGCCTCGGATGCGGCGCGCGGTCGTACACGAGCGCGCTCCACTACTCCTTCGAGTACGCCGTCGAGGCCCGGCACGTACGCGCGATCATCGACGACTACGTGGGCCGGGAGGACTTCGGCGTGGCGAACGTGGGGTTCGCGCTCTCGCTCGGCGAGCGCAAGCGGCGGCACCTGATCCAGTCGTTGCTGCAGGCCGGCGGGCTGTCGCGGGCGCTCTACCGGGAGCGGTTCGGCGTCGACGTCCTCGACGACTTCCCGCCGCAGCACACCGGCGCGGCCCCCGGCGGCGGCCCGTCGCTGGAGCCGTTCGCCGGCTGGTTGCTGATCGACGACGACACCGTCCGGCTCACCGCGGAGGGCCTCGCGCACTCGGACGCGATCGGGCCCGCGCTCTTCTCCCCGCAGGTCAGGCGGCTCATGGACGAGTACGCGCCATGCTGACGATCCTCTACCGCGGCCCGCTGGCGAGCTGCGACTACGACTGCGCGTACTGCCCGTTCGCCAAGCGGCGCGACACGCCCGGGCAGTTGCGGGCCGACCGGGCGGCGCTGGAGCGGTTCACGGCGTGGGTGCGCGAGCAGCCGTTCGAGGTGTCGGTGCTGTTCACGCCGTGGGGCGAGGGGCTGGTGCGGTCGTGGTACCGGCGGGCCCTGGTCGAGCTGTCCTGGCTGCCGAACGTGGCCCGGGTCGCCATCCAGACGAACCTGAGCTGCCGCACCGGATGGCTCGCCGAGGCGTCGCCGGAGCGGGCGGCGTTGTGGGTGACGTACCACCCGACGCAGGTGCCGTACGAGCGGTTCGTGGCGAAGGTGCGCTCGCTGCCGGTGCGGCACAGCGTGGGCATCGTGGGTGATCCCGCCCATCTGCCGCACGCCCGGCGGTTGCGGGCCGAGCTGCCCGCCTCGACGTACCTGTGGGTGAACGCCGAGGAGGGCCGTCTCTACACCGACGCCGAGGCGGCGGAGTGGTCGGAGATCGACCCGCACTTCCACCACAGCCGCTTCGCGCACGCCAGCGCCGGGCTGCCGTGCCGCACCGGCGACGACGTGATCTCGGTGAACGGCGACGGCGTCGTGCGCCGCTGCCACTTCGTCCCCGAGGTGCTGGGCAACCTGTACGACGGGTCCTACCGGCCGGCGCTGCGTCCCCGTCCGTGCCCGGCGGCGTCCTGCGACTGCCACATCGGCTACGTCCACCTGGAGCCGCTCGCCCTCTACGACGTCTTCGCCGGCGGCGTGCTCGAACGCATCCCGGCCGCCTGGCCGCGCTGACGCGGTCAGGCGTCCCGGCCCTCGGCCTCCTGGAGCCGCCGCCACTTCGCCATCGACTGCTCGATCTCCTCGCGGATGAACGCGAAGAACCGGCTGGTCTCCGCCAGCCGCCGCCCGGCCGGGGAGTCGAGGCCGAGGAGCGCGGTGCCCTCGTCGGCGCCGTCCCGCACCCGGACCAGCATCGGGTCGGACTGGCTGATGAAGTGGCTCCAGGTGTGCTCGTGGACGCGGCAGAAGTCGTGCCGGGTACCAGGTTCGCGGCCGCGCTCGACCAGCCGGACCTGCACCAGGTACTTGACCGCCCCCGAGATCGCGGGCGCGCCGACGCCCAGGTGCTCGGCCAGCTCGGCGGCCGTCAGCCTGCCGGAGTCGGTGACCAGCAGGGCGGCGTACACGCGGGCGGCCATCCGCGGCATGCCGGACTCGACCATGATCTGCGCGAACCGTTCGCGGAAATCAGCGATGGCGCCCTCGTCCGCTCGCGTCACCGCGGCTCCCTCCTCGGGGTCGAACACTATCGATTCCGATATTTCACGAAATTCGTGAAATAAGAGTACCGTTGTCGTCGTGAAGGATACGGAACTCGTGGGGGTGCAGCAGACGCTCAACCCCGTCCTCAAAGCCAAAGCGCTGGACAACCGGCTGCCCGACCCGATCCTCGGCGACGAGCACGCCGAGCGGGTGATGCGCCGCCTCGACCCCGCCTACGACAAGGACAGGTTCGGCCGCAGCCAGATCGGCCTGGCCGCCGTGGTGCGCGCCAAGGCCCACGACGACTGGGCGCGGAGCTACCTCGCCGACCACCCCGACGCGGTGGTCCTGCACCTGGGCTGCGGCCTCGACGCCCGGGTGTACCGGATCGACCCGCCCCCCACCGTCGACTGGTACGACCTGGACTACCCCTCCGTCATCGCACTGCGGCGGGAGCTCCTGCCGCCGCGCGAGCACTACACCCTCATCGCCTCCGACGTCACCGATCTGACCTGGCTGGACCGCGTCCCCCGGGGCCGGCCGGCGCTGATGATCGCCGAGGGCCTGGTGCCGTACCTGACCGAGCCGGACGTCCGGCGGCTGCTCACCAGCGTCGTCGACGCCTTCCCGACCGGCCGGCTCCAGTTCGACACGACGCCGGTCTGGGCCTGGCGCTTCTCCAGATGGGACCCCACGCTGCGCAGGTACGGCGGCGCCCAGTTCCACTGCGGCTTCGACGACCCGGCGGCACTGGCCGACTGGCACCCTCGGCTCGAGTACGTGGACGAGAAGCCGATGTACGACGCGCCGATCCTGATGGCCAAGGCCCCGGCCGGCACCCGCCGCTTGTACCGGGTCCTGAACCTCGTGCCGGGCATGAAACGATCCACCCGCATCGTCCGGTTCCGCTTCTGACCCCCGTCCATCCCCGACCGTCCACCCGGCATCAGCCGGAGCCGGCGACGGGACGCTCCGGCCCCGCTCAGCCGCTCGTGACGGCTTCCACGAGGTCGCCAGGAGGACCCACCTCGTCCCGCCTGGCGGTCGCCGCTCGACACTGTCACCTGCCGGCCACCGCATGGGCGAGGTAGGAGATCCAGGAGCGGTGCGGGGATTCCGTCTCTTCCGTCCTGGCCAGGTGTTGATCTCCAGGACCCAGACCAAGACGTGGTCCGGGCCGTGAGCACGCAGCACAGCCGGTGCCGGTGCCTGGCTCCAGCTCTTGCGGTGGGTCAGGTTTCGCGTTCGGGCCGGTAGTCCTTCTCCTCGACGCCGAACGTCCAGGCCACGCCTTCCCTCGCCCGCCGCACCCACGGCGGGACCCGCAGGAAGTACGTGCGCCGGCTGCCGTCGGGCTCCGGGGTCGAGTTGACCACCTCCACCATGGTGATCGGCTCGTCGTCGGGCAGGTCGATGCGCCAGAGCACGCCCGTCTCGTCGCGTTGCAGGGGCTGGGCGCCCGACTCGGCGAGGTAGCGGTCGATGCCGAAGTGTTCGAGCATGGCGCGCCGCAGCTCGGCGTTCTCCTCGGCGCGGATGCGCTCGGGGGTGAGCCGGCGCATCGACGTGCCGAAGTCGGCGGGCACCGGCATGCCGTGCCAGGCGTGCAACGCGAACCCGTCGGCGTAGGCGAGGGCCGGCCCGTCGGCCCTGTGCAGCCGGCCGAGGTCGTCGAGGTGCAGCTCGACGGGCCGTTCGGTGACGATGGCGACCCGCTCGTACGGCCACCACCACCCGGCGCACCCGGCCACCCGCCTCAGCCCCCGGAGCCCCCGCAGCCCTCGGAGCACGTCGAGCCCCGCTTCCCCGTCGGGCTCCGCGCTCTCCTCCGCTCCCCCGTCCAGCTTGTCGAAGGCGGCGAGCCAGGGCGCGTCGTGCTGCCCCAGCACCGCGTCCAGCGTCGCCACCCGCAGCTCTTCCCCGCCCAGCTCGGCCAGCCCCCGCCGGATGGCCGTGATGAGCCGGTCGGCCTGCGGCCAGAGCCGCCCGCCGGTCTCGTCCCAGAGCGCCGCCCAGCCCGTCGGGCCGAGCTCCGCGTACGCGGCCCGCCGCGCCCGCTCCCAGGGCGTGGTGCGGACCGCCTCCCGTACGACCCGTCCCGGCTCGCCGAGCCCGCGCAGCACGTCGAAGGGCACGAGCGGCCCGGCCTCGGCCCCGCCCGCCGTGCGCAGCGCGGCCGCCGCGTGCCGCCGCCGATGCGCCTCGGCCTCTTCCAGTTCCTTGCGCCGCCGGTCGTCGCCGCCCAGCCAGGCCGCCGCGAGCGCCCCGGCGGCGGGCGAGGGCAGCGTGATCACGTGTGCCGGCTCGCCGAGCCCCGCCTCGCGGTACGCCTGCCGCACCGCCTCCTCCACGCCGTCGCCCGGCCCGGTGGCCAGGAGGGCCCGCTCCCAGGTCAGCGTCTCCATCAGTCGGCCACCACCCGGTAGGAGCCGGGCACGTACTCGCGCTGCCGGACGACGCGGTACCAGCCCTTGGGCAGCGAGATCGCGGCGTGCTCCTCGTGCACGAGCCTGCCGCCCTCGGGCAGGTGCAGGAAGCCGCCGGACAGCGTGCCGGGGCCGGGGATGGCGTGGCAGTGCCCGGTCGCCTCGCCGTACGCCAGCACCAGCCGCCCGCGAGCGTCCCTGGGCTCGGGGCGCAACGTGCGGGGCGCGGACTCCTCGGGCACGGGCACGATCAGGATGTCGCCCTGTCGGTACATCGACCAACCTCCATGTCGGGGGGATGATCGCAAGCTACCGAGCGCGACCGACAATTCCGGGGGGAGGCGGCCAGGGCGGAGGCAGGCAGGTCAGCGGTGGCGGGCGCGGGAGGCGGCGGCGTGGGCGCGGTTGGCGCAGCGGGTGGAGCAGAACTGGCGGCGGCCGGGGCGGCTGCGGTCGACGAAGGCGTCCTGGCAGGGGCGGGCGGCGCAGCGGCGGAGGCGGTGCCAGTCGCCCGCGGCCGCCAGGTCCAGGAGGTCGGTGACGGCTCGGACGGCGAGGCGTTCGGCCAGGGGCGCGCCTTGGCGGGCGGTGAGGCGCAGGCGGGGGATGTCGGAGGCGGTTTCGACGGCGGGCCGCAGCGGCAGGTCGGCCACCCATCGGGCCAGGGCGCGGGCGCGATCGTCCGGAGAGGGGAGGCCGGGGGGAAGGGCAGCGGCCGGTTCGTGAGCCGGGGCGACGGCCCCCTCGGCGGGGGACTCGGGAGCGGGGGACTCGGGAGCGGGGGACTCGGGAGCGGGGGACTCGGGAGCGGGGGACTCGGGAGCGGAGGGCTCGGAGGCGGGGGCGCGGTCGGTGGCGGCCTGGGAGGGGGAGGCGGCGGACAGTACGGAGCGGAGGCGGGTGCGGATCTCGCGGACGGCTGCGAGGTCGGCGGGGGTCAGCGGGCCGCAGGGTTCCTTGAGCTCGGCGCAGAAGCGTTCGAGGGCCGCTGCGTCCGGGAGCCGTTCGGGCTCGTCCAGGTATTCATCCCACGTGTTGGCCAGGTCGAGGGCCACCAGGCCCGTCTCCGCGTACTGGCGCATCCGGCCACCTCCTTGCTAGCGTCAGGGCTATGGAAAGAATAACCCCTGACGCGACCGGACCTCGACCCACGGCAGTGCTGGACGCGCCGTCCAACCTCGGCCTGCGGCCGCTCGCGCCGGACACCGTCCCCGGCTGCTACAAGGCGCCCTGGGCGCTGCGCGACACCGGCCTCCTGGAGCGGATCGGCGCGGCGGACGCGGGCGCGCTCGTGCCGCCCCGCTACGTCGCCACCTGGGAGCCGGGCGACGGCGTGCGCAACGGCCCCGCCATCGCCTCCTATGCCCGCGCGCTCGCCGACCGGGTGACCAAGCTGCGGGCCGACGGCGCGTTCCCGGTCCTGCTGGGCGGCGACTGCTCGATCCTGCTCGGACCCGCACTGGCGTTGCGGCACGCGGGCCGGTACGGGCTGGCGTACCTGGACGCGCACGCCGATTTCCGGCATCTCGGCAACTCGCCGCACGTGGGCGCGGCCGCCGGGGAGGCCGTCGCGCTGGTGACCGGGCGCGGTGACGACTATCTGACCGATCTGGACGGGCTGCGGCCGTACGTCAGGGATGAGGACGTGATCCTGCTCGGGGTGCGGGACGAGGAGGACCTGCGGGATGTCGAGGGCAGCGGGCTCGCGTACGTCCCCGGCGACCGGCTCGTCCGCGATGCGGAGCGGGCGGCGGAGCTGCTGGCGCGCGAGGAGCTGGACGGGTTCTGGATCCACCTGGACGCCGACGTCCTCGACCCGTCCGTCCTGCCGGCCGTCGACTCCCCCGCCCCCGGCGGGCTCCAGCCCGACGAGCTGGTCCAGCTCGTCCGCGGGCTCGTCCGGCTGCCCGGCGCCGCCGGCCTCCAGGTGACGATCTTCGACCCGGACCTGGACGAGAGCGGCGAGCAGGCCGCGCTGCTGGCGGACGTCCTGGTGGCCGCGCTGGAGTGAGGCCGGCCCGGTCAGGGCAGCACGTACGGGCTCGTGCTGCTCTCCCCCGCCCCGTTCGTGGCCGTGATCGCGGTCCACGGCGCCGACGGCACGTACGGCACCCACGCCGACTCCAGCCGCCCCCGCCCGTACCAGCCCTGCGGCACGCTCACCCCCTCCGGCTCGAAGCGCAGCGTGCCGCCCCACAGGTTGTAGCCCTCGACGAGGGTGCCGGCCTGCCCGTTCATGTCCTTGCGCGCGGCGCTCACCACGATGGGCTCCTGCCAGCCGCTCGCGATGTCGTCGGCCAGCGAGGGCGTGTCGTAGCGGGCCTGGCAGGTGAAGAACGGGTCCCATCCGTACGAGATGATCTTCTCGGCGTGCGTGCCCGCCGCCATGACCTGCCGGTCCAGGCGGCTCTTCGTGGTGCGGCCGCGCAGCGGCAGCGGGTCCACCCGGCCGCACTCGCCGTCGGCGGGCGCGGGCTCGAAGCCCTCGATGTTCACCCAGAGCCGCACGCCGGGCGGCACTTGCCGGGCCGCCGCCTCTATGTAGTCGCGGGTGGCCCCGTAGTACGCCTGGGCGTTGGTGACGTCCCCGACGACGGGCACCAGGCGCGGGTCGACCTTGGCGTCCCGCTCGTGCGGCCCGTACACGGGGACCTTGCCGGTGCCCCGCCCGTCCTGGACGGCGACGGCCATGGGGGCGCCGGAGCGGGTGGCGGCGATGTCGGCGAGCCCGGCCCCGGCCTGCTCGGGCGGGAAGCCGCGGCCCCGGCGGGCGTCGATGTACGGGCTGACCAGGATGGTCTTCCCCGGCAGCGTCGCGGCGACGATCCGGTGCTGGGCGGCGTACAGGCCGATGATCGGGTCGCCGGGGGCGCGGTCGCGCATGGCCAGCTCGAACGACTGGTACACCCCCGCGAACGCCGCCGACCCGCCGAACCGCGCCCGGTAGTCGGCCAGCACCCGCCCGGTGAAGGCGGTCAGCGCGGCCGTGTGGTCGTGGTCCGGCTCCCACGTCTTGCCGGGCTCCTGCGGCGCGGCGGGCAGCCCGGGGAACACCTTCATCCCGTACGCCGCCGCCTCGGCCATCAGGTTGCCCAGCCCGTCGCCGTCGGTGGAGATCAGCACCAGGTCCTGGACGGGGTCGGCGCACGACGCGGCCAGCGACACCCGGTAGAAGACCCGGTCGCCGGCCTCGACCCGCCGGTCGAGCCCCTGGCAGCGCAGCAGCCCCGGCCCGAACTCCTCGCTCGTCGTGTACGTGTACACGTGCCGGACCCGCTTGCCCGGCACCTCGGCGCACGGCCGCCCGTCCACCCGGCATCCGGCGAAGACGGCGTCCCGCGCCTCGAACCGGGGCCCGAACGTGACCAGCGTGTCACCGCCGATCTGATGGACGGCCTCGACCATGCGCCGGGTCACGCACACGTCGGCGCGGGGCATGACCCAGTAGCCGGTCACCGCGTACGGGGCCGTCACCCGCGTGTCGCGAGGCTGGCAGTCTGCCGGGTCCCGCGCCGGCCCCTCGGAGACGGCCGGCACGACCACGCCCATGACCACGGCGGCGAGCCCCACGACGACGGCCACCGCCGCCACGGCCCACAGGATCCGGTGCACCCACGCCCCTTCCACGCCCAGCTCCAGCCTACGTAGCCGAACTGCCCCATGGCCGGAGAAAAACGACCCCGGAGTGAGCCGCCGCCACCCGGCCAAGGAGAATGGCGGCAAGGGGGACGACATCGTGCGCATCGATCTCAGCGGGAGAACCGCGCTGGTCACCGGCTCGACGCAGGGCATCGGGGCGGCCATCGCCGCCGGCCTCGCGGCGGCGGGGGCCCGCGTCGGCGTCAACGGCCGCGGCGAGGCCGGGGTGGCCGCCGCCATCGAGCGGATGCCGGGCGGCGACCTGGTCGCGGCGCCCGGCGACGTGTCCACCGAGGAGGGCTGCGAGCAGGTGCTGGGCCTGCTGCCGCAGGTGGACATCCTGATCAACAACCTGGGCATCTTCGGCGCCCGCCCGGCGCTGGAGATCGACGACGCCGAGTGGCGGCGCTACTTCGAGGTGAACGTGCTGGCCGCCGTGCGGCTCACCCGGGCGTACCTGCCGGGCATGAAGGAGCGCGGCTGGGGGCGGATCCAGTACATCGCCAGCGACTCGGCGGTGGCGGTCCCGGCCGAGATGATCCACTACGGGATGACGAAGACGGCGCTGCTGGCCGTCTCGCGCGGCTTCGCGAAGGAGGCGGCGGGCACCGGGGTGACGGTCAACTCGGTGCTCGCCGGGCCGACGCACACGGGCGGCGTGGAGGAGTTCGTCCGCCAGCTCGTGGGCGAGGACCTGCCGTGGGAGGAGGCGCAGCGGGCGTTCATGCGGCGGCACCGGCCGCAGTCGCTGCTGCAACGGCTGATCGAGCCCGAGGAGATCGCCAACATGGTGGTCTACCTCAGCTCGCCGTACGCCTCCGCGACCACGGGCGGCGCGCTGCGCGTGGACGGCGGCTACGTGGACGCGATCCTGCCCTAGCCGGGGGATCCCCTGAAGGAGGCGGCCGTCCCCCACTCGCGGGGGATGCCCGCCGGCGGCCCGGCCGCCAGCCTTGGGGCATGATCCTGAGAACCTTACTGGTGGGCGCCCTGTCCGTGGGCGCGCTCGCCGCGCCCGCCCAGGCCGCCGCCTCCGCTCCGAAGGCCGCCGCCGTGAAGTGGCAGGACTGCCCGGCGTACTCCGACGACGTGCTGCGCTCGTTCGGCCTGCCCGAGAAGGAGTTCCCGCGCTGGCGCCGCCTGTACGCCCGCACCGAGTGCGGCACGCTCGCCGTCCCGCAGAACTACGCCGACCCGGACGGCAAGCAGATCACCGTCGCCTTCACCCGGCTCAAGGCCGCCGACCAGGCCCACCGCCTGGGCAGCCTGGCGGTCAACCCCGGCGGCCCCGGCGGCAGCGGCTACCTGATGCCGATCGACCTGGTCATGAGCGGGATGAAGCTGGACGAACGCTACGACCTCATCGGCCTCGACCCGCGCGGCACCGGCTACAGCACCAAGGCCGCGTGCAAGCCCCCGGAGCAGAAGGAGCCGGAGCCGGGCCCGGTCACCGAGGAGCAGGCCAGGCAGGTCTACGCCGCGACGGTCGCGGCCAACAAGGCGTGCGGCGCCAGCGACCCCGGCCTCATCGGCCAGATCACGACCGCGAACGCCGCCCGCGACCTCGACCGGATCCGCGCGGCGCTCGGCGAGCGCAAGCTCGCCTTCCTGGGCGTGTCGTGGGGCACCTGGTTCGGGGCCGTCTACCGCAGCCTGTTCCCGCAGAACGTGCAGCGCATGTGGCTGGACAGCGTCGCCATCCCGGTGCCGCGGATGGACGTCTTCACCGACGTCCGCGCCGGCGCCGCCGACGGGATCTTCCAGCGCCTGGCCGCGTGGATCGCCGAGCGCGACGCCACGTACGGCTTCGGCGACACCAAGGCCGAGGTGGTCGCGGCGCTGACCCGGCTGCGCGAGCGCTACGACGAGCACCCGGTCACCTTCACCGACATCGACTTCACCGTGGACGGCCGGCGCATCGCCGAGGCCGCGAGCCAGCCCAGCCCGGCCTGGAAGGACGTGGCGCAGGTGCTCAAGGAGCTGGTGGACGCCACCGGCCCGGAGGCCCCGCCGACGCTCAAGAAGCTGGCGGGCGGCGGGCCGGGCGGGCCGCCCCCGGCCGGCGCGCCGGAGCGCGGCAACAAGACGGCGAACGTCGCCTACTTCTGCAACGAGGACCTGGGGTCGCGCACGTTCGAGTCGGCGTGGCGGGCCTACCAGGAGCGGCTGCGCCGGTACCCGGTGACGGGCGAGGACTCGGCCTTCGTGCCGCAGTGCGCGGGCTGGCCGCTGCCGGTGCAGGAGACGCGGCTGCGGCGCGGCGGCGGCTCGCTGATGTTGTCGGGCCACCTGCACGAGAGCCCGTCGCCGTACCAGTGGACGCTGGACATGCGCGCGGCCGTCGGCGGCACCGTGGTGACCGTGGACGACGACGTGCACGGCTCGGCGCTGCACACGCCGGGCTGCGTGTCGAAGATCGTCGCCTACTTCGAGACCGGCCGCCGCACCCGGACGTGCCCGGGAGTGCCGGTGCCGGCCGGGTCCTGAGCCTGCCGTCCGGCCGGGCGGCGCGCCGCGTGACGGGGGAGCCGCCCGGCCGGACGGGAGATCGGCCCTCCCGGCAGGCCGTCCTCCGCGGGCGGCGGCCTCCCGCCCGCCCAGCAGTCACGACACCGCCCCCGCGATAGCCCTTTCCGTTCGCCTTCCCGCGGCGCTGTAAAGGCGCCCTTGCACGCATTTTCAGATCATGTTAGATGGAGGCGAGCAGAAGGGACCGGGGCCGTGACGCTGATTATCGATCGCGTCTCCTTACGCCAGCGCGGGGAAATCTGGCTCGACGACATCCGGCTGGACCTCGCGAACGGCCTGACCACCCTGATCGGGCCGCTGAACTCGGGAAAGACGACCTTGATGCGGGTCGCCGCCGGCCTGCAGCCCCCCGATTCCGGCCGGGTCCTGGTCGACGGGAAAGACGTCACCGGCATTTCCGTCCGGAAAAGGTCGATCGCCTTCGTCTATCAGCAGTTCATCAATTACCCGTCGCTCACCGTGTACGAGAACATCGCCTCTCCGCTGCGCCTGGACGGGCGTTTCCGCGGCCCGGCGCTGGACCGCCGGGTGCGCGGGACGGCGGCGCTCATGGGGCTCAGCGACCTGCTCGGCCGCCGCCCCGGCGAGCTGTCCGGCGGCCAGCAGCAGCGCACCGCCATCGCCCGCGCCCTGGCCCGCCCGGTGGACGTGCTGCTGCTCGACGAGCCCCTCGCCAACCTGGACTTCAAGCTGCGCGAGCAGCTCCGCGCCGACCTCAAGGCCATGTTCGCCGAGGCGCCCGGCGTGGTGCTCTACTCCACGGCCGACCCCGCCGAGGCGCTGACGTTCGCCGCGCCGACCGTGGTGCTGGGCGAGGGCCGGGTGCTGGACAGCGGCGACGTCGCCGGCATGTACGCCCGCCCGCCCACGCTCGCCGTCGCCGCCACGCTCAGCGACCCGCCGCTGAACCTGCTGCCGGGCGTCGTCCACGACGGCCGGATCGACTGCCTCGGCGCCTCGTTCCCCGCGCCCCGCGCGCAGGTGGCCGGGCACGGGGTGCTGCTCGGCATCCGTCCCCACCAGGTCACGCTGGCCCCGCGCGGCCCGGACGCGCTGGAGCTGCCCGCCGAGATCAGGCTGGCCGAGGTGACCGGCAGCGCCACGTTCGTGCACCTGCTGCTGCGCGACGAGCGCCACCTGGTGGCGCACCTGCCGGGCACCCGGCGGTTCACGCCGGGCGAGCGGGCCCGCGCGTACGTGGACCCCGCGCACGTCTTCGTCTTCGACGAGACCGGCGGCCGGCTGCTGGCCACCGGCGCGGCGGAGGTCGACCTGCATGGCTGACATCCGGCTGGAGGGCGTGGGACACAGCTACGACGGCGGCCGGACGTGGGCGGTCCGGCCGACCACGTGGACGTGGCGGAGCGGGCGGGCGTACGCGCTGCTCGGCCCGAGCGGCTGCGGCAAGACGACGCTGCTCAACATCATCTCCGGCCTGCTCACGCCCACCGAGGGCCGGGTGCTGTTCGACGGCCGCGACGTCACCGGCGTGCCCACCGCGGGCCGCAACATCGCGCAGGTCTTCCAGTTCCCGGTCCTGTACGAGGAGATGTCCGTCTACGACAACCTCGCCTTCCCCCTCCGCAACCGCCGCCACCCGAAGAAGGACGTCGACCGGCGGGTGCGCGAGGTCTCCCGGCTGCTCGGGCTGGACCCCGTGCTCGGCCGCCGCTCGCGCCGGCTCGACCCGGGCCGCCAGCAGATCGTCTGCCTGGGGCGCGGCCTGGTGCGTCCCGAGGTGGCCGCGGTGCTGCTGGACGAGCCGCTCACCGTCGTGGACCCGGCGCTGAAGTGGACGCTGCGCAGCAAGCTCAAGGAGATCCACCGCGACACCGGGCACACGCTCATCTACGTCACCCACGACCAGACCGAGGCGCTGACCTTCGCCGACGAGGTCGTGGTGGTCAACGAGGGGGCCATCGTGCAGGCGGGCGAGCCGGCCGAGCTGTTCCTGTCGCCGGCGCACGAGTTCGTCGGGCACTTCATCGGCTCGCCCGGCATGAACGTGCTGCCCGCCGAGCTGGCCGGCGGCGTGGTCCGGGTGGGCGGGACGGCCGTCGGCGCGGGCGGTGAGCTGCCGGAGGGGCCGGTGCGGATCGGGGTGCGGCCGGAGTTCGTCGCCGTCGGCGGCGCGCCCGCCTCGCCCGGCGCGCCGGCCCGCGTCACCGGCGTCGACCGCATGGGCGCCTACGACCTGGTCCACGCCGTGGTCGGCGACCACCCGGTGATCGCCAGGACGGAGGCGGGGGCCGGGTACGCGCCGGGCGAGGCGGCGTTCCTGCACTTCCCCGCCGATCGCACGTTCCTGTTCCGCGACCAGGTCCGGTGCGGCTCGCTGGCGCCGCTGAGCGAGGGAGGCGCGGGGTGACCACCGACCAGAGGACGGTCGCGGGCAGCCAGGTCGGCGGCGGGGTGGTGGACCCCGCGGCGGCGCCCGCGGAGAGCCGCGAGCCGCGCCCCGACCCGCGAAGGCGCGCCAACCGGGCGTGGCTGCTGGTGCTGCCGGTGGTCGTGTCGGTGGCGTTCACGGCGGTCATCCCGCTGATGACCGTGGTCAACTTCTCGGTGCAGGACGTCTTCAGCCCGGACGACCGGGTGTTCGTCGGCCTGGACTGGTTCTACGAGGCGGTGCGGCGGCCGGAGAACCGTGCGGCGTTCGTCCGCACGCTGCTGTTCTCCGCCCAGGTGCTGCTGGTGGAGATCCCGCTCGGGGTGGCCATCGCGGTGGCGATGCCGCGCCGCGGGTTCTGGGTGTCGGTGGCGCTGGTGCTGGTGGCGCTGCCGCTGCTCATCCCGTGGAACGTGGTCGGCACGATCTGGCAGATCTTCGCCCGCCCGGACATCGGGCTCGGCGGCTGGACGGTCAACAACGTGTTCGGCGTCGGCTACAACTACACGCTCGACTCGACCGACGCCTGGGTCACGATCCTCGTCATGGACGTGTGGCACTGGACGCCGCTGGTGGCGCTGCTCGCCTACGCCGGGCTGCGCTCGATCCCGCAGCCGTACTTCCAGGCCGCGCAGATCGACGGGGCCTCGGCGTGGGCCACGTTCCGGCACATCCAGCTGCCGAGGCTGCGCGGGGTGCTGACGATCGCGATCCTGCTGCGCTTCATGGACAGCTTCATGATCTACACCGAGCCGTTCGTGGTGACCGGCGGCGGCCCCGGCAACGCGACGACGTTCCTCAGCATCCTGCTGTCGAAGATCGCCGTCGGGCAGTTCGACGTGGGGCCGGCGGGGGCGTTCTCGCTGATCTACTTCCTCATCGTGCAGATCCTCTGCTACGTCTTCTTCACCGCGCTGACCAGGTCGGGAAGGTGACCTCGATGGCGAGAAGGCTCCCCTGGGCGCGCACGGTCTTCTGGCTGTACGTGGCGACGCTCATGCTGCCGCTGTTGTGGATGTTCGGCATGTCGATCCGCCCGAACGAGGACATCCTGGGCAGCTTCGCGCTGATCCCGCAGCGCGTGACGTTCGAGAACTACCGGACCTTCTTCGGCGACCCGTCGTGGTACTCCAGCTACCTCAACTCGATCCTCTACACCTCGATGAACGCGGTGATGTCGCTGATCGTGGCGCTGCCCGCGGCGTACGCGTTCTCCCGCTTCCGCTTCGCCGGCGACAAGCACCTGTTCTTCTGGCTGCTGACCAACCGCATGGCGCCGCCCGCCGTGTTCCTGCTGCCGTTCTTCCAGATCTACCAGGCCGTGGGCCTGTTCGACACGCACCTCGGCGTGGCGATCGCGCACATGCTCTTCAACGTGCCGCTCGCGGTGTGGATCCTGGAGGGCTTCATGTCCGGCATCCCCCGCGAGATCGACGAGACGGCGGCCATCGACGGCTACTCGCTGCCGCGCTTCTTCGTCCGGATCTTCCTGCCGCTGATCCGCTCGGCGATCGGCGTGACGCTGTTCTTCTGCTTCATGTTCAGCTGGGTCGAGCTGCTGATCGCCCGCACCATCACCTCGGTGGACGCCAAGCCGATCGCCGCGACCATGACGCGGACGGTGAGCGCGGCCGGGATCGACTGGGGGCTGCTGGCCGCCGCCGGGGTGCTGACGATCGTGCCCGGCGCGGTCGTCATCTGGTTCGTGCGCAACTACATCGCGAAGGGCTTCGCGCTGGGGAGGGTGTAGCGGGATGTTCGAGTGGATGGTGTGGACCCTCCCCACGGCCCTGGTGTTCGCCGGGCTGGCCCTGCTGCTGGCCGGCATGGCGCTCTGGGGCCACCTCTCCCCTCCCGTGGCGCGGCGGGGGTTCCTGCGCATCGAGACCGACCGCGGCGACCGGCTGTACATCGGCCTGATCAGCGCCGCGTTCGTGCTGGTCGGCTGGATGGCCGTCACCGACCTGTCCATGTGGCTCGCGCTCGGCTGCGCGGCCCTGGTGGTGGTCGTGATCGGGATATGGGGCTGAGTAGGAGAGGAGCGAAGCGATGACGCATCGGGCAGGCAGGTCCGCGCTCGCGGGCCTGGCCGCGCTGATCCTCACGGCCGCCGCCTGCGCGCAGGGCGCGCAGCAGCCGTCGAGCGACTTCCGGGAGGCCGACGGCAAGGCGGCGGCGCAGCGGTGGGTGACGCAGGAGTTCACGCCGAGCACGCTGTCGAAGGAGCAGCAGCTCGCCGAGATGGACTGGTTCACGAAGGCCGCCGCGCCCTACCGGGGGATGCAGATCAACGTGGTGTCGGAGACGATCACCACCCACGAGTACGAGTCGCAGAAGCTGGCCAAGGCGTTCACCGAGATCACCGGGATCAAGATCAAGCACGACCTGATCCAGGAGGGTGACGTCATCGAGAAGCTCCAGACGCAGATCCAGGGCAACCAGAACATCTACGACGCCTACGTCAACGACTCCGACCTCATCGGCACCCACTCGCGCGGGAACTACGTCTTCCCGCTGTCGGACTACATCGCCGGCGAGGGCAAGGCCGTCACCTCGCCCACCCTCGACCTCAACGACTTCATCGGCCTCAGCTTCACCACCGGCCCGGACAAGAAGGTCTACCAGCTCCCCGACCAGCAGTTCGCGAACCTGTACTGGTTCCGCTACGACTGGTTCACCGACCCCAAGATCAAGAAGCAGTTCAAGGACCTGTACGGCTACGACCTCGGCGTCCCCGTGAACTGGGCGGCCTACGAGGACATCGCCGACTTCTTCACCAACAAGGTCAACGGCAACGGCACCATCGACGGCAAGAAGGTCTACGGCCACATGGACTACGGCCGCAAGGACCCCTCGCTGGGCTGGCGCTTCACCGACGCCTGGCTGTCGATGGCGGGCAACGGCGACCCCGGCATCCCCAACGGCCTGCCCGTGGACGACTGGGGCATCCGGGTCGAGAACTGCCGCCCGGTCGGCTCGTCGGTCTCCCGCGGCGGCGACACCAACGGCCCCGCCTCGGTGTACGCGCTGGTCAAGTACATCGAGTGGCTGAAGAAGTACGCGCCCAAGGAGGCCGCGGGCATGAACTTCAGCGAGTCGGGACCGGTGCCCGCCCAGGGCAACATCGCCCAGCAGATCTTCTGGTACACCGCGTTCACCGCCGACCTCACCAAGCCCGGCCTGCCGGTCGTCAACGCCGACGGCACGCCGAAGTGGCGGATGGCGCCCAGCCCGCACGGCGTGTACTGGCAGGACGGCCACAAGCTGGGCTACCAGGACGCGGGCTCGTGGACGTTCCTGCGCAACACCCCCAAGGAACGGCGGGCGGCGGCCTGGCTGTACGCCCAGTTCGTCACGTCCAAGACCGTGTCGCTGAAGAAGACGATCATGGGTCTGACCTTCATCAGGGACTCCGACATCAAGAGCGCCTACTTCGACGAGAACGCCAAGAAGTACGGCGGCCTCATCGAGTTCTACCGCTCCCCCGCCCGCAAGCAGTGGACCCCGACCGGGACGAACGTCCCCGACTACCCCAAGCTCGCCCAGCTCTGGTGGCAGAACGTCGCCACCGCCGTCACCGGCGAGACCACGCCGCAGCAGTCCATGGACAACCTCGCCAAACAGCAGGACGAGATCCTGTCCCGGCTGGAGCGGCGCGGCTACGGCGGCAACTGCGCGCCCAAGCTCAACCCCGAACGGCCCGCCCAGTACTGGCTGGACCAGCCCGGCGCGCCCGTGCCGAAGCTCGCCGACGAGCGCGGCAAACCGGCCACCGTCGACTACGACAAGCTCCTCGCCCAGTGGAAGAGCGGCAACTGACCCTCCAGGCCGACGCCGCCGCCCGGGGCAGGCCGGGCGGCGGCGGGTCCCGTCAGCCGCCGAGGTGGCGCGCCAGCCAGTCGAAGGCCCGCTCCTGCATGGGCACGTCGAAGCTGTGCGGCACGTCGGCGAAGACCGCCTCGTACGCCTCCGGGGCGTCCCGGTAGCGGGCGGCGATCGTCTCGTGGGCGCGGCGCATGCCCGCGGCGGGGAAGAGCTCGTCGCGGGTGGCGTACTGGACCATGAGGGGGGCGGGGGCGCGGGCCGCCACCAGGTCCGGGTAGTCGGCCAGGCGCGGCAGGCCCGGCGGGTAGAACATCCAGGTGTGCCGGGCGACGTGGCCGTCCAGCAGGTCCCGGTAGCTGGTGGCCATGGCGGCCACCACGACGGCGTCCACCCGCTCGTCGAACGCGCCCAGCAGCGCCGCGCGCAGTCCGCCGCCCGACAGGCCCGCGCAGCCCACCCGGGCCACGTCCGGACGCGAGCGCAGGTACGCCGCAGCCGCCAGGTCCTCGGCCGCGACCACGCCGGCGAACGAGGTGCCGAGCACGGCGCAGTGCTTGGCCAGCACGTGCTCGTGGGCGCGGGCGGCCGCGTCGTAGCGGTCGGCCTCGCTCTCCTCGCCCGGCGGCAGGTCCAGCGGCAGGCGGCGGCTGCCCCAGGCGAACACGTCGTGCGCGAGCACCACGAAGCCGCGCCTGGCCAGGGCGTTGGCGAAAGCCCGGCCGCCGTAGATGGCGGCGCGCAGCCGCGCCACCTCCGGCGTGGGGCCCTCCGGGGCGTCGGCGATCTTCTCCTTGCCCGCCCACTTCATCGAGGCGTGGCAGTGCAGCGCCACCACGCCGGGGAGGGGCCCGGTGGCGGCGCGGGGCCTGAGGAGGAAGGCGTGCGTGCGGGGGCCGAAACCCACGTCCCAGGACAGCTCCTCGCCGGCCAGGTCGCCGTCGGTCCAGGCGCGCTCCACGTGGACGTCGGCGGCCCGGAGGTCCAGGACGCCGATGGCTTCCCTGACCGCCCGGCGCAGGGCCGGGGTGGGCGCGGGATAGACGCCCAGCTGCGCCTCCGCCACCGCGGCCAACCCCCGGAACACATCACGCTCCGACCCCGACGCCCCCGCCTCAGCGGCGGGCGTCTCCGAGGGGAGGGGAGGCGGGTCGCCGGGCTCCTGCGCGGGCCGGTCGAGGGCAGGGCCAGGGCCAGGGCCAGGGGCGGGGGCAGGGCCAGGGGCGGGGGCAGGGCCAGAGGCGGGGGCGGGGGCAGGGTCAGGCGACACGGGTGCCGTCGTGGGTGAGGCGGACCGGGGTGCCGGAGGCGGCGGACAGGGTGGCGGCCACGCCCGTCAGGACGCTGCGGATCCCGTCCCGGTAGCCGGCCTGGCGGGCCAGGGGGTCGTTGCCGGGCCCGCGGAAGACGTCGTCGAGCAGGAGCCGGTCGCCGCCGCCGTGCCCGCCGCCCCCGGTCTCGATGGGGATCTCCTCGGGCTCGCGCCAGTGCCGCCGCAGCAGCAGCCGCTCCGACGACCCGGTGGCGTGCTCCTTGGCGGCCGCGCTCGGGTCGATGGCGGCGTGCGGCGGCGTCCACTCCCGCTCGACGACGTCCAGCTCCAGCCGCCCGGCCGTGCCGTTGAAGGCGACCCGGTAGCCCTCCCACGGCGCGTGGGCGTGCAGCGAGTACGTGAGCACCGCCCGGTTGGCGTAGCGCACCAGCACCGACATGTTGTCGTCGATGTCGATGCCCTCCCCGAAGACGTCCTGGTCGCGGATGTAGCCGTCCTCGTGCTCGGCGTCCAGGTAGAGCCGCTGGAGCCGGGGGTCGGCGGAGATGTCCAGGATGAACGGGTCCGTGCCGAGCCCGGGGGCGCCCTGCCCGCGTTCGGGACGCTCGCCCAGGCCGCGCGCCCGGGCGTTCTCGGCGCCGTAGAAGCGCAGGTCGGTCTGGGCGAAGACGAGCTCGGGCGCGGCTCCGAGCCACCAGTTGACGAGGTCGAAGTGGTGGGTGGACTTGTGCACGAGCAGCCCGCCGGAGTTGGCGCGCTGCCGGTGCCAGCGGCGGAAGTAGTCGGCGCCGTGGATGGTGTCGAGCATCCACTCGAAGTGCACGGAGGTCACCTCGCCGACGGCGCCGTCCATGAGCAGCCGGCGCACCGCCGAGTTGCGCGGCGAGTACCGGTAGTTGAAGGTGACGATCAGCCGGCCGCTGCTGCGCTCGGCGGCGGCGGCGATGGCCGCGCAGCCCTCGGCGTCCACGGTGAGCGGCTTCTCCACGATGACGTCGCGGCCGGCGTCGAGCGCCGCGCACACGTAGCGGGCGTGCGCGGCGTCGACGGTCGTGACGATGACCGCGTCGGCGAGCTCGAGCACCTTGCCGAACTCAGCGGGCGCGAAGCAGGGCACCTCCTGGCCGATCCGCTGGACGTAGTAGTCCATGCGGGTGCGGTTGGTGTCGCACAGGGCGACGATGGTGCCGGCGTCGCGCCACTCCCCGAGCAGCGCGTCGACGTACATCTGCGCGCGGTGCCCGAGCCCGACGAACGCGTACTTCATGTCTCTCCTTGTGCGGCGGTGCCTTAACCGGCGATGGAGGCGTTGGCCTCGGTGATGAACTTCTGCGCGGCGTCGTCGGGCGTCATGCGGCCGAACATGACCTCCTCGGAGTACCGGGTGAGGATGTCCTCCATGGCGCTGGCGCCCTTCGGCGGTGCGGCCGGCGGGTCGGACATCTCACCGCGGGTCTTGTCGAGGAAGTCGAGCGTCAGCTTGTCGGCGTCCGGCAGCTTGTCCTTGACCGCCGCCAGCACCTTGGAGCTGGCCGGCAGGCCGCGGTCGCTGAGGATGATCGCGCCCGCCTCCGGGTCGTTGATCATGAAGTCGATGAACTTGGCCGCCTCGGCCGCGTGCTCCGACTTCGAGGAGGCGGTGTAGAACATGGCCGGCTGCAGGAACATGCCGCCCGTGGACGCGCCCTGGAGCTTCGGCATGCGCAGCAGCTCCAGCTTCTGGCCGCTGGCCTTGGCGGCGGCGCCGAGCTGGTTGCTCCACCACATGCCCATCGCGCCGGTGTTGGTGCCGAGCAGCGACTGGTCGATGCTGGTGGCGCCGATCTCGGAGCTCTTGGCCGCGTCGGGGGCGCCCTTGGTCTTGATGAGGTTCTGCATGATGCCCCACCAGTCCTTGATGGTCTGGGGGGACAGGCCGAGCTTGTTGCCGTTGTAGAAGGGCTCGCCCTTCTGCGCGGCGTAGATCTGGAGGTAGGCCGGGTTCCAGCTGAGCTGGGTGCCGGTCATCTTGCCGCCGCTGCCCGAGGTGATCTTCGAGGCGAACTGCACGAAGTCGTCCCACGTCCACTTGGTGTCGTCGGGCAGCTTCTGGCCCGCGCTCTCGACCGAGGCCGGGTTGACGATCAGCGAGAACGCGTTCACGCCGGTGGGGATGGCGTACTGCTTGCCGTCGATGGCGCCGGTGGACAGGACCTTGGCGTCGATGTCGGCCGTGTTGACCTTGCTGGCCAGGTCGGCCAGCGTGCCGCGGTCGGCGTACTCGCGCAGGCCGCGGATCTCCAGGGTGATCACGTCGGGGGCGGAGCTGCCGGCGACCTTCGTGGAGAGCGTCTCGTAGTAGCTGGCGAAGTCGGAGAACTCGCCCTCGACGTCGATGTTCGGGTTCTTGGCCTCGAACTTCTTGATGGCCTCCTCGGTCATCTTCTGCCGGGCGTCGCTGCCCCAGTAGGAGAAGCGCAGCTTGATCTTGCCGTCGGCGCTCTCCCCGCCGCTGCCGCCGCTGCCGCACGCCGCGGTGACCGCCAGCACGGCGGTGGCCAGCAGCGCCGCCGACCACATCTTCTTGCCAGAGCTCACGGCTCTACCTCCTAGGGGGTGTTCTGTTGGGGGGTGGGGGGGAAGGGACTACTTCAGGCCGGTGGTGGCGACGCCGCGGATCAGGTACTTCTGCCCGACCAGGAAGAAGCCGAAGATCGGCCCCAGCGCGACGATCGACATGGCGAACATGGGCCCCCAAGAGGAGTCGCTGCTGGCGTCGAGGAACGTGCGCAGCGCCACCGTGACAGTGAAGTTGTCCGGGTTGTTGAGGTAAAGGAGCTGGCTGAGGAAGTCGTTCCACGTCCAGATGAACGTGAAGATCGCGGTGGTCGCGAGCGCGGGCAGGCAGAGGGGCATGACGACCCGAAGGTAGATCCGCCAGTATCCCGCCCCATCGATCTCGGCCGCCTCGTCCAGTTCCCTGGGCAGTGTACGGATGAACTGCACCATCAGGAAGACGAAGAACGCGTCCGTCGCCAGCACCTTGGGCATCACCAGTGGCCAGATGGTGTTGATCAGGCCGAGCTCGGAGAACATGATGTACTGCGGCACGATGACCACGTGGTGCGGCAGCATGATGCCGCCGAGCATGATGGCGAACCAGAGCTTCTTCAGCGGGAAGTTCAGCCGGGCGAAGGCGTAGGCGGCCAGCGAGCAGGCCACCAGGTTCGCCACCACCGACAGGGCGGTGATCACGGCGGAGTTCCACAGGTAGTAGCCGAAGGGGTGCTTGAGCGCGTACCAGCCCTCGGTGTAGTTCTCCAGGGTGACCTGGCTCGGCCACAGCCCCGGCTCCCGGAAGATCAGCTCCTCCGGCTTGAGCGAGCTGGAGATCATCCAGAGCAGCGGGTACAGCATGACCAGGCCGAAGCCGATCAGCAGCACGTGCTTGGCCAGCCGGCCGCCCTTGAAGGGGCGGAACAGCGCCGGAGCGGGCCGCCTACTTGTCGTCGCCATAGAAGACCCAATACTTGGAAGCGAGGAAGTTGATCCCGGTGAGCGCCGCGATGATGACCAGCAGGACCCACGCCATCGCCGCGGCGTAGCCCATGTCGTAGCTCTTGAACCCCTTCAGGTAGAGGTAGAGCGTGTAGAACAGGGTGGAGTCGGCGGGGCCGCCCTTGCCGCCGCTCACGATGAACGCCTGCGTGAACGACTGGAACGACTTGATGACCTCGAGCACCAGGTTGAAGAAGATGATCGGGGTCAGCAGCGGCATGGTGATCGACCTGAACTGCCGGAGGGCGCCCGCGCCGTCCACCGCCGCGGCCTCGTAGTAGCTGCTGGGGATCTGCCGCAGGCCGGCCAGGAAGATGATCATCGGGGCGCCGAACGTCCAGACGTGCAGGAGGATCAGCGTGCTGAGCGCGGTGTCCGGGTCGCCGACCCAGCCGGGCCCCTGGATGCCGAAGATCGCCAGCACCGCGTTGACCAGGCCGTCCGCGCCGAACACCTTGCGCCAGAGGATGGCGATGGCCACGCTGCCGCCCAGCAGGGAGGGCAGGTAGAAGATGGAGCGGTAGAACGACAGGCCGCGCAGGCCGCGGTCGAGCACCAGGGCCAGCGCGAGGGCGAAGGCCAGTTGCAGCGGGACCGAGACGACGACGTAGATCGTGGTCACCTTGAGGGAGGCGATGAACCTCGGGTCCTCGGTGAACATCGTGACGTAGTTGTCGAAGCCGACCCACTTGGCCGACTCCAGGAGGCTGTAGTCGGTGAAGGACAGGTAGAGCGAGGCGAAGATCGGGCCGATCGTGATGACGAGCAGGCCGACGAACCAGGGCGCCAGGAAGAGGTAGGCGGCCCGGGCCTCGCGGCGGGAACGTTTCGTGGAGCGGTGACCGCCCTGCGCGGGTGGGATCGCCGCTTTCCTGGGCTTCACCGCCACCGAGTCAGCCATGACGGAACTCATTCGTCATCACGGACCTTCCGGCGAAATGTGGATGGATAGCGCTTTCCTATAGCCGCCGGGAAAGTTACGTCAACCCTTTGCAGACGTTACATAGCCGTTACCGATATATCGTTGAGCAGTTTCCCCTGGTGACACGGGCGTCCTCCGGAGAAGTCAGACGAATTTTGTTCTGGATTAGTACAACCGGTTGCAGCAGGCACGCTATCGTGGCGCTGCGGTCGAGTCACGCACGACCAGCCGGGTCTCCAGCGACGTCGTGGCGGCCACCTCCTGGATGAGCAGATCGACCGCCAGCCGTCCCGCGGCTGCCGTCGGCATGGCCACGGTGGTGAGCTTCGGGCGGTTGAGCCGTCCTGGCACGATATCGTCGATCCCCACGACGGAGACGTCCCCCGGCACCTCCAGCCCGAGATCGGCCAGGCCCTCGATGAGCCCGATCGCCACCAGGTCGTTGTAGGCCAGCACGCCGGTCACCCCCGACTCGCGCACCCGCTCGGCGGCGGCGAACCCGCCCCGCTCGGTCGGCGCGTTCGGCCCGATCACGGTCAGCTCGACGCCGGGCACCTGGCCGGCGGCGGCCCTGATCTCGTCGCTGGTCCACGAGCCCGCCGGGCCGGCGACCAGGGCCACCCGGCGGTGGCCGAGCCCGGCCAGGTGCTCGACGGCGAGCCTGGCGCCGTGGCCGACGTCCATGAGCACGGTGGCCGCGCCGCGCAGCCGACGGTTGATCACCACGAACGGCACCCGCTCGGCCAGCCGCTCCAGCGCCTTGTTGGACGAGCGCGGGCTGCACAGCACCACGCCGTCCACCTGCTTGGAGAAGGCCTGGATCAGCTCCTCCTCGGCGGCCGGCTCCTCGTCGGTGTCGGCCACGAACAGGTGGTAGTCGCGCTGCCGGGCGGCCGCGTGCGCGGCCTTGATCAGCGGGGGGAAGAACGGGTTGGCGATGTCCGCCACGATGAGCCCGAGGTTGTGCGTGCGCCCGGTCGTGAGCGCCCGCGCCGCCCGGTTCGGCCGGTATCCCAGCTCCTCGGCCACGGTCAGCACCCTGCTGCGGGTGGCGGCGTTGACCATGTGGGGGGCGGAGAACGTCCGCGACACCGTGGAGACGTGCACGCCGGATGCCCGGGCCACATCACGAATCGTCACTGTCACGAGCACCCACCCTAACGCAACCGCTTGCAGCAGCCAGAGAGATGATGAAAGCGCTTGCCGGTGCACCCCGCCCCGGCACCACCCAGGAACCTGCAGGTGACACCAGGGGTAAGAAATCACCCCTTGACGCCTCGCCCCCGGGGACACAAAGGTTTAGTGCAACTGTTTGCAGTCTTGAAGGAGCCCCTCACGGTGAGCAGAGTCCTCGTCACCGGAAGCGCAGGACGCCTCGGCCGCAGCGTGGTCACCACGCTCGCGGCGGCCGGGCACGAGGTCGTCGGCGTCGACACCGTCCCGGGAACGCCGGCCGAGGCCGCGGCCACCTTACCGGCAGACCTCACCGACACGGGAGAGGCGTTCGAGGTCATCGCCCGCTTCCGCCCGCGGTCGGTGATCCACCTGGCGGCCATCGCCACGCCGTTCAGCCGCCCGGAGTCGGTGATCTTCAAGGTCAACACGCAGCTCGCGTTCAACGTGTGCGAGGCGTCGGTGGCCCTGGGCGTGCGGAACGTGGTGATCGCCAGCAGCCCCACGGTGATCGGCTACGGGGCGCCCGGCGGGTGGGCGCCCGCGTACCTGCCGATCGACGAGGACCACCCGGTGCGGCCGTGGAACGCCTACAACCTGTCCAAGGTGGCCGCCGAGCAGACCATGAAGGCGTTCGCGGAGGCGGGCACCACCCGCTTCGCCGCGATCCGGCCGTGCTTCGTCATCGCCCCCGAGGAGTGGGCGGGCGCGCCGACCCAGTCGGGCCACACGCTCACCGAGCGGCTGGACCGCCCGGAGCTCGGCGGGGTGTCGCTGTTCAACTACGTCGACGCCCGCGACGCGGCCGAGCTGACCGGGGTGCTCGTCGAGGCGCTGCCCGAGCTGCCGAACGGCGAGGTGTTCTTCGTCGGCGCGGCCGACGCGCTCGCCCGCGAGCCGCTCGCCGAGCTGCTCCCGCGGGTCGTGCCGGCCACCGAGCCGTTCGCGGCCGGGCTGACCGGGTCCTCCCCCGCCTTCTCGACCACCAAGGCAGAGCGCCTGCTCGGCTGGCAGGCCAAGCGGAGCTGGCGTACCGAGCTCAAGGAAGTAGCCGAATGAATCTCAGCGGTGTGCTGTTCTTCCCCGTCACCCCCTTCGACGCCGCGGGCGGGCTCGCCGAGGAGGTGCTGGCCGAGCACATCAGGCAGGGCATGGAGCACGGGCCCGGCGGGGTGTTCGCCGCCTGCGGCACGGGCGAGTTCTCGGCGTTGTCGGAGGCCGAGCACGAGCGCGCGGTGCGGGTCGCGGCCGAGGTGGTGGCCGGGCGGGTGCCGCTGTTCGCGGGGGCGGGCGGCCCCCTGGGCACCGCGCTGCGCCAGGCCAGGGCCGCGCGGGACGCCGGGGCCGACGGGCTGCTGCTCATGCCGCCGTACCTGGCGCAGGGGCCCGGGCACGGCTTCCGCGCGTACGTGGAGGCGATCGCGGCCGAGCTGCCGGTGATCGTCTACCAGCGCGGCTCGGTGGTGCTGGAGCCGGAGACCGTGGTGGAGCTGGCCGGGCTGCCCGGCGTCATCGGGCTGAAGGACGGCCTCGGCGACATCGACCGCATGCAGCGCACGGTGCTCGCGGTGCGCGAGGCGTACCCGGACTTCCTGTTCTTCAACGGGCTGCCGACGGCCGAGCTGACCATGCCCGCCTACCGGGGCATCGGCGTGGAGCTGTACTCCAGCGCGGTGTTCGCGTTCGCGCCGGAGATCGCCAAGGCGTACCTGGGCGGCGACGAGCGGCTGCTCACCGAGTTCTACGCGCCGCTGGTGCGGCTGCGCGCCAAGGTGCCCGGCTACGCGGTCGCGCTGGTCAAGGCGGGGGTGCGGCTGCGCGGCCTGGACGCCGGCCCGGTCCGGCCGCCGCTCGTGGACGTCACCGGCGAGCACCTGGCGGAGCTGGAGGCGCTGATCAAGAGCGGGCTGGAACTGGTGGCGTCGTGATCGCGGACCTGCGCACGGAGCTGCGCACCGCCCCGCTGCCCCGCCCCTGGGGCGCGGACGTGCCGGCCAACCACGTGATCGTCACCCACGTCACGCTCAAGGACGGCCGCACCGGCACCGGCTTCGCCTGGACCCCGCAGATCGGCGCGCACGCCGTGCGGGCACTGCTCGACCACGACCTGCGCGAGGCGCTGATCGGCCTCGACCCGCACCCCGAGCCGGTGTGGGACCGGCTGTGGCGGCACCTGCGCGAGGCCGGCCCCGGCGGGATCACCACGATCGCGCTGGCCGGCGTCGACCTCGCCCTGTGGGACCTGCGCTGCGGCGAGGCCGCCCTGCCCGACGTGCTCGGCCGCCGCCGCGCGGAGGTCCCGACCTACGGCAGCGGCGTCAACCTGCACTACTCCCTGGAGGAGCTGGTCGAGCAGGCCGGGCGCTGGACGGCGGCCGGCCACCGCGGCGTCAAGATCAAGGTGGGCCGCCCCGACCTGGCCGAGGACGTCGAGCGGGTCGCCGCGGTCCGCGAGGTCATCGGCCCCGACCGGCTGCTGATGATCGACGCCAACCAGCGCTGGGACCTGCACCGCGCCCGCCGCGCCCTCGCCGCGCTGCGCGCCTTCGACCTCCACTGGATCGAGGAGCCGCTGCCCGCCGACGACGTCGCCGCGCACGTGGAGCTGCGCCGCTCCACCGACGTGCCGATCGCGGTGGGCGAGAACGTCTACACGACCTACGGCTTCCGCGACCTGCTCGCCGCCGGGGCGTGCGACGTGGTGCAGCCGAACGTGGTCCGGGTCGGCGGCATCACGCCGTTCCTGCGGATCGCCGAGCTGGCCAGGACCTACGACGTGCCGGTCTACCCGCACCTGCTCAGCGAGGTCTCCGGGCAGCTCGCGCTGGCCCTGCCGCTGCCGGCCATGGTGGAGGACGTCGAGGACGCCTCCTTCGCCGCGCTCGGGCTGCTGCGGGAGCCGTACCCGGTGGAGGCGTCCGGCGGGGTGCTGCGCTCGGGCGGGCACGCCGGGCTGGGACTGAGGTGGTCATGATGACGAAGGTCGTCCTCGCCGGCGCCAACGGGCACGGCCGGCATCACCTGGGCAACCTGCGCAGGCTGGCCGAGCGGGGCGTGGTCGAGCTGGCCGGGATCTGCGACGTGCGGCCGGTGGAGGTGGACTTCTGCGTGCCGCTGCAGTCGCCGGACCTGGCGGCGCTGGTGGACAAGACCGGCGCGGAGATCACGATCATCTGCACGCCGATCCACACCCACGCCGACCTCGCGGTGGCCGCGCTGCGCGCGGGCTCCCACGTGCTGCTGGAGAAGCCGCCCGCGCCCAGCCCCGAGGAGCACCGGCGGATCGCCGCCGCGGTGGCCGCGACGGGGCTGGCCTGCCAGGTCGGCTTCCAGTCGCTCGGCTCGGCGGCCGTGCCCGCGCTGCGCGAGCTGATCGCGAGCGGCGCGCTCGGCGCGGTGCGCGGCATCGGCGGCGCGGGCGCCTGGGAGCGGCCGGCCGCGTACTTCACCCGCTCGGCCTGGGCCGGGCGGCGCCGCCTGAACGGCGTGGACGTGGTGGACGGCGCGCTGACCAACCCGTTCGCGCACGCCGCGGCGACCGCGCTGGCGCTCACCGGCAGCGGCGTCACGAGCATCGAGACCGAGCTGTACCACGCCAACCCGATCGAGTCCGACGACACCTCCTGCCTGCGGGTCCGGCTAGACGACGGCACGACGATCACGATCGCGGTGTCGTTGTGCGCGGCCGAGCGGCACGAGCCGTACCTGGTGGTGCACGGCGACCAGGGCCGCGCCACGCTCGTCTACACCGAGGACCGGCTGCGCGTCGAGCACGCCGACGGCTCGGTCACCACGACCGTGTACGAGCGCACCGACCTGCTGGAGAACCTCATCGACCACGTCCGCACGGGCGCGGAGCTGCTGGTGCCGCTGGAGCGCACCGAGTCCTTCACCCGCGTGCTGGACGCCGTCCGGCTCGCCCCGGAGCCGCAGCCCATCCCCGAGCGGTACCAGGTGGCCGAGCGGGACGCGGCGGGCGAGGTCGTGCGGCGGGTGCTGCCGGGCGTCGCCGAGCTGACCGCCCGCAGCGCGGACGAGCTGGCGCTCTACTCGGAGCTGGGCGCGCCCTGGTCGCGGGTGAGCCTGCGGGTCGGCGGGACCGAGGTGGCCGCGTACGAGACCCGGCCCGGCCTGCCGGCCACCGACTCCCCCCGCCCCTACCTGCACGCGGTGCGCACGCTGGGCGGCGCCGAGGTGACCGAGGTGCGGCCCGAGGACCACGTGCACCACCTCGGCGTGAGCGTGGCGATCTCCGACCTCGGCGGGGTGAACTTCTGGGGCGGGCGCACGTACGTCAAGGACCAGGGGCCGACCTGGCTGGACGACCACGGCACGCAGCGGCACCGGGCCTTCACCCGCCTCGCCGACGACGGCTTCACCGAGGAGCTGGAGTGGACGGGCCCGGACGGGCGGCCGGTGGCCCGCGAGGAGCGCGTCGTGACGGCCCGGCCGCTGGGAGAGGCGTGGGCGCTGGACTTCGCGTTCACGCTGACGAACCTCACCGGCGCGCCCGTCGAGGTCAACAGCTCGGCCACCAAGGGCCGCGCGGGCGCCGGCTACGGCGGCTTCTTCTGGCGCGCCCCCGGCACGTCGGCGGACCGGGTGACGCTGCCCGGCGGCGAGGAGGATGTGCACGGCAGCCGCGAGCGGTGGGTGGCGCTGTCCGGGACCGGCCCGGGCGGGCGGGACTGGACGCTGGTGTTCGTCCAGGACGACGGGGACGCCTGGTTCGTCCGCAACGCCGAGTACCCGGGGGTCGGGCAGGCGCTCGCCTGGGACCGGCCGCTGCTGGTCGAGGACACCCTGACCCGGCGGGTCGTCACCGTCGTGGCCGACGGGCGGCTGAGCCGCGAGGAGGCCGCGTCACTGGCCGCCCAGGTCTGACCCGGGGGCACGGTCGCCGGGGCTCGCCCCCGCCGGCCCGCCCGGCACCGGGCCGCCCGGCACCGGCCCGCCCGACGCCGGAGCGCCCGGCACCGGGCCGCCTGAGGCGGTGTGCCGGAGGAGCCGCAGCGCGCCGCGCGACAGGGCCGTCAGGATGTCGGCGCACTCGTCCAGGTCGGGGTAGCGGCCCTCCAGGTGGCCGATGGCCAGGGCGTTGGTGGCGGCGTTGATGCCCTCGGCGATCATCTCCAGCCGCCGGCGGTCGCGCTCGTCGTCGGCGGTGTAGCCGAGCGCGGCCAGGTCGGCGGCGTGGTGCTCGCGGTAGACCCGCGCCGACTCGACGGCGAAGTCGCGCAGCAGCGACGACGGGTCGTGCCGGGCGCGGAGCTGGATGCGCAGCAGCTCCGGGTGCCGGCAGATGGCCTCCAGCGGCAGGCGGAAGGTCTCGCGGTGGCTGTCGAGGTCGCTGCGGGCCTCCCGGGCCTTGCGCCGGGCCTCGCGCATCGAGCCGCGCAGCTTCGCGCCGCCCTCCTCGGCCAGCACCCGCAGCAGGTCCTGCATGTCCTTGAAGTGCACGTAGAAGCTGGACTGGGCGATGCCGGCCGCCTTGGCGACCTTGACCGTGCTCAGCCCGGCCTCGCCCTCCTGGTCGAGGATCGCCAGCGCGGCCCGGATCAGGCGCCGCCGGGTCTGGTCCTTCGCCTCGCTCCTGCTGAGCGGTGTGGTCATCACGCGATCCTCTTGGGTCTTGTGCGTTCTTTCACCGATAGTACTATCGGTGAAATTGCTCTCGGGGGACGATCCGGGAGGAGGCGTGGATGAGACGCTGGAGAACGCCGGCCACCCTGCTGCTGGCGGCGGCGACGCTGCTGGCCTGCAGCGGGCAGCGCCCGGTGGCCGGCGGGCCGCAGGCGGGGCCCTCGTCGTCGGCGTCCGGGCCCGCGCAGGGCGGGCGGCTGGTGTACGCGCTGAGCGCCGACGCCAACGGGTTCAACCCGATCACCGACCAGTTCGCGGCGCAGAGCTACAGCATGGTCACGCCGATCATCGAGCCGCTGGCGGCCGTGGCCGCGAACGGCGAGTGGAAGCCGTACCTGGCCGAGTCCATCACCCCCAACAAGACGTACGACGAGTGGACGATCAAGGTCAGGTCCGGCGTCGCGTTCTCCGACGGCATCCGGCTGACCGGTGACATCGTCAAGGCCAACCTGGAGGCGCAGAAGGCCTCGCCGCTGACCTCGGCCGCGTTCGGGCCGATCAAGTCGTTCGCGCTGGCCGACCCGATGACCGTCACGGTCAAGCTGTCGCAGCCGTGGGTCGCCTTCCCCTACTACCTGACCACCCAGACCGGCATGATCGTGCCGCCCGCCTCGCTCTCCGACCCGAGGACGGCCAGCCTCAAACCGGTGGGCACCGGGCCGTTCCTGTTCAAGGAGTACGTCCCGGACAACCGCATGGTCGTCGTCAAGAACCCGCACTACTGGCGGCAGGGGCTGCCGTACCTGGACGAGATCGAGTTCCGCATCCTGCCCGACAGCCAGACCCGGGCGCAGACCCTGGAGGCCGGCGGCGTGGACGCCATCGGCACCTCCCGCGACGAGGACCTCGCCAAGTTCGGCGCCATGAAGGACGCCTACACCGTGCACCGGGCCGCCGGGATGGCGGTCGCGGAGTCGTTCTTCCTGCTCAACACCGCCGTGCCGCCGCTCGACGACGTACGCGTGCGCAAGGCCCTCGCCTACGCCACCGACCGCAGGACCTTCATCTCGACCCTGCGCGGCGGGCTGACCCAGCCGGCCGACGGCCCGTGGTCGAAGGACTCCCCCTGGTACGTCCCCGGCGGCTACCCCGACCACGACCTCGCCAAGGCGACCGCCCTGATCAAGGAGGTCGAGGCGGCGAAGGGCCCGATCCGCGTCGAGCTGCTGTCCACCCCCGACCCGAACACCATGCAGAGCGTCGAGCTGGCCCAGGACATGTGGCGCAAGGCCGGCGTCGAGGTGACGATCAAGCAGGCCGACCAGGCCGACCTGATCAACCGCGCGATCACCGGCAACTACCAGGCCACCGTCTGGGTGCAGTTCTCCGCCCAGGACCCCGACGGCGAGTACGTCTGGATGCACGAGGCGTACGCCAAGCCGGTCGGCGCGATCTCGCTCAACATGTCCCGGCTCAAGGACGACAAGCTCAGCAAGGCCTTCGACGCCGGCCGGGTCAGCGCCGACCCCGAGGTGCGCAAGCAGGCGTACGCGACCGTGCAGCAGCGGCTGCGCGAGCTGGTGCCGTACGTGTTCGTCGACCACCTCGACACCGGGGCCATCATCGCGCGGACCCGCGTGCACGGCATCGGCGAGCACACGCTGCCCGACGGCGAGAAGGGGCTGCCGCTGACCGGCTCGCCCATCCCGTTCCACCCGTTCACGCAGGTCTGGGTCACCCAGCAGTGATCGTCGTCCACCGGCTGGTCCGGCTCCTGGTGGTGCTGCTCGCGGTCACCTTCCTGTCCTACGTCCTGCTCAACCTGCTGCCGGGCGACCCGGTCACGCAGATCCTGGGCCTGTCGGCGACGGAGGAGGCCCGCGCGCAGGTACGCCAGGAGCTGGGCCTGGACCAGCCGTTGCTGGTGCGCTACCTCGACTGGCTCGGCGGGCTCGTCACCGGCGACTTCGGGCACTCCTCCATCACCCGGCTGCCGGTCGCCGCCGAGCTGGCCGAGCGGCTGCCCGTCACGCTGGAGCTGCTGGTCGCGGCGCAGGTCATCGCGCTCGGGCTGGCGATCCCGGTGGGCGTGGCCGCCGCCCGCCGCGCCGGGCGGGCGCTGGACCAGGCACTGACCGCCCTCAGCTTCGCGCTGCTGTCCACGCCCGTGTTCGTGCTCGGCGTGCTGCTCATCCTCGTCTTCGCGGTGACCTGGCGGATCGTGCCGGCCACCGGGTGGACGCCGATCTCGCTCGACCTGGGGTGGAACCTGACGTCGGTGATCCTGCCGGCGATCACGCTGGGCTGCGGGCAGCTCGCCGTGTACGCGCGGCTGCTGCGTACCGACCTGATCGCCACCCTCCAGGAGGACTACATCACGCTGGCCCGCGCCCGGGGCCTGGCGCCGCGCCGCATCCTGTGGCGGCACGCGCTGCGGCCGTCCGCGATCACGCTGATCACCGCCGTCGGCCTCAACCTGGGGGCGCTCATCGGCGGCGCGGTGATCATCGAGACCCTGTTCGGGCTGCCCGGCGTCGGGCGGCTCATCGTCGACTCCATCTTCTCGCGGGACTACCTGTCGGTGCAGGGAGGCGTCGTGCTGATCTCGGTCGGTTACGTGGCCGTCAACGTCGCGGTGGACCTCGTGTACGCCGCCGTCGACCCGAGGATCCGCCGTGCTTAGGCGCCTCGGACCCGGGTTCTGGCTGTCGGCCGGCTGGATCGGGCTGGTGCTGCTGGCCGCGCTGCTGGCGGACGTGCTGCCGCTGGCTCGCTACGACGAGACGCTGGCCGGGCCGCCCCAGGCCGGCCCCTCCCTCGCGCACCCGTTCGGCACCGACGGGCTCGGCCGCGACGTGCTCAGCCGGGTCACCTACGGCGCGCGCGTCTCGCTCGGCGTCGGTGTCGGCGCGGTGCTGCTCGGGCTGGCCGTCGGCGCGCCGCTCGGGCTGCTGGCCGGCTACCGCAGGAAGGCCGCCGACGCGGTCATCATGGCGGTCAACGACGTGGCGCAGGCGTTCCCGGCGCTGGTGTTCGCCCTCGCCGTGGTGGCCTTCGCCGGCGCGAACCTGCGCAACGTGATCATCGTGCTGGGCGTGCTCGGGGTGCCGTCCTGGGTGCGGCTGGTGCGCGGGGCCACGCTGAGCCACGCCTCGCGGGAGTTCGTGCTGGCCGCCCGGGTGCTCGGGGCGCGCGACCTGCGCATCCTGTGGCGGGAGGTCGTGCCGAACGTGGCCGTGCCGGCCTCGTCGTACGCGTTCGTCGGCATGGCCGTGGTGATCGTCGCCGAGGGCAGCCTGGCCTTCCTCGGCCTGTCGGTGCAGGCGCCCACCCCGACCTGGGGCGGGCTCATCAACGAGGGCCGCACGCTCATGGAGACCGCGCCCCACGTGGTGCTGGCGCCGTCGGTCGTGATGTTCCTGACCGTGTTGTCGTTCAACCTGGTCGGCGACCGGCTGCGGGCGCTGACCGACGTGCGGGAGATCGGCCTGGAGCCGGTCCGCCAGGCAGTGGCCGCCGTGCCCGCGCCCGCCGCGCCGCACGCCGTGCGCGACTGCCTGCTCCAGGCCGAGGACGTCCGCACCCACTTCGTCACGCCGCGCGGGCTGGTCAAGGCCGTGGACGGCGTCTCCTTCACCCTGGAACGCGGCCGGACGCTCGCCGTCGTCGGCGAGTCGGGGTCGGGCAAGTCCATGCTGATCCGCTCGATCCTCGGCCTGCTGCCCGGCACGGCGGTGCGCGGCGGCAGCGTCTACCTGTCCGGCGACGACCTGACCGCGCGCTCGCCCGCCGAGATGCGCGCGGTGCTCGGGCCGCGCCTCGGCACCGTCTTCCAGGACCCGATGACCGCGCTCAACCCGGTGCGGACGATCGGCGCCCAGGTCAGCGAGCCGCTGCGGGTGCACCTGCGGATGGGCCGGCGGCGGGCGCGGGAGGAGGCCGCGCGGCTGCTGGCCTCGGTCGGCATCCCCGACCCCGCCCGCACGCTGCGCCGCTACCCGCACCAGCTCTCGGGCGGCATGCGGCAGCGGGTGACCATCGCCATGGCGCTGGCCTGCGGTCCTGACGTGCTGTTCGCCGACGAGCCGACGACCGCGCTCGACGTCACCATCCAGGACCAGGTGCTGCGGCTGCTGCACCGGCTGCGCGAGGAGCGCCACATGGCGGTGGTGCTGGTCAGCCACGACCTGTCGGTGGTGGCGCGGTGGGCGGACGAGGTCATCGTCATGTACGCCGGGCGGGTGGTGGAGCGGGGGCCGGCGGCCGAGGTGTTCGCCCGGCCGCGCATGCCGTACACCGAGGCGCTGCTCCAGGCCGCGCCCCGGCTCGACGACCCGCCGCACCACCGGCTGCGGGTCATCCCCGGCCGGCCGCCGGACCTGGCCGCCCCGCCGCCGGGGTGCGCGTTCGCGCCGCGGTGCCCGTACGCGCGGGAGCGGTGCGCCGCCGAGGCGCCGCCGCTGGTGGACGACGGGCGCGCGTACGCCTGCTGGTACCCGCTGACGGAGGAGGCGCAGAGCATTGGCCGGTAGCGGAGACGCGCACCTGCGGCCGCGTGACGAGGTGCTGCTGCGGGTGCGGGACCTGGTCGTGGAGTTCCCCGCCGGACGCGGGCCGGGCCTCGCCCTTCGCGGCGGGCGCGGCCCTACCGTGAGCGCCGTGGCCGGGCTGAGCTTCGACCTGCGCAAGGGCGAGACGCTGGGCATCGTCGGCGAGTCCGGCTGCGGCAAGTCGAGCGCGGCCCGGGCGCTGGTGCAGCTCCCGCCGCCGCGTTCGGGGTCGGTGCAGCTGGACGGCCTGGAGCTGACCGCGCTGCGCGGCGAGGCCCTGCGCCGCACCCGGCAACGGCTGCAGATGATCTTCCAGGACCCGATCTCCTCGCTCAACCCGCGCCGCCGGGTCCGCGACATCGTCGGCGAGGGCCCGCGCGTGTGGCGGCTGCCCGGCGACCGGGTGGACGAGGTGCTGGAGGCGGTCGGCCTCGACCCGAGGACGGCGGCCGAGCGGCGGCCCCACGAGTTCTCCGGCGGGCAGTGCCAGCGCATCTCCATCGCCCGTGCCCTGATCCTGGAGCCCGAGGTGGTGATCTGCGACGAGCCGGTGTCGGCGCTGGACGTGTCGGTGCAGGCGCAGATCCTCGGCCTGCTGGAGGATCTGAAGGCCCGCTACCGGCTGACGCTGGTGTTCATCGCCCACGACCTGGCGGTGGTGAAGAACGTCAGCGACCGCATCCTGGTGATGTACCTGGGCAAGGTGTGCGAGCTGGCGCCGGGCACGGAGCTGGTCTCCCGGCCCGCGCACCCGTACACGCGGGCCCTGCTGGCCTCCATCCCGGGCGGCGGCGCGCCGCCGGCCCTTCCCGCGGCGGACACGCTGATCAGCGGCGAGCCGCCGTCACCCGTTGAGCCTCCCTCCGGCTGCCGGTTCCGTACGCGCTGCCCGCGCGCCACGGAACGGTGCTCGCTGGAGGAGCCCCAGATCCGGCAGGTCGGCGAGGACCACTGGCTGGCCTGCCACAACCCCGCATAGAAAGCAGTGAGGCAACCATGGCGATCGATTTCACCCTCGCCCCCGAGCACGAGGAGATCCGCAAGCGGGTCCGCGCCTTCATCCAGGGCACCGTCGTGCCCGCCATGGAGGAGGTGACGGAGGGCGACCGGGACGCCTACCTGCGGACCATCTTCCGGCTCCGCTCCCAGGCGAGGGACGAGGGCCTGTGGTTGCCGCACATGCCGAAGGAATGGGGCGGCATGGGGCTCGGGCACGTGGAGCTGGCCATGGTGCAGTCGGAGGCGGCCAAGACCCGCATCGGCCCGTGGGTGCTCAACTGCCAGGCGCCCGACGAGGGCAACATGCACACGCTGCTGCACTGGGCGAGCGACGAGCAGAAGGAGAAGTACCTGCGCCCGCTGCTCGACGGCACCCAGATGTCGTGCTTCGCCATGACCGAGCCCGAGGTGGCCGGCTCCGACCCCACCCTCATCAGGACGACCGCCGTCCAGGACGGCGACGAGTGGGTGATCAACGGCCACAAGTGGTTCATCTCCAACGCCCGCCGCGCCGGCTTCGCCATCCTCATCGCCCGCACCGAGCAGGACGTCCCCGAGGGCACCCGGGGCGCCACCACCGCCTTCCTCGTGGACCTGCCGAACCCCGGCTGGAAGGACGTCCGCGAGGTCGAGACCATGCACGGCTCCACCGGCCACAGCGAGATCGTCATCGAGGACCTGCGGCTGCCCGACAGCGCCGTCCTGGGCGGGCGCGGCAACGGCCACCGCCTCGGCCAGTACCGCTTGGGCCCGGCCCGCCTCGCGCACTGCATGCGCTGGATCTCGCAGGCCGAGACGGCGCTGGACATGATGGTCGACCGCGCCCTGAACCGCTACAGCCACGGCTCCCTGCTCGCCGAGAAGCAGGGCATCCAGTGGCTGATCGCGGACTCGGCGATGGAGCTGTACCAGTGCAAGCTCATGGTGCTGCACGCCGCGTCCAAGATCGACAAGGGCGAGGACTTCCGCACCGAGGTGTCCATGGCCAAGCACTTCGTCGCCAACAGCCTCAACCGCATCGTGGACCGCGCCATCCAGGTGCACGGCGCGCTCGGCTACTCGACCGACACGCCGCTCGCGAACATGTTCCAGCACGCCCGCTGGGCCCGCTTCGCGGACGGGGCGGACGAGATCCACCAGATGCGCATCGCCGAGCGCACCATCGCCGCCTACCAGGCCACCGGCTCCACCAACGCCGCCACCGGCGGCCTTCCTCTCTGACCCCGCACCGCCCGCCGCCGGCCCCGCTCCCCCAGGAGCGGGGCCGGCGGCTTTTGAGGGTGGCGGTTGCCGTCCTTCGCCCCCATTGCCCGCCTCTGGCATGGATGCTAGCGTGACACGTGAAAGATTTTTCTTACAGGCGTAACCGACGGGTGAACGCCCAACTCCCTCGAAAGGACCCGGCGGTGAAGGCCATCCGCTACCGCGCCTACGGCGGCCCCGACGTACTCGAACTCCAGGACCTCCCCACCCCCGCTCCCGGTGACGGCGAGGTGTTGATCCGCGTCCACGCGGCCGCGATCAACCCCGGCGACAGCTACCTCATGCGCGGCATCCCGCGCGTGCTCCGCGCCGCGGTGGGCCTGACCCGCCCGCGGACCGGCGCCCTCGGGGCCGACCTGGCCGGCCGGGTCGAGGCCGTGGGCCGCGACGTCACCTCGTTCCGCCCCGGCGACGAGGTGTTCGGCTGCGCCACCGGCGCCTTCGCCGAGTACGTCACCGTCCGCCACGACGGCCCGCTGGTCACGAAGCCCGCCGCGCTGACGTTCGAGGAGGCCGCCGCCGTGCCCACGTCCGCGGTCACCGCCCTGATCGGCCTCCGCGACGTGGCCCGGGTCGGCCCCGGGCAGCGCGTGCTGGTCAACGGCGCGTCCGGCGGCGTCGGCGGCTTCGCCGTCCAGCTCGCCAGGTCCCTGGGCGCCGAGGTGACCGCCGTGTGCCGCGCCGCGAACGCGGACCTGGTCCGCTCCCTCGGCGCCGCGCACGTCGTCGACCACACCAAGCAGGACTTCACCGACGCCCACGGGCCCCGCTACGACGTGATCCTGGACAACGTCGGCAACCGTCCGCTGTCCGCCTGCGCCCGCGTGCTCGCCCCGCGCGGCACCTACATCCCCAACTCCGGCAAGGGTGGCCGCTGGCTGGGCCCGGTGAACCGCATCCTGGCCGCGCGGCTCCGCTCCCTCGCCGGCCGGCAGCGCTTCACCTCCTACGTGGCCCGCCCCGCCGCCGGCACCCTCACCGCGCTCCGCGACCTGCTCGACAAGGGCGAGCTGACCGCGGTGATCGACCGCACCTACCCCCTCGCCGACGCCGCCGCGGCCATGCGCCACTACGAGGAGGGCCACCCGGCGGGCAAGGTCGTCCTCACGACGTGACGGCGAGCCCGCCCACGCGGACGTCGTCGAAGTCGACGGCCGCCCGGCCGGTGACGAGCTGCACGTGGCCGGGCCCGGCGATCGGCGACGGGTCCGTCACGGCGACGCGCGGGCCGGCCTCGCCGCCGACGAAGACGCGGAGCTCGGGCCCGCGCAGCTCGACGCGGAGCGTGGTGGGGCCGGTGACCGCCGCTCCCGTGCCGGTGGCGATGACGCCGGTGCCCGCGCGGTGGACGTCCACCGAGCCGTTCGGACGCAGGTAGACCAGGTAGCCGGACTGCGTGTAGGCGTCGCCGGGCCGGGCCGTGCGCACCTGGACGCCGCCGAAGGCGGTCGAGGTGGCCAGGGCGCGGAAGTCCAGGCGGGTCTCGACGAAGCCGTCGCGGAAGATCACCCCCTGGGCGTCCGGCACGATCCGCAGGCCGACGGCGTCGATCTCCGTCGTCCCGCCGGTGCGCCGGGTCGTCGCCGTGAGCGGGCACGGCCCGGGCAGCGTCGTCTCCCGTACGGTGACGCGCACCTCGCCGGGACCGGTGGCGGTGACCGGGCCGGTCAGGCACGGCCCGGTGACCGTGACCTCGGCGACGCGCCGCCCCGAGACGCGCAGGCCGACCGGCTGCCCGGCGACCGCCTCGGCCGCGGCCGAACTCACGGTGACCAGGTCGCGGCCCACGTCGGAGCGGGCCGCGGCGGCCACCAGCCGCGCCGCCTCCGCCGCGCGCAGCGCCCTCGCGCGGACGAGTCCGGCGGTGGCTGGTGACGTGGGCGACGAAGGCCCCGTGGCCGTCCCACTGCTCGCCGGCGCGCAGCCGGACTTCGTGGCCGCGCAGACCGCCGCCTTCACCGCCGACTTCGGGCTGGACGGGGTCATGCCGGGCAACCAGTTCGGGCTGGTCGGCTTCTGGCACCCGGACAACGCGCCGCCCCTCACCCCCGAACGCTCGGCCGGCGTCGAACGCTTCTTCCTGCGGCTGCGCGCGGCCCTGGGCGAGAGGCTGGTCCACTGGATGGACACCTACTGGCGGGCCGAGGTGGAGCGGTCGGCCTGGGGCATGACCGACGCCGCCTACCACAGCCTCGACGCGATCCTGGTCAGCACCTTCGCCGTGCTGGTCGAACGTACCGAGATCGTGCCCAACCTGCTCAGCAAGGCCGCGCTCGGCGGCCCGCGCCCGCTGCTCGGCCTCGACTTCGTCGACCCCTGGTACTGGTACCGCACCTACCTGGACGACCGGCGCACCTACCTCTACCAGCGCGAGGTGCTGGCCGGCCACGCCGCGTCGGTGGCCGGCGTCTCCTTCTTCGCCAACGACACCTTCGGCCACGTCGTGCCGCAGGCCGAGCTGGCCGCCACCCTGGAGGTGGTCAGAGGGCTCACCCCCGCGGGCCGAACCCCGTCATGACGATGTGCACGAGGACGAGGACGCCGATCCAGATGATCGCGCGCCTGGTCGGCGGAGGGCCGCTGCGCAGCAGGGAGACGCCGAGGGGGATGAAGGCGAGGCAGAGGCCGCCCACGGCGAGGAAGGACTGCGGCTCGGTGCCCTTGAGCGTCCCCAGCGCGAGCACCGACATCAGGCCGAGCGCGACCGAGCGGCCCAGCCCGAGGGCGCCGGAGCGGTAGGCGCCGACGGCCAGCACGACCCAGCCGAAGAACGCCGGCCCCGAGATGCTCCTGAACGGGTGCCACACCGTGTCGCGCCAGGCCACGTAGTAGTCGTCGATGCCGTGGAGCATCGTCTGCAGTCCGAGGCTGTCGGTCAGGTGGAAGGCCAGGTGATCCGTGCCGTACTGGAAGGTCCTGGTGAACAGGCCGACCATCACCAGGCAGCCGCCCCACAACCCCCACATCGGGCTGGTGGCCGCGATCCGCTGCGCCAGCGTCATGACGGCCGGCCACAACACGATGAACCCGGCGGCGAAGCAGGTGTAGGCGGCGGTGATCAGGGCGGGATGCTGGGTGTAGGCGGTGAGCTGGTAAGGGACGAAGTAGTAGAACGGGGAACGCAGCAGGGTCCCGGCCAGGATGAGCGAGGGGCCGGCGATCAGCGAGAACGCGCTCACCCAGCGGCCGGGGAAGGGTGGCTGCCGGTCCAGGTTGGCCGCCGCGTTGGCGGCCCGCCGGTCGGCGCCGGCCCGCCGCCACCGGGTGATGCGTCCGCGAAGATCAACGTCCATGGGTTCCTGCCCTCTTGTCGTCATATGTGCGGCTCGGCGGGGTACGCCGGGCACATCAGCATGGTGAGGGGCGGCGGGGCGGGGGCGCGTCTGGCCGGGGTCCCATCTTCGGCCGCCGCGCGCGGGCCGTCCGTACGACTCCGGGCAGAGGCGAATGTCCGACCGTGGGCAGATGCCGGGTGATCGGTGAAGGCGATAGCTTCTCGTCATGATGTGGGCACGGCGGCGCGGCGCAAACGGCATGACCGACGCCGTGGTGGCGGCCATCGTGGCGCTGACCATCGGGTATGCCATCGTCGACCCGCCGGGGCCGTCGTCGTGGTGGCCCGCGTGGTCGGCCTGGCCGGTCGCGGCGCTCATGAGCGCGCCTATCGCCGTCCGGCGGCGGTGGCCGGCGGCCATGCTGGCGTTCGCGTGCGCCGCGGGCGCGTCGGCGACCGTGGCCGGCGCCGTCGCGGCGGGGGTGATCTGGCTGACCTTCGTGCCGACCGCGCTCGTGCTGTACTCGGTGGCCGCCACCGCCCCGGCCCGGCGGTCGGTGGCGGGCGCGCTGGTCTGCGGGTCCGCGGCGGTGGCCGCGATCCTGATCTTCTACGACCGGGTGCTCCCCGGTCTCGCCCCCGCGGCGGAGCCCAGTGAGCTGCCGCCGTACTGGCCTGTGGAGATCGGCGCGGTCTGCGTCCTCCTCACCGCCGCGTGGGCCGTCGGGACGGCCGTCCGCTGGAAGCGCGACACGACCGCCCGCCTGGTCCGCCACCTCGCCGACGCGGCCGTCAACGACGAGCGCAGACGCATCGCCCGGGAGCTGCACGACGTCATCGGGCACAGCATGAGCCTGATCGCCGTCAAGGCCACCGTCGCCAACCACGTCGCCGACGCCCGCCCGCAGGAGGTGCGCGCCGCGCTGGCCGTCATCGAGGAGACCAGCCGGAGCACCCTCGCCGAGATCCACCGCGTGCTCGGCCTCCTGCGCGCCGACGGCGACCCCGGCGAGTCCCACCTGCCCGTACCCGGCATCTCCGACCTACCCGCGCTGGCCGCCCACGCCCGCTCGGCCGGGGTGGAGGTGGACCTGACCGTCCGCGAGGGGGCCGCGCTGCCTCCCGCGGTCGCGCTGTCGGTGTACCGGATCGTGCAACAGGCGCTGACCAACGTCGTCACCCACGCCGCACCCACCCGCTGCTCCGTCACGGTGCACATCGACACCCGAGAGGCCGCGATCGAGGTAGTCGACGACGGCCCCCACCCCATCCCCCACCCTGACGATCATCACGACTCCCCCACCGGCCCTCACCACGGCCACAGCACCGACCTCCGCCCCAACCCCCGCCGCGACTCCGGCACCGACCACCGCTGCAACCCGCACACTGACCTCCGCTCCAGCCCCCACACTGACCCCCGCACCAACCCCCACCCCCACCTCCGCACCAACCCCCGCCCCGACTTCCTGCACGACCCTCGCGACGACTCCCTTCTCGAACAGCGCCCCGATCTCCACCACAGCCTGTCGCCGCGCGCCGGGGGCCACGGCCGGCCGCCGCGAGCGGGAGGCCAAAGCGCACACGGCGAAAAGAGCGGGCACCGCGGGCAGGGCGGGCACGGCCTGATCGGCATGCGCGAGCGAGCCAAGATGTACGGAGGCACCTTCAGCGCCGGCCCCCGTCCCGAAGGAGGCTTCCACGTGACGGCCCGCCTGCCCTACAACCCGAACGGCACCCTGACATGACCGGCGACGCCGCCACCCCCACCCCGCCTCCCCCCATCCGGATCCTGCTCGCCGAGGACCAGGTCCTGGTACGCGACAGCCTCAAGGTCCTCATCGACACCACGCCGGGGCTGGCCACCGTGGGCGAGGCCGGCACCGGCGCCGAGGCCGTGCTCCTGGCTCATCGCCAACGGCCCGACGTCGTCCTCATGGACATCCGCATGCCCGACATGGACGGCATCGAGGCGACCCGCCGCATCTGCGCCGCCCCGGAGAGCGCCGGCGTCCGCGTGCTCATCCTCACCACGTTCGACCTGGACGAGTACGTGTACGCCGCGCTCCGGGCCGGCGCCAGCGGGTTCCTCGTCAAGAGCGCGACGGCGAGCGAGCTCCTGGCCGGCATCCGCGTCGTCGCCTCCGGCGAAGCGCTGCTCGCGCCCACCGTGACGCGCCGGCTCATCGCCGACTTCCTCCGCGGACCGGCCTCCACCCCGGCCCTGCGCGACCTCACCGACGTCACCCAGCGAGAGCGCGAAGTGCTCACCCTCATCGGCAGGGGCATGTCCAACTCGGAGATCGCCGACCACCTCCACCTCACCGTCGGCACGGTCAAGACCCACATCGGCCGCCTCCTGGCCAAACTGCAGGCCCGCGACCGAGCGCAACTCGTCATCGCCGCCTACGAAGGCGGTCTCATCACCCGCGACACCCGGCACTGAACTCCTACCTCGACGGGATGCCGAGCCATGCGGCTCGGCTACTCGCCGCCGCGGCAACGGAATGCCCTGGTTGCGCTCGGCCGCCCGGCACCGCCTCCGATGGCAGGTCTCTCTCCCGAGGTGCACCAGCCAACGAAGGCGCACGGCCTTGGTGATCGTCCTCGCCGCATCCAGCCAGCGAGCCGCGCCTCTCACCATCGCCATCGCCCATCACCATCACCAGAAGATGGGCGGCGGGCGGCGGGCTTCGAAGGTCTGAGGCTCGGGCTCCAGGTAGTGCTGCAGGACGGGCCGCCAGCGGTTGGCCCGGCGCCGGTGGAGGGCGGCAACGGCGAGGCAGTACTTGCTCACCGTCACCGGGCGGGCTCCCAGCCCCCGCAACACCCGGTCCACCACCGCCCGGCCGTCGGTCGACTTCGACTCAAGCAGGACCAGGTCGCGGCGGGCGGCCACCCGGCGATCATCGTTCCGGCGGTCCATGCCGCCGTCCCCACCCGTGTCCCCGTGGTCCACGCCGCCGTCCCCAGAGCCCGGACCCTGGTTCCCGTAGTCCGGCCTGCCGTCTGGACGGCCCGGGCCCGGGTTCCCGGGATCCAAGCTGCCGTCTCGACGGCCCGGGCCCGGGTTCCCGGGATTCAAGCTGCTGCCGTCTCGATGGCTTGGACCGGTGTCGGGGCGGTTCGGGTCGTCGTTGCGGTGGTTGAGGGCGGTGTTTCGGCAGATGAGGCCGGTGTCGCAGGTGAGGCGGGCTGTGCCGGAGCGGTCGACGAGGGTGACGCGGCGGTAGTCGGTGGAGAGCACCGGACCTAGCGGGTCGGGGGCGGTGAGGTGCAGCTCGGAGACGAGGGTGTCGCTCACGAAGTCGAGTGCGGGGCCGGTCAGGGCGTGGGCCGGGGCGTCGTCGTACGGGATGCGGTGTTTGTCGGTGCTGCCCCGCGTGCCGTTGAGCTTGAGCTCCAGCCATCTGCCGCCGCTGTCCACATACGTGCGGGTGCGCAGCTTGAACCTGCGCCGCCGATTCTGCCGGTGCTGCTCGTACGTGAGCAGATCCGGGGTGTCGAAGTACGTCGAGCTGTAGCGGAACTGGCGCCGCCCGTCGATGCTGAGCACGGCGAACCGGTCACGCAGCTCGGCGGCCAGCAGGACCATGGTCTCGGCGGTCACGATGTACTTGTGGTCGACCCGGCTCATCAGCTCCGGGACGTCCTCCAGCCCGATCGGCGGCGTGCCCGCGGCCAGGCCGGCGAGCACCACGTCCGCGTCCATCGTCGTCGTCGCCGGCGTCATCGGACGCTTGCCCGGGCGTTCGGCGCGATGTAGCGCACGTCCACCACCGTCACGTCGCGTACGTAGTCCACCTGGGTGACGACGCACTGCAGCACGCGGGCCCGCAACCGGCTCTCCAGGTCGACCCGCAGGAGATCCGGGTCGGCGTGGACGACGTCCAGGGTGACCACCTGATGTCGGGTCCGGCCGAGCAGGGCGGGGTGGTCGGCGACGTACATCGTGGCCAGCAGGATGCCGTCGAGTGCCAGCGCGGTGAGCGGCCAGGTGGCGGCCAGGCCGTTGACCAGGCCCAGCGCGATCGCGACGAAGTAGTAGGCGATCTCCTGCTGAGTGATCTCGCTGCTGCGCAGGCGGATGATCGACAGCACGCCGAACAGGCCGAAGCCGACCGCGATCTCGATGCGCTGCAGCAGGAGCAGCGAGACGACCGCGAAGATGCCGACGTTGAGTGCCACGTAGGCGAAGAGCAGGTCGCGGCGGTGGTGACGCCGGTAGTACAGGCCGTAGGCCAGTATGAAGATCGCCATGAGATCCATCGCCAGACCGGCCGCCATGATGGGTGCTCCTCTCGTAGGACTGTTGATGTCCAGGGTGCGGGCGGGGGGTGAAGTGGCTGTTAGGTGATGATGAGGGCTTTCTCATGCGGCGGGGTTCTCGGAGGAGCCCCGGCCCCGGCCCCGGCCCCTGTTCCTGCCCCTGCCCCGGCCCCTGCCAGGCAAAGAGGCGAAGGGGGCAGGGGCGCTGGCGGGCCGAGGCGCTGATGGGTCGAGGCGCTGATGGGCGGAGCGCCGAAGGGCACGGCGCCGGTGGGCGCAATGACGGGTGGGGCAGGGCGGGTGAGGCATGGGGTGGGCGGCGGAGGGGTGCACGCGCCCCAGGCTGTACGGAGCCAGACGCGCGATTCGGGCGGGAGCGGGTTCGCGAGGTCCGGGTTCGGGCGGGAGCGGGTTCGCGAGGTCCGGGTTCGGGTGGGGCGAGGTCGCGGGGGCCGCGGTCGGGTGGGGTGGGTTAGGCGGCTTTGAGGCGGTAGCCGGTGCCGCGGACGGTTTCGATGCGGTTGGGGCCGATTTTGCGGCGGAGGTAGCGGACGTAGACGTCCACGACGTTGGAGCCGGGATCGAAGTCGAAGCCCCAGACGTGGCTGAGCAGTTGTTCGCGGGTGAGGACCTGGTCGGGGTGGCGGCAGAAGATCTCGGCCAGGGCGAATTCGCGGGTGGACAGGTCGACGGCCCGGTCAGCGACGTACGCGCGCCGGGTGCGGAGGTCGAGCGACAGGTCGCGGACGCGGAGCACCGTCACCTCAGGCGTGCGCTCGGAGCGCAGCCGCAGGCGGACGCGGGCCAGCAGCTCCTCGAAGGCGAAGGGCTTGGCGATGTAGTCGTCGGCGCCGCCCTCCAGGCCGGCCACGGTGTCGCTCACGCTGTCGCGGGCGGTCAGGATGATCACCGGGATCGTCACCATGGACTCGCGCAGCCGCCGCAGCACGGTGAAGCCGTCGCTGAGCGGCAGGCCGATGTCGAGGATGAGCAGGTCGAAGCCGCCGGTGGAGGCCAGGTCGTACGCCCCGATCCCGTCGCTCACCACGGCGGTGACGAACCCGTTGGCGCGCAGCCCCTTCTCCACGAAGGACGCGATCCTGGCCTCGTCCTCAGCGATCAGAATCCGGTTCACCTAACCTCCAGAACTCCCACAACGGCAACGTCATGACGAAGCAGGCCCCGCCGCCCGGCGCCTCGGTGACATGCACCCGCCCCCCGTGGGCCTGGGCGATGGAGCGGACGATGGCCAGGCCGAGGCCGGCGCCGTCGTGGGTGCCGGTGCGGCCGGCGCCGCGGATGAAGCGGCCGAAGATGCGCTCGCGGTCGCCGGGCGGCACGCCGGGCCCGCTGTCGCGGACCCACAGGTCGATCCATCCGTCGCGGACGGCCGAGCCCACCGCGATGAGGTCGCCGTCGCGGGTGTGGCGCACCGCGTTGGCCACGAGCTGCATGAGCGCCTGCGTGAGCCGCTGCCGGTCGGCGGGCAGCCGGGCCTCGGCCACCTCGTCGACCCGCCACTGGCGCTCGCCCAGCGCCCGCGCCTTGGCGACCACGCTGACGGTGAGGTCGGCCAGCTCGACGTGGTCGAGCGCGAGGAAGCCGGGCTGCTCGGCCTTGGCGAGGGTGAGCAGGTCGTCGACGATGCGGTTCATGCGGTCGAGCTCGTCGGTGACGAGGGCGAGAGTCTCGGCGCGGTCGGCCGGGTCGTCGCCCATCAGCTCCAGGTGGCCGCGGATGACGGTGATCGGGGTGCGCAGCTCGTGCCCGGCGTCGTCCATGAAGTGGCGCTGCACGACGAAGGCGCGTTCGAGCCGGTCGAGCATGTGGTTGAAGGTGGCGGCGAGCGCGGCCACGTCGTCGTCGCCCGGCACGTCGAGGCGGCGGGTCAGGTCGGAGGAGTCGGTGATCTGCTCGGCGGTCTGGCTGATGATGCGGACGGGCGCCAGCACCCGCCCCGCCACGAACCACCCCGCCGCCCCCGCCAGCGCGGTCGCCGCGACCGCGGACACGCCGAGCACCCGCATCGCGTCCACGATCTCGCCGCGGTGCAGGTCGTAGAAGACGGCTGAGACGAACTGCGCGTGGCGCGGGTCGCCGGCCACGGTGACGGGGATGACGGCGTACTGGACGGTGCCCTCGGCGGTGTCGACCGCGCCGCGGAACGGCCGGGTGGCCGTGGCCATGCGCCGCACCAGCGTGTCGTCGGTGTCGAGGCGCACGGGCGACGGGAGCGCGCTCACCTTGTGGGCGTGGCCGTCGACGATGCTGAAGAACGTCTCCCACCGGTCGGGTGAGTTGATCGCGAGGTAGCCGGTGAGCAGCTCGGCGACGTCGGTGACGGGGCGGCCGGTGCGCGGGTCGACGGCGGTGGGGGCGTAGCGCCGCAGCTTCTCCGCCTCGTTCTCGAACTCCAGGCGCACCCGGTTGTCGAGGCGGGCGAGCAGGACCGTCCAGGTGGCGAAGATCGACACGGTGAGGGCGAGGCCGACGACGGCGAGCATCCAGCCGACGATCCGGGCCCGGGCGCTCATCCGCATGCCCGCTCCCCCGCCCGCGCCCGCTTCCCCGGCCGCTCAGTCGTCATCGTCGTCGTCCCGGTCGTCGTCCCAGTCGTCGTCCCAGTCGTCGTCCCAGTCGTCGTCCCAGTCGTCGTCCCAGTCGTCGTCCCAGTCGTCGTCCCAGTCGTCATCGTCGCCGCCGGGTCTGGGGGCGGGTGGGTCGACCGGCTCTGCGGTGACCGGGGTGGGTGTGGCCCGCACGGGCGCGCTGGAACGTTCCACTTCGGCGGGAGAGGGTGAGACGACGATCGGCCCGCCCAGGTCGGAGCCGTCGTCGGCGGCCCGCACCCAGCCCACCGACATGAACCCGGCCGCCACCACGCCCGCCACCAGCAGGACCGCCATCGCCCGATGCTTCATGCCGTAGACCTTGTCGCCCTTCGAGGAGACCACGCTGAACCACAGATGAGAAACCTCTCATCTCGAAGCGCCTTCCCGCAGGCGAAACGTCCCTCGCGGCCGGCCATGCCGATCGGAGCGGCCGTCCGAACCGCCGCGCCGCCGCCCCCGTACCCCCTGCGAGAACCCGCAGGGGGAGACCGCCATGAAGCAGAAGTGGGCGCTGATCTCGACGGCGATCCTGGCCCTGGTGGGCGGCATCGCGGCGGCGCTGACCGCCGCCCCGTCCCCAGGCGGCCCGTCCGCAGGCGGCCCGGCGCCCGCCCTCCCGCTCATCTTCAGCACGCAGCCCGAGGGCGCGCACGCGCACGTCCCCGCCGGCGGCCTCAGGAACGACCGCGCCCCGAAGGTGCTCGTGACCTCCCCCGGCGCCCCGCTGACCCTCACCGGCCTGGTCGGCAGCAGGAGAGCCGAGGAGACGTCGTCCGTCACCCGCCTCCGCGTGTCCTGCTGGGTCTGGCAGCACGTCTCCTACACGCCGTACCAGCGGGTGGTCCTCCCGGCCTACCTCGACCCCACCGTCCCGCCCGAGACCACCCCCGTCACGGCCACCCTCCCCACCCCGCCGTGCACGGCCACCGCCGGCTCTCCCGACGGCCCCTACAGCGGGACGGTCTGCGTGCTCGCGGGCGCGCGCGAGGGCGCCGACCTCGCCGCGTCCTGCCAGAAGTTCCTGGTCGCGGACGGGCCGCCGCCGGGCCCGCGGCTGCCGGCGGCGGGCGCGGCCGGGGTGGTGCCGCTGTGGCGGGCGGTCACGGAGGCGGAGCGCAAGTCGCTGGAGGAGAAGGGGGCCTACGGCCTCGTCCCTGGGCTGGAGGGCAAGTACTTCTTCCCGACCCGGGAGCAGGCGGAGAATTTCCGGACACTGGCGGAGGAGAGAGGCTGGGGCACGTACGTGGTGACGGAGGCGGAGATCGACGCGCGCCACCTGGCCAAGGCGGAGGCGATCGCGGCGGCCGGCGAGGGCCCGGCGTTCTTCCTGCGGGAGGGGTTGGTGAAGCTGGTGCGGCTGGTGAGGATCATCCGATGACGGTCAGGGCCAGGGTGCGGGTGCGGACCCCGGGGCTTCGGCTCCCCATGCCGCTGCCGACCCGTTCGCTCATGCTCAGGCTCGGCACCGACGCCGAGGGGCGGCCGTGGCTGATGGGGATGGAGCTGGACGTCCCGGAGCGGGTCACGCTCCTGCCCGGCGAGGACGGCCTGGTCGCCGAGGCCGAGTTCTGGTACGACGACGCGGCCCGCCACCTGCGCCCGTCGGCCGCGTACCCCCTCTGGTACGGGGACGAGGTCGGCACGCTGGAGGTCCTTGACCTCAGGAGTCATGCTGGAGGTGAGCGCTGAATGCGGACCGGCTTCGAGGGAAGGAGCCGCACTATGATCGACGAATATCTGGGGCACTGGTGGGTGCTCGCCCTGCGCGGCGTGCTCGCCCTGCTCTTCGGCGTCATGGCCGTCGCCTGGCCGGGCATCACCCTGCTGGTGCTGGCCGTGGTCTTCGGCGCGTACGCCATCGTGGACGGCGTTCTCGCCGCCGTCGCCGCCACCCGCGCGGCCAAGGGGCACCGGGCCCCGCTGGTGCTGCTGGCGGTGGCCGGGCTGCTGTTCGGCGTGATGTGCCTGGTCTGGCCGGGCGTGACGGTGCTGGTCGTCACGCTGCTCATCGGCATCTGGGCGATCGTGACCGGCGTGGCGGAGATCGTCACGGCGGTCCGGATGCGCCGCGAGATTCAGGGCGAGTGGCTGAACATCGTCGGCGGCGCGCTGTCGGTGCTGTTCGGCGTGCTGGTGCTGGCGTGGCCGGCGACCGGCGCGCTCACGGTCGCCCTGATCATCGGCGTCTACGCGATCCTGGCCGGGATCGTGCTGATCGTCCTCGCCTTCCGGATGCGGCGGCTGCGGGCGGCCGGGGCGCACACGCCCTGACCGGCCCGCGCCGCCGCGTCCGTACGGCGGGCGAGGTCAGCGGGTGGTCTTGGTGGACCAGAGCGGCCGCGTGCCGTCATAGATCACGACGTTCCCGTCGTTCTGGACGTCGAGCCGCGCGCCCGGGTTCTTGCCGGTCCCGGAGTCCCAGAGCGGCGTGCGGCCCTTGTAGACGACCAGGTTGCCGTCCTTCTGCATGATGGTGAACGCGCCGGGGTTGCCCGTGGTCCGGCTGCTCCACAGCGCCTTGCCCGCCCGGTAGAGCACGAGGTTGCCGTCCTCCTGCTGGTGGAGCTGGTAGTCGCCGTTGCGCGAGCGCACGTACTGGCCGGGCTTGAGCGAGTAGCCGGAGGCGAGCGTGCCGATGGTGGCGTGGCGGCTCCACAGCGGGGTGCGGCCGTCGTAGATGACGAGGTTGCCGTCGTCCTGCACGGCGAGGCGCGCGCCCGGCGCGTCGGTGTTGGACGCCCAGAGCGGCGTCCGGCCGAGGTAGACGACGAGGTTGCCGTCGGTCTGCATGGCGGCGAACGCGCCGTCCTGGCCCCCGGTCTGGCTGCTCCACAGCGCGGTGTGGCCCCGGTAGAGGACGAGGTTGCCGTCCTCCTGCATGGCGAGCACGTACTCGCCGCCCGACGAGCGCACGGTGTCGCCCGCGTCGAGCCGCTGGCCCGGGTTGAGCCAGGTGGTGCTGGTGGTGGGCGCGGCCTGCGCGGCCGCCGCCTCCGCCCATCCGGCGGACGCCGGCGCCGCCGCCGTGATCCCCGCCACCGCCAGGGCCAGCGCGCCCGCGTACATCCGCATCTTCTTCATCGAATCTCCCCGTCACGAAAACGATCAGCGGAAGGGACGCTAACCGGATCCCCACGCCTCGCGGGCACATTTCAAAAGTCCTAGAAACCAATGGCGTTAGGCATACCAAGCCCCGGGCAGACCGCTGGGCATGCCGGAAACGACACCACCTCAGCAGAACCAGCAGTACCCCGGCCGGACGGGCGACATGGCGCCGGAGCCGCGCGACGAGATGCGCGACTACGTGGGCAGGAACCTGCTGGAAGGCAAGAAGGCGCTGATCACCGGGGGTGACTCGGGCATCGGCAGGGCGGTCGCGGTGGCCTTCGCCAAGGAGGGGGCCGACGTCGCGATCGCGTACCTGAACGAGCACGAGGACGCCGCCCACACCCGTAAGCTGGTCGAGGAGACCGGCCGCCGCTGCGTGCCGCTGCCCGGCGACCTGGCCGACGCGGCGCACTGCGGCTCGGTCGTCGAGCAGGCGGTGTCCGAGCTCGGCGGGCTCGACGTGCTGGTCAACAACGTCGCCTACCAGTCACCGGTGGAGGGGCTGGAGGAGCTGTCCGACGAGCAGTGGGAGCACACGTTCGCGGTCAACATCCACAGCTACTTCCGCGTCACCAAGGCCGCCCTCCGCCACCTGGGCGAAGGCGGCTCGATCATCAACACCTCCTCCATCAACGGCCTGCGCGGCAACAAGAGCCTCATCGACTACGCCGCCACCAAGGGCGCGATCAACGCCTTCACCTACTCCATGGCCCAGAACCTGGCCGAACGCGGCATCCGGGTCAACGCGGTCGCCCCCGGCCCGGTCTGGACGCCGCTGATCCCGGCGACCATGCCGGAGGAGAAGGTGGAGAACTTCGGCAAGCAGGTGCCCATGGGGCGGGCCGCCGACCCGGACGAGATCGCCCCTTCGTACGTGTTCTTCGCGGCGAACCGCATGTCGTCGTACTACACGGGCGAGGTGCTGGCCCCGATCGGCGGCGAGACCCTGCCCGGCTGACCGGAGGCGTCTGGCATGATCGGGGCATGGAGGAGGACGCCGTCGTCCGCACCACGGCCGCCTACGACGGCATCGCCCCGGTCTTCGCCGAGCGCAACGAACGCCCCGGCGAGCCGTTCCTCGCCTTCCGCGGCAGGTTCGCCGCCGCGCTGCCGCCCGGCCCGGTCGCCGACCTGGGCTGCGGCCCCGGGCGCGACGCGACCTGGTTCCGCGGGCGCGGGCTGCGCGCCCTCGGGGTCGACCGCTCGGCCGGGATGGCCAGGGTGGCGGCCGATCGCGGCGTGCCGGTGGTCCTCGGCGACCTGCGCCGCCCGCCGCTCGCGCCCGGCTCGCTGGCCGGGCTGTGGTCGGTGGCGGCGCTGCTGCACGTGCCGGCCGCCGACACCGGGCCCACGTTGCGGGCCTGGGCGGCAGCGCTGCGGCCGGGCGGCGTGCTCGGGCTGAGCACCTCCGCCGGCGACGGCGAGGGGTGGGAGTTCCAGGGGCACGGCACCGAACTGGTCCGTTACTACGTGCACCGCACCCCCGACGCCCTGCTCGCGGCCCTCGACGCGGCCGGTTTCGAGGTCACCGAGCACGGGCTGAGCACCGGCCACCGCACCTGGCTCAGCGTGCTCGCCGTCCGCCGCGAGGTTTGACGATCGCCCTCAGCGGTACGGTCCCATCAGGGGAAACATGAAGAAGATCGCCACTGTCGCAGGACTCGTGGTGGTGACCGCGTTGGGGGGTCCCGCCGCCGTAGGTGACGGCTCGCAGCCGCACGAGGTCAGCAAGGAGCAGTACCGGACCCTGCTCTCCCAGTGCCGCTACGCCGACACGGCCAAGGCGCGGGCGCAGTGCCGCGCGCAGGTCAGGGAGACCTTCCGGATCGGCGGCACCGACACCTCGCTCGACTGCCGCACGTACTCGGGGGTGTCGGTGTGCGGCACGCTGACGCTGAGCAGGGCCGAGCGCCGGTGCCTGAAGGACTCCACCGACAAGGGGCTGCCGTTCCGGCGCGCCGAGGTGGAGTGCTACGCGCTGTCATGATCGTCCTGCCATGATCGTCGTCGGGGTGGACGGGTCGCCCACCGGGCTGGAGGCCGCCGCGTGGGCGGGGGCCGAGGCGGCGCTGCGCCGCACGCCCTTGACCGTGGCGCACGCCGTCGCGAGGTGGGTGTGCGAGGACAACGGCGGCCACTACGCCGAGGTGCGCCAGTGGATGCGCGAGGGCGCCACGACCGTGCTCGCCGCGGCCGAGGACCGGGTGCGGCGGGAGCACCCGGAGGTCGAGGTACGCGGCGAGCTGCTGCCCGGCGACCCGCGCAACGCGCTCATCGAGGCCGCCGCGGACGCCGAGCTGCTGGTCGTCGGCAGCCGCGGGATCGGCGGCGTGCGCGGGCTGCTGGTCGGGTCCGTGGCGCACGGGGTGGCCGGGCACGCGCGCACCGATGTCGTCCTGGTGCCCGCCCGGCCGGCGGCGGGGCGCGGCGAGGTGGTGGCGGGCGTCGACGGCTCCCCCGACGGGCTGCGCGCGCTCGACTTCGCCCTGGCCGAGGCCAGGACGCGGGACGTGCCGCTGCGGGTGGTGCGGGCGTGGGCCTGGCCGCAGCCAGCCGGCTTCGCGCCCGCCGACCGCGAGAGCGAGCAGGACGTGCTGGGCGAGCTCCGCGCGCTGGTGGCGAGCCGGCGTCCGGAAGGCGAGGTGGTGACGGAGGTCGTCCACGGCCATCCCGTCGAGGTGCTGAAGGAGGCGGCGGCGGGCGCGGCGCTGCTCGTGGTCGGCTCGCGCGGGCACGGCCCGCTCGCGGGCATGATCATGGGCTCGGTCAGCCAGGCCCTCCTCCAGCACACGCCGTGCCCGCTCGCCGTGGTCCGTCGCTGAAAGTTACATGCTCCGCGACCGCGTCGCCGCAGGTCGCGCCTCCTTGACCGGTTAGGCGTCTTCCCGCCGTACGGACCCGATCCTACGATCGGCGCCAGGCGACGACGGGAGAGCGGACGATGCGGAAGACCAGCAGCGCGCTGGCGGCGTTCCTGGCCCTGGCGGCAGTGGTGATGTTCCTGAACACCGTGCCGGCCAGCGCCGCCGCCATCAGGATCATGCCCCTGGGCGACTCGATCACCGGCTCACCGGGCTGCTGGCGGGCCCTGCTCTGGAACAAGCTGCAGAGCACCGGCCACACCGACATCGACTTCGTCGGCACGCTGCCGCCGCAGGGCTGCGGGGTGAGCTACGACGGCGACAACGAGGGCCACGGCGGCTACCTGGCCACCAACGTGGCGAACCAGAACCTGCTGCCCGGCTGGCTGTCCGCCACCAAGCCGGACGTCGTCATGATGCACTTCGGCACCAACGACGTGTGGAGCAACATCGCCCCGGCGACGATCCTCAGCGCGTTCACCACGCTGGTGAACCAGATGCGGGCCAGCAACCCCGCCATGAAGATCCTCGTCGCCAAGATCATCCCGATGAACCCGTCCACCTGCGCCGAGTGCGCCCAGCGCGCGGTGAACTTCAACAACGCCATCCCCGCCTGGGCCGCGGCCACCACGACCGCGCAGTCCCCGATCACGGTCGTCGACCAGTGGACCGGCTTCAGCACCGCCACCGACACCTACGACGGCGTGCACCCCAACGCCTCGGGCGACCAGAAGATGTCCGACAAGTGGTACCCGGCGGTCGTGAACGCCCTGTCCGGCGTCACCCCGACCCCGACCGTCACCCCGACGGTCACCCCCACCGTCACCCCCACGACGGGCGGAGGCTGCACCGCCACCTACCGCACCGCCGGGCAGTGGCAGGGCGGCTTCCAGGGCGAGGTCACCGTCAAGAACACCGGCACCGCCCCGTTGACCTCCTGGACCGTGCGCTGGGCCTTCGCCGACGGCCAGCAGATCACCCAGATCTGGGGCGGCACGCTGAGCGCGAGCGGCGCGGACGTGACCGTGCGCAACGCGAGCTGGAACGGCTCGCTCGCGCCCGGCGCGAGCACCACGTTCGGCTTCCTGGCCTCCTACAACGGGACGAACACCGCCCCCACCCCTAGCTGCTCGTGACGATCCTGGCCACCCGGGGCGCGGCGACGCGCACGTAGTCCTCGGTGGCGAGAGCCAGAGAGCGGTCCAGCCGGGCGGCGTTGAAGTACAGCTCGGGCTGCTCCAGCAGCGACGGGTCCGCGACCAGCTCCAGCCGGGGGTCGTAGCTGAACGGCAGCACCGTGCCGCTGGCGCTGCCGGCCAGCTCCTCGGCCTTGTCCTTGGCGGCGAAGGCGACGTACGTGCCGCCCAGCAGCTCCTTGACCGCCTGGAGGTCGAGCCGGGCGTCGCCGGGGACGACGGCCAGCACGTGCCTGGTCTGCTTCTTGCCGATCTTGACCATGACGACGAGGCACTTGGCGGCCTGCGCGAGGGTGTTGCCGCGCAGCGCGCTGACCAGCTCCGTCTGACCTTCGGGGGCGTGCTCCAGGACCCGGTAGCGGGCGCCGGCGGCGTCCAGGTCGCCCAGCAGCCGGTCATGGAGAGGGGCGGTGAGCGCCCCCGCGTCGTTACCAGTCACCGGCCAGCAGCTCCTTCACCTCGGCGATCCGCTCCTCGTCGCGCCGGTAGAAGACCCATTGCTTGATCTTCGTGCCGCGGATCAGCCCCGCCTTGGCGAGCACCTTGAGGTGCTCGCCGCACGTCGGCTGGCTCACGCCGAGCTTGCCCGCGATGAACAGCGAGCAGACACCGTCGCGGACGAGGTCGCCGTCCCGCTGGGGCGGGAAGTGGCGCTCGGGATCGCGCAGCCACTCCAGGACGAGCAGCCGCTTGTCGTTGGCCAGTGCCTTGACGAGATCCACGTCCAGCACGAAGGCATTATGGCAATAAGCTAATTACCTTGTCGAGAGCCGATCTCAGGACGTCGCCTTCACCACCGGCGGCCCCTCGCTGGCCTGCACCAGCACGAACCCCTGCCCACGGAACGCCAGCTGCATGGCTTCCCCGCTGCCCCGCCCGATGAGCGCGCCCACCTTGACGGTCCGGTTCACCCCGACCTGCAGCGCGGTGCTCCAGCACACGGCCGACTGCGCGTCGGCGTACGTCGGCATCCGGGCCGCGTCCAGCAGCACCGGCGTGCCGTGCGTGGTCACCGCCACCCAACCGGTGCCCGCGACGGTCGTGTTGAACAGCCCGCCGGCCGCCATCCCGGCGCCCTGGACCCGCTTGATGTCCCAGGTGAGCTGCGGCTGGAACGCCAGCAGGTTGCGCCCGTTGACCGTCAGCCCCTCGTTCTCCAGGTAGAACAGGTGGATGTCGTCGGCGTTGTCGGCGAGGTAGAGCAGGCCGTCGCCGCGTACCCGCATGAGGGCCGCGCCCTCCCCCGTCACGGCCTTCTTGAGCAGCTTGCCGAGCCCGCCGCCCTCGTAGTCGAAGTCCATCTGCCCCTGGAAGGCCACCATGGACCCCTGCTTCGCCAGCACCTCCGAAGGCAGCTGCACCCGCAACATCTTGCCGTTCTGCAGGGCGAACCCGCCCGGCAGTCCTTGCTCGTCGAGATTGCCGAACACCGAGCTACGCACGCCTCAACCCTTCGCCACTCCGGACCTTGTGTCGCCAGCGTACGGAACAACGCCTATCCCCGCGCACCAGACAAACCCACATCACCGCAACCGCTGGGCCGCTTCCTCCACCTGCCGGAGGACGGCGTCCGCCCCGCACTCCCCGGCCACGGCCCGCGCCTCGTCCAGCAACCGCCCGGCCTCGTCCGGACGCCCGTCCTGCCCGGCCACGTACGCCAGCCCCACCAGGTTCGCCGCCACCCCGGCCGGGAACCCGACCTCCCGCCGCAGCCGGGTGGACTCCTCCAGCAGCTCCCGGGCCGCCGCCAGCCGTCCCGCGACGTGCTCGGCGATCCCCTGGTGGCGCAGCACGTACGACAGCGTCAACCGGTCACCGGCCCGCACCGCCAGCTCCCGCGCCCGCTCCAGCAGCGGCCGCGCGCTCTCCTGATCGCCCCGGACGACCTGGTGGAAGATCGCCACCCAGAACAGCGCCTCCGCCTCGCCCCGCACGTCCCCGAGCCGCCGGTACAGCTCCACCGCCCGCTCGAACGCTGCCCGCTCGAACGCTGCCCGCTCGAACGCCGTCCGCTCGACCGACTCCCGCTCGACCGCCGCCCGCTCGACCGCCGACCGCTCCCCGTCGTCCGCCGCCTCTTCGCCACCACCGAGGAAGCGCGCGTGCGCCAGCCGCCCCCGGGCCAGCGCCAGATCCGCCTCGACCCCGTCGAGGCCGCGCTCGGCCTCCTCCAGCCCGCCGGCATCGCCCCAGAACACGGCCCGCTCGTACGACACGCCGGCCCGCTCCAGCCGCTCGTCCATCCCGCGTCCTCCCCGGCGCGCCCGGCGGTGCGCTACCGATCGGCCGCCGACCCGTCCCTGCCCGCCAGCTCCCGCACCACCTCGATCAGCTCCGCCGGGTCGAACGGCTTGGTGAGATAGGCGTCGACCCCGATGCCCAGCCCCCGCCGCCGGTCGTCGTCCTGCGCCCGCGCCGTGATCAGCACCACCCTGATATGGCTGGTGTCCTCCTCCGTCCGCAGCCGCTCCGCCGTGGTCCACCCGTCCAGGCACGGCATCATCACATCGAGCGTGATGACGTCCGGCCTGACGTCCCTGACCCGGTCCAGGCAGTCCTGCCCGTCGGTGGCGGTCTCCACCTCGAACCCCTCCAGGTTGAGGTTGACCGCGATGAGCTGCCGGATGACCTCGTCATCATCCACGACCAGTACTTTCCCAAGAACCTCGCCCACGGCCGCCAAGCTAACCCTTGGCGGGGGCGTCACGTGCGGTTTTCGCGGGATGTGTTCGACGAGCGTTATCTGGTGCCGACCACTGCCGAGATGCTGATAGCCTTGTCACTCGTTGAGCCCCCTTAGCTCAGGGGATAGAGCACCGGCCTCCGGAGCCGGGTGCGCAGGTTCGAATCCTGCAGGGGGCACACGATCTTGATCAGCGGTTTGAGCCGCTGACCAGGGCGAACATCGCAGGTACGGGCGGGCCTCCAGTCTCACGGAGTCCCGCCCGTTCTCGTTGACGCTCCCTGGTTGTGGACCAGGCGTGGACCATGATCAGACAGAACCTCGCCAAGCGCGTGCGGACTCATGGGCTGGCGGACACGTCGGAAGGCTCGCTGTCCAGAGCACCCCCTACTACACGGCACGTCATCGTCTTGACGAGTTTGCGACACCAGTCAGCGCAGCCGCATGCAGGTAACGGACCAATCAGGTGGCGTCCTTCGCCAGAGCTCACCACGGGCAGCCCGGCTGCGACTGACACCTCCTACGTTGATCCGGTGGCGACCGCGCTACGGCTCTTCGGCCGGCCGCCGCCGACGCCACCCGCGCTGGCACCATGGGCGGCAGACACCATGTTGCGGTTCTTCAACAGATGTGCGTGCGTAAGGCGACAGCAACGCGCACGTGAAGCACAATGTACAAGACATCGCCACAACGACAGGACGGCGGCCCGTGAGCTCACTCGAAGAGGAAATTTCGCAAAGAAGGCGAGAGATTTTCGCCGACTCCTACAGTATGTCCATCGGGGAGATCACTAATCTCTATCGAGATGGCGAGATAGATGTGCATCCAGAATTTCAACGAATATATCGCTGGGACGATCTCCAAAAGTCCCGTTTGATAGAGAGCATACTACTTGGGATACCACTCCCTTCAATATTTGTAGCTCAAGCAGAATCAGGAGCATGGGACGTAGTAGACGGCGTTCAAAGGCTGAGTACTATTCTACAATTCCAAGGCGTACTAAAGGATGATCACGGCAATCTGATCCCTCCAGTAAAGTTGCAAGGCACCAAGCTTCTGCCGTCGCTCGCAGAGAAGGTTTGGGACGACAGTAACTCCAGCAACTCACTTACACCGGCGCAGAGACTGGACTTCAAGCGCGCGAAGCTAGACTTGAAGATTATCAAAAGAGAATCTAGCTCAGAGAGCAAGTACGATCTTTTCCAGCGCTTGAATTCATATGGAGCGCCAGCTACGGCGCAGGAGCTTCGCAGCTGCATTCTTATAAGTATCAATGCCGAATTTTATGGGTGGCTCAAAGATCTTGCATTGAGCGAGCCGTTCCTCGAGACAACATCTCTCAACGAGCGGCTGATCTCAGAGCAGTATAATTACGAGCTCGCCGTTCGATTTCTTGTATTCAGACAAATGAAAGAGTCAACTATATCGGCCATCGGCAACCTTGGGGAGTATCTTACCGAGGCGATATCCACCATGGCTCAGTCTGCAACGTACGACAGAGAAGCCGAAGGCAGAAGATTCAGAAAGACCTTTGAGCTACTCGCAAAAAGCGGCGGCGATGACGTCTTCCGTAGATGGAACCCAGCAAGGAAGCGTTTCCAAGGAGCTTTTCTTAACACAGCGTTCGAGGTTATAGCACTAGGCCTCGGTTGCCACATCGACTCCTATACGGACGCTACCGAAGTCGATGCTCTAGAAAAGGCCAAGAAATTTTGGTCAAGCTCAGATTACTCATCGGGCTTCGCCACCGGGCTCCGTGCAGATACGCGCATGGCCCGGTCGATCCCGATCGGTAGAAACCTATTCAAGAAGTAGGCTTCTAGTGGCAACTGTGGCTGAGTGGCTCATTGATGAGCTGGATCGAGACCTCGCGGCCCGGCGTCGCGAGCTAATAGATCTGCGACTGTTGGTGAGCGCGGCAGATGGCTCGCGAGGAATGATGATAGCCCGTACATGTCAAGTCATGGCCTACGCTCACTGGGAAGGCTTTTCCAAACATGCCCTCCGCAGATATCTAGATCATCTAGTTAAGATGCGCGTCAAGCTTGGCGACCTTAAGTATGAGTTGCAAGCTCTCGCGCTGATGGGCCATATGAAGGAAGCTGTTGCTGCCGAGCGATCAGTCACAGGTAGTGCTTCACTTCTGAGAACCTTAGACTGCCGAGGCACAGAACTTTTCAGTGTAGATGCGGGCGAGGTAATCCGTGTCGGAAATATGACATCAGAGAATTTGCGCACGCTTCTTGAGTGCGTTGCACTTCCCTATCTGGCAGATTACTCAATACGCGAAAACTTCATCGATTCTGTCGTATGCGGGCGACGGCATCGCATAGCGCACGGCGAATGGCAGCCGATAGCCACTAGTGAAGCACGTTCGGTCATAGGAGATGTGCTCAAACTGTGCACCACTTTAAACGACCAAGTGCAAACAGCGGCTCTATATAAGCAGTATTTGGCCTGACAGGCAAGGGTTTCAGTGCATAAAGCAAACTATGACGGAGATGACAGATCCGCGCAGCGACGTAAGCGGCATCATTACGTACCAGAGTCATACCTCAAGGCGTGGACGGACCAAGAGGGACAAGTTGCGGTGCGACGCCGCGATAAAGAATTGCCTTTCCGGGCTTCCACTCGCAATGTAGCCGTAGAAGCCGACCTTTATGCCTTCTCGACGGATGCTGGTATAGACGACACCATGGAGGTGGCTCTATCTCGCATCGAGTCGCCATTGAGTAATCACATTGCTAGCGTAAGGGAGAAGGGGGCACCGCGAAAGAATTCCATCGCTCGCACAGAAATTAGTTTCCTTCTCGCCCTACAGCTTGTTCGAACACCGGAGCGTCTCGACCGAATCATGTTCCCGATTGATGCCGCTAACTTCACCGGAGAGCGGCCAGTCAGCTTCGAGGGAATGCGCCGATTCCTACGCAAGTATCTCGGCGAACCCCCAACGGACAGCGAAATTCGAGGGGCTCTAGACTTCACCAACTACGTTTTATCGCGAGGCGAAGTTACAAAGCGAGAAGCCTTCCATATACTAGTCAAGTCTGCCGAGGAACAACTGGCGCCGAGACTGGCTGCCATGGCTTGGTCGGTGGAGAAGAGTCCTCTACGCACCTTCATAACTACCGACAGGCCAGTTGTTCTATGGCGACGACGCCCTCAACGTTTTAGCGGAGTCGGACTGGATAATGCAGACGAGGTGTGGTTCCCACTAGGTCCACATCATCTCTTAGTACTCCGCCCTCGGCATCCTGAGCGCCGGTATGTTATCGAGGAAGCTCGACACCAGCTGGTAAATAGGCATATAGCTTCCGCTTGCTACAAGATGATTATCGGCATCCCGGAAGACCTCGATTACCTCCGATTGCTCCCCCTGCAGACAGTACGTCCAGCAATGAGATTCAATACAGGACCACTACTCGAAGTAGATTCACGCGGCAAGACGCGCACTACAGGTCACGAGATTTTGCACACGTTCGTCCCATACAACGATGAGGGATAGCGATACAATCACAGCAAATGCGCTTTTCGAGTACGCAGCAACAGCCGCAGCGGAGAGGCTAGTTGGTCACGCCTGCCTCTAAATTCTAACCTTCGGCAGGTACATGCAGATGAGCATTCACACGCACCTGCCGAAGCACAGCATTCACTGCATGATTTTGATCAGGTTTCGAGTGCGGCTTCGATTCGGCGATTAATCTGATCGTCGCGCCCGTCGAGGCACTTGGCGTACCGCTTGAGGAGGACCTCCACGCTGTTGCCAGCGCGCTCCGCTACCACCGTCGCATCAACACCTGCGTTAAGCCACGTGGACAGGGCAGCGTGGCGCAAGTCGTACGGCTTTCCAGCGAGAGGCGAGGCAATCTGCCGCGGGGTCAGGGCCAAACGGCGGGCTTCTTCCCAGGCCCGGGAGTAAGTCGAAGCGCCGAGAACGCCTCCACGTTCGTTGCGAAACAACCGTCCGTCCGAAGCTGCGCCGAACTCTCGGAGATGTGTGTGCAGGATACGCACCAGTTCCGGCGGGATCGGCACAGGTCGGACCTCGCGTTCCTCTCGCTGTTTGAGGCCTCGTTGATCGTGTACGGTCCCACTGTCGGTCCACTGCTTGCCACTACTCGGGCGCGTGACTTCAAGAGTAAGCAACCCCCATCCGTCCTCCGGCAGTAGACAGTCGCTTTCTCTGAGCCCGATTGCTTCGGCTGGGCGAAGGCCAGCGAAGTACAGCGTGGCGAAGAACCCCACAAGGCGGCGTCCTCGGGCACGATGCCAGCTGCCGACGTAGGACAGGCTCACGAGGAGTTCGCGTGCCTGGGCGGGGTTGACCACGCATCGCCGGTCAACGGTGTTGTCCCTGGCCACCTTTTTCTGCTTGACGCGCTTGAGTGGGTTCTCGGTCAGCTCGCCGAGGTCAATCGCGTATTCGAGGGCTGTGTTGAGGCCTCGCCGCCGCCGGGCCGTCGTGTCGGCCGCCGCTCGTTTGCCGTCGCGTGTGAGGGTGAGTTCCTCGCAGATGTTGCGCGCCACGATGGGGTCTGCGAGGTCACTCACGTTGACGGTGCCCTTCTGGAGGAGGCGAACGGCGTAGCTGAGATGTGGCGGAGCCGCCTCGTCCTCCTGACGCGGTAGGAGGGCCCACTGCATCGCGGCTCTGATCTCCTTCTTGGAGAGGCTGGCAGCCTCATCGGCAAGGAGGGCGAACGTGGCTACCGTGAGGCTGTCCACGATGGCCTCACGGGTTTTGGCGGCGGCGCCCTTCCAGCGGGTCGCGTCCGAGATGCAGTGTAAAAGGGAACGAGCGTAGGTTGCCGTGCTGAACCGTCCAAAGTTCGCACTACGCAAGGACCTACGCTCGTGGCACGCACACTACCGCCCGTTCAGGCCATCCGCGCCGAGATCGACGCCCTGTTCGCCGAAGGCCGTGACCTGGTCGAGGTCATCGAGGACGTCGCCCGGCTCGGCGCCCGCCTGATCATCCAGACCGCCGTCGAGGCCGAGGTGGACGCTTTCCTCGGCCGCGCCCGCTACCAGCGCGCCGCCGCCGTCACCGGCAGCGGCGAAGAGGAGACCGTGGTACGACCTGGCCACCGCAACGGGCACTGCCCCACCACCATCAAGACCACCACCGGAGCCGTCACCATCGCACGGCCCAAGCTGCGCGGCACCACCGAGGCGTTCGCCTCCCGCCTGTTCGGCACCGGCGTGACCCGCACCAACGCCCTGGAGACCCTGGTCATCGCCTCCTTCGTGCGTGGCTTGTCCGTGCGCGACGTCGAAGGCGCCCTGGCCGATGCCCTCGGCCCCGAGGCAGCACTGTCGAAGTCGACGGTCTCGACCATCTGCCAGGCCATCGTCGCCGAGTACGACGCCTGGAGCCGGCGCGACCTGACCGGCATCGAGCTGGACTACCTGTTCCTGGACGCCAGCCACTTCAAGATGCACGACGGCCAGCGCGCCGAGCCGGTGCTGGCCGCCTGGGGCATCACCACCGAGGGCAAACCCGTCTTCATCGGCCTGTCGGCCGCCGCGGCCGAGTCGACCGACGCCTGGCACGACTTCCTAACCGACCTGGCCATCCGCGGGCTGCGTCCGCCGCTCCTGGTCATCTCCGACGGCGCGCCCGGCCTCATCGCCGCTGCCGAGCAGGCATTTCCCCGCTCGCTGCGCCAGCGCTGTGTGATCCACAAATGCCGCAACGTCCTGTCGAAGGTCAGCGCCGGCGACCAGGCCGAGGTCAAGGCCGCCTTCTGGAACATCTTCGACACCAGCAGCCTGAACAACGACGGCACGGAGATCGAGCCCGGCCCGGCCCTGGTGGCCTGGGTACAGGCCCGCATCGACGCCTTCGCCGAGACCTGGGGCGGACGCTACCCGGCCGCGGTCAAGAGCCTGCTGACCGACCGGCAGAGCCTGACCACCTACCTGCGCTTCCCGCCCGAGCACCACAAACGCATCCGCCACTCCAACTTCATCGAGCGCACCTTCGGGGAGACCCGCCGCCGCGTCAAGGTCATCGGCCGCTTCCCCGGCGAGACCTCCTGCGTCTCCCTCGTGTGGGCGGTGCTGGACCGGGCCGCGCGAGGCTGGCGCGGCTTCGCCATGACCAGCAAGGGCCTGCGCATCCTTCAAGACCTGCGCCGTGCCCTGCTCCACCCGCCCGCCCAGCTTCGCCCGACCAGCACCACGACGGCCGAGTCGACACCCGACACGGTGGCCGCCTAAGATCGCTCCACGGCACCTACCTCGTTGAGCCTTTTACACCGCTCCGAAGACGCGACCTTCCAGCGCATGCGCACGTACTTCCGGCAAAAGTCGTACCAGCTCAGAGCAGCCTTTTCCGTCTTGGTCATGGAGGCAGGCAGGCCGGTGAGCGTGTCGAAGGACTCGCCCCTCTTCGCGGCCTTGAGCAGGTCGGCGCGGAAACTGTCGGCGAGTGCCTTGGTCAAGAATGCCTTGGACTTCGGCTCTGTACCGACCTTCCATCGGAGCTGGTACGGCTTGGCGCGACCCTTGCGGTTACGGATGCTCCAGATCACGACGTCGTGAGTCAGCATGTCGCCCCTCCCTAGGCTGCGGTCTGCTCGAAGGTGGTGAGCCAGGCGTCCAGGTCGCAGCGACGGACCTTGCGCTTGCCGTTGGGGAGCTTCAGTGACCTCGGGCCGCGGCCGGTGTTCAGCCAGCGGTAGAAGGTGGATTTCGGGACGTCGATCTCGTCGAGGACCTCGGCGATGGTGAGCAGGGTCTTGGGACGCGTTGTCATGGTGATGCTTGCCTTTCGGACATCGTGATCGGTGCTGGGTGATGCCTCGGCGGTTGTGCTTGGCGGCTGGTCGCCGAGGGTGCTCGCGGGTGGTTGGGCGGGGGAAGCCGTCCCAGCCGTCCCAGGGTCATTTCCGCAGGTCAAGCCTGGGACGGCTTGATTGGGTGGGACGGGTCATGCCGTCCCAGCGATCGGAGCCGTCCCGCTCTGACCTGCGGTGACGAGGCTGGGACGGCTGGGACGAGCGTCCCTCTCGATCGGCACGACGTCGGCATCTGGGATGGGGTCGAGGCTGGGGCAGTAGCGCGCCCAGGCGTCGGTGAAGTCGGCGCGCTGGTAGCCCTTGGCCTGGCCGTTGGGGAAGCGGATGTTGCCTGAGCGGATGTCGTACTCGCGCAGCATCGTGCCGAGCTTCATCGCGGTCAGGCCTGCCGGACCGTGGTCGGCCCATTCGCTCTCGGGGTCGCTCTTGAGCCGCTCCAGCAAGACGGCGGTAGGTAGTGCGGTGTCGAGGCCGAAGGCGGTGCGGCAAGCCGTCAGTAGGCGTACGCGGGCCGAGGTCTGGCCGTTGTCGTCGGCCTCGGCGGTGAGCTTCAACGTGGCGGCGCGGGCTCGATTAGGCCAGCCTCCCCCAGCGTGGTCGGCAACGATGACCAAGGGTTCCCAGGTATCGGCCGCACGGTCTTCGACCGGCATGTTCGGCTCAGCCTCCTCCAGCGCGGACAGGTCGGCGCGAAGCCACTGGTGCAGGTCGGTCGCCAAGTCGCGAAGCGGAGAGCGGTCGCGGCGGTGGCGGTACGGAGCGGCTGTCTCCCCCGGCGCACGGCGGCGCATGCGGATGACGACGGCGCGATCCTCGATGGTGTCGGGCATGGCACCGATACCGGCCAAGGCGGCCATGGCGAAGGTCGGGATGCTCTCCACTCGATTGGTGGCGGCGTCGTAGCGCTTGGCTGGGCGGTTGCGCTGGTGGCCAGCGTTGAGCAGGCCGCGAAGGTCCTCGTTGCCGTCGGCCTTGGGGCCGAAGATGGTGTCGGCCTCGTCCACGAGCATGGTTGGCGGGTCTTCGGTGATGGAGCGGTAGACGGCGGCGCTGGAGGAGTTCACCGTGATGAACGGCTCGTGGCAGGTGGCCTCCACCACGTCCAGGAGCCGGGACTTGCCGCAGCGCTTCTCCGGGCCACGAATGACCAGCCGGGGTGCGTGTGCCCAGGCCGGTTGGGCGTGGGTAGCGGCGATCCACAACGTGACGGCGTCGGCGGCTTCGCTGCTTGGCAGGATGACGTAGCGGGTGAGCGCGGCACGTAGTCGGTCGAGCAGGGCGGCGCCGGTGGGTGTGTGGTCGTCCATGGCTGGTGCTCCTTGAGTGGTGTTCATGCGGCCCTGCCTCGGCGTGGTTGGGCTTTCATCCCGGCGGACAGGCCCGAGGCGATGACGGCGGCGATCTCGCGGGACGGATTCGGGTCGCCTTCGGCGTTGGCGGCCTCCGCGGCGGACTGGAGAGCAGTAGTGACCACCTCGGCGGGCAGCACGCCGCGTGTGACGAGCTGGCCGAGATTGAAGGCGGCGGTGTTGAGCGCGCGGTTGCGGGTGCCACGCTGAGCGGTGGCCACCCGTTCCACCTCGCCCCGTAGGGCCGCCTCGGCGTAGCGAGTCAGCCGGCGTCCGGGCAGGCTCGACAGCAGGTCAGCCGTGCTGAGCGCGGAGGGTCCAGCAGGTGTGAGGGCCTCGGTGAGCCAGGCCGGGAGCGGCGCGGGTGGCCAATGCCGTTTAGATAGAGGATGATCATGGTCCTCGCTGGGTGGCCGAGGGGGTGGGCAACAGCGCGACGGTCGGTGGACCCGCGTACCGGATCCCCTTGTCCGATGGGCGGCGTTCACGGTAGCTGCTGCGGCGTGAGCGTTTGACGGCTCGTGGATAGGAGCGGTGTCGGCGGCGCGGGTTGACGTTGCGTCGGTGCGCGACCTGGTGGAGAGCCCGGGTCCAGGAGGCGTCGGGCGGCTCAGGGGGAAAGGCCGCGCGGTCGGTGACCGAGCGGCGCACGATGCGGACGGTGCCCAGGAACTTGATCCGGTCGGGGTCGAGCCCGGCCGTGGTGGCGGCGGTGCAGATCAGCGTGCATAACGCCCAGTGGGTGAGCAGGTAGGCCCAGATCTCCTGATAGGCCGGCTCGGGGGTGCGGGAGCGGAGGATCCGGCCCGGCCCGCGCAGGTGTGTCTTGAGCTGATCGATACCGGTCTCGGCCTCCCAGCGGTCGTGGTAGCAACGGGCCAGTTCCTCGGCGGTGACCTCGGCCGGGTCGAGGATGCTGGTGATCAGCCGGATGTGCTCGCCCTTGCGGTCGGGCACGGTGTAGTCGACCACCCGGACGATCACCGCGTGCTCGGGATCGAGGTCGCGGCCCTGACGGGCGGCCGCGCGCAGCCGGTCCTTCTGCGATTGGCGCAGACCGGCGGGTTTGGTGATGACGGCGAGCCAGGACCCGTCGGCCAGATCGCGAAGCCAGTATGGGCGCAACCCGGCCTGGACCCGCCACAGCAGATGCGCGCCACTGTGACGGGCCTCGTTCCAGGCGGGGAAGCTATAGAAGCCGCGGTCGGCGGTGAGCAGCATCTCCTCGGTTAGCCGCCGATACAGGGAGAAGGCGAGCGTCTGCTCGCCGGCCCAGCAGCCCGCCACATCGGCGGCCACGATGGCGTGGCTGGCGCACTCGCTGATGGCGACTACCCGGGCCTGTGGGAAGGCGGTCTCGTACCCGCCCGCGCTGTCGCGGCCGAACTCGGCGACGTTGGCCTCGGTGTCGGGCAGGTCCAGGACGAACCCGTCGATCGCCATCACCCGCTGGCCGTGCAACCATGCGCCCGGCGTCGACTCGGTTGCAGCAGGCCGCGCGACCTGCTGGAACACCTCTTTGACCGGCTCGGTTCCCAGGCGCTGGCGGGCTTGGGTGATCGCCCCGCGGGTCGGCGCCTGCCAGCGCGCCCCCGGCACCAGGGCCAGCATGCCCGTCAGCTTCTCGGCTACCTCCTCGTAGTCGTCGTCTGGGTAGAGGCACAACGCGATCAGCAGGTAGACGACCACATGCGCGGGAAGCTTACGCACACGACGCTCCCGGCATCCGTGCGTGGCGATCACCGCATCCAGGACCTGGCGGGGGACCAACGACGTCAGCGCACCGACCGCGACCAGATCCGTCAACCGCCCCGAATCACCCGCGTCACCCGACAAGATCACCGAGCGAAGGTACCAGCAAGATCGCTATCTAAACGGCATTGGCGCGGGTGGCAGGTGGCGGGTGATCTCATATTGGCCGGTGCCGTCCGGCTGGACGACGTGGCTGCCGGGGCCGACGACGTACCCGCCGTGAGCGCGGGTGTCGATGAGCCGGCCGAGGCCGCCGTTGTGGCCTGCGCTGTTGCGCAGCCGTACGCCCTCGGGCGCGGTGAAGTAGAGATGCGTGCCGCCACGTCGCGTGCGAACTGTGAAGGTCCGGTCGGGGTAGGGCTGGCTGTGGTCGGCGCAGAGCTGGCGGAAGACCTCCTCGCCGTTCTGTGGGTTGTGGGTGGCCGGCGGGTGCTCGCCGGGCTTGGGCTGGTCGAGGTCGATCACGACCAGGCGGGACGGGCCGCACGCGATGCCGATGTTGTACGGGTGGCGCGGCCAGAAGGCGGCGATGCGGTCGGTGTCCGTGGTGGCGTGCCGTTCCCAGTTGGTGAAGCCGCGCAACGGCTTCTTGCCGCGTGGGGTGAGCGGGAAGACACGCCAGCCGCGAACGGCGGCTTCCAGGGCCGCGCGGGTCAGGTCAGGCCACCCCATTGGACGCCTCCTGGTCCTCACGTAGGTGAAGGCGGTTGCTCTCGATCAGGCCCTGACGGAGGGCGTCCAATGGGGTGGCCGGGCGCGAGCCGAAGCGCTGCGTGTACACGCGGATCTGGTGATGGAGAAGGTGGCGGGCGTTGGTGGGTGTCATGCTGGAAGTGCCTTTCCTCGTGATCGGGGTGGGTGGCCTCGGCGGTTGTGCTTGGCGGCTGGTCGCCGAGGCCGTATCCCTGGTGCTGCGTGAGCGGCTAGAACGGCGGTTTGTCGCCCGAGGCGGCGGTGTTGGCCCACGGGTCAGGTGCAGTGCCGTTCTGGCTGGTGTGGGACTTGCGGGCCGCCCTGGTGGGCTTGGCGGTGGCGAAGCGGAGCGACGGGCCGATCTCGTCCACGGTCATCTCGAAGACGGTGCGGTTCTCGCCCTCGCTGGTCTCATACGTGCGCATCCGGAGCTGTCCGGAGGCGATGACGCGGGTGCCTCGGGTGAGGGACTCGCAGATGTGCTCGCCGAGGTCGCGCCAGGCCGAGCAGCGCATGAACAGGGCCTCACCGTCTTCCCACTGCTCAAGCTGCTTGTTGTAGACGCGCGGGCTTGAGGCGATCGTGAAGGTGGCGACGGCTGTACCGGTCTGGGTGAAGCGGAGTTCGGGGTCGTTGGTCAGGTTGCCGATGATCGTGATGGTGGTCTCGCCAGACATGGCGGACTTCCTCTCTTGGATCCGGGTCAGTGGGTGCTGTCGCGGTACAGGCGGCGGGCGTAGACGTAGAGCTGCCAGCCGAGGCGCGGCCTCATGCCGGTGCCGTCGCAGGCTCGGCAAGTGCGGTTCCTGCGTCCGGGAGCGCATCGCCGGCAGGTGCCCCACGGCGACGCGATACAGAATCCGATGTAACCGAAAGTGACTACAGGTAGGCAGACGGCTAGAAGGGCGATGGCGGTGACCATGTGGGCCTCCAGGGGCCGATTTCAGCGTTTCCGCAGGTCGGGAACTAGGCGCTAGAGCGCAGGTCGAACATGGTTTTGGGCTCTAGGAGAGCCTCTAGACCTAGAGGGCGCCGCCTCTAGGTCTAGAGGCGATTCGAGCGTCAGGAAGCGGCGCTGGCGCCACGTCCGCCATCACGGTGTGTGATGGCCTTGGTGATGTCCTCTCGGGCCACGCCGATGCGGTTGGCGCCCTTGCCGCCACCCTCGGGCGTGCCCCACACCTGCATGGTCTTGATGCCGTACGGCTTGAGCGCGGTCGTGAGCTGGGCCGTCTTCGCCCCGCCCTCCAGGTCCGCCCACGCGCCGTAGATCTCGGGCCGCAGCTCTGCCAGCCGATGGACGATGGTCTCGTTCCAGACCTTGGCCTCGGATGGCGGGACGACGGCGAGGATGTCGGCGAGCAGGTCGTACGTGGGCGCCATCTGCTCGGGCGTCTCGCCGAGGGCGTGCCCGCTGAGCGCTCCCGCGTTGGCCCGTAGCGCGTGGGCGCGGTCGGCGATGCGCTGGGTCGCGGGCGTGTCCAGGTAAGCCGTGCGGACGACCTTGGGCATCGGCGTCGCGCCGAGCAGGTATCCGATCCCGGCGTCAGTGCCGGGCTGGAACACCGTGGCGCGGATGCCGTTCTTGTACGCGGACGTGCCGAGGATCATGTCGTTCTCCAGTTGGCCGGCCACTCGCAGGCAGAACCGGATGGTCACGTTCGCGCTGATGCCGGTGGGCAGGCTGTCTTTGTCCGGTCGCTGCGTGGCCAGCACCAGGATCACGCCGAGAGCGCGGCCGAGCTTGATGATGAACTCGGCGTCCTGACCGGCCTTGTCGCCGTGCTCGGCGTGGGCGAACAGGTTCTGGCACTCGTCGAAGACGGCGACCAGCGGGTGCAGGCCCAATGAGCGCTTGTCGGCGATCTGCCGGGTGACCTTCTTGTCCGGGCACAGGTCCGGAGGCAGGGCCTTCAGTGCGGCAGCGCGGCGCATGACCTCCTTGCGCAGCAGCGCCAACGAGTCGGCGGCGTAGGCGATGGCCTCGTCCTCGATGCCGGAGACGTAGCGGTGGCAGTTCTGCTCGTGCGGGTCGAGGTCGCCCGTGCCCTTGAGTTCGTGGATCCACAGCTCTGTGGACGGGTCGAGGGCCGCGCCCGAGGCCAGCACTCGCACCGAGGCTGTCTTGCCCTGGCCTGGCTGGGAGCCGATCAGGATGTTCTGCTCGATGAGCGGGACGACGATGGGGCGGCCTCGCGGGTCACAGCCGAACGGGATGCCCTTGAAGACGTCGTGGGAGCTGGCCTTGAGCAGCGGGGACTTGATGACCGTCTTGGACAGGTCCTTGTCCCCCACCCACAGAATCAGGCGCCCCTCGTGGATGGTCGAATCGCCCTCGGGCCAGATGCAGCCCAGCGGGCGGCGCAGCGCCGAGGCCATGCGGTCCCGCTTGTCCATCACGTCCGCCACGGTCACGCCGTACGGCAGGTCGATGTCCGCCCGCCAGCCAGGGCCGTCACGGGTGATCGGGGCGACGAACCGGATGGCGTCCTTGGGGTTCTTGGCTACGGCCTGGTTGATGCCGGCGATGCCAAGCACGGTCAGGGCGCGGATGACGATGTCGCTGGTGAGCTTCTCCACCGCTGACGGCACGACCGCGCGGTTGATCAGCGGGCGGTCGGCGGGCTTGCCGAGGACCCCCAGCGTGGCGATGGCGACCGCGAGCGCCATCCATTGCGTGGCGGTCGGCTGCTTGGCGACCAAGATGGCCGCGATCAGCAGGGTGACCAGCGCAGCACCGAAGGCCAGGGCTCGCAGACGTACGCGGCGGTCACGCTGCCTGCTGAGCTTGAGATACGCCTCGGGATCGGCCTTCTGCACGGCGGCCAGTCGTACGGGCTCACCCTCCAGGTCGAACGTCCATTTGATGCTCCCGCCGACCAGGCGAAGGAGTCCGCGGGGAGCGCGGGCGGTCAGTCGCCCGCCATACAGCGGCAGGCGAGCGACCTGGTAGCCGGCCACGTGAAGGTAGTGGCGACTGACCCATGCGAAGGTCTCGACCGCTTCGGATCGGGAGCGCAGCCACAGAGGAATGATCGGCTGTCGGTTGCGTGCCTTCGCCTCCAACGCGGTCCGCCAGTCCGCTCCGGTCGGACCGGACTGGTCGACGCGGACGACCGCGCCTTCAAGGACCGGTCCGTCCGCCTTCGCGGGGCTGTCCGGCTCGGACCGGTCGGTGTCCGGCTTCTGCGGCTGGCGTCCGGCGCGGGCGGCGTCCAGGTGGACGATGTCCGCGTCCTTGCCGTGCTCGCGGTCCGCCTCGGACCGGTCCGGCTGGTTGCCGTCGTCGTGGTTGGGGTTGTCCTGCTGGTGGGTCATGATGGGTGCACCTCGTCTGACTTGCTGGTCGCGGGGTTCTGGGGCGCGGTCGTTGTCTTGGCGGATGAGGCCGCGCCCCAGGTGGCGGTCAGGGACGATGCGCGGTCGGACCGCTGCTCGTCCGGTCGGTCTACGGGCGTCGTGGCGGTCGGCGCGTGCGGTCCGTCCGCCTCGCTGATGCCGAGTTCGGTACGCCAGGAGGCGGCCAACAGCTCGATCCGGTCCGCAGGGAACGGGCGCTGGGTGAGCAGTTCGGCCAGCAGCATGGCGGTGATGGCTTGGTTGCGGTCGAAGGTCCGTCCGGGATAGCCGGTGACGGTCCACCGTCCGTCTTGGAGTTCGGCCACGTTCGGGCAGTCGTCCGAGGTCATGTGTGTGTCAGTGATGAGCAGGGTCATCAGGCGGCCTCGTCTTCCGGTACGGCTGACGGTCGGTTCTCGGGGCCCTGCCGCTTCAACTGAGCCAGGAGTGCCCCGGCCCTATCGGTCGAGATGCTCTGCCCCAGGCTGCGGATGCCGTCTCGCAACCGGTCACGGGTCAGCGATTTGCCTTGAGCCGTCAAGTCGGCGGCCACTTGCCTCCCCAGCGGGATCAGGTCACCGAGATTCGCCGTGACCGGCTTCTTCGTCGTACGCGGGGCCGGCGGCAAGGCGGGCGGGGTGACCTCCTGTGGAACTCGTACGGCCTTGACCGTCACGTCCTTCGGCGTGAGTTCGCCCAGGCGGTACAGGGCTCGCTCGCGACGGGTGGCCTTCCAGCGCCAGAGCAAGCCGTACCGATCCTGAAGCTCTGTCTTGGCCAGGATGCGCTCACGCTCGCGCCCGAGGGCCTCGGGATAGCTGCGGATCTCCCACAGCACCATCCGACGCCACAGCACTACGGTGGCCAGCGGTGCCAGCAGCCAGCGTGAGCGGCGGATGCCCAGGGCCGTTGCGTTCTCATGTGATGAAACCGAGTAGCTGAAGAGCGTCGGCGGGGTGGCTGCGGTAGTGGTCGGTGGCGGCGGCGATGTTGGTCCAGCCGATCAGGCGGGCCAGGCCGATGGCGAGGTTGCGGAGGCCGGCCATGATGCGGGGTGCGGTGCCGGTGCGGATGCGGGAGGCGTCTTCGCGGTAGGTGACGTCGCGGATGTGGTGCAGGGCTTCGATGCTCCAGTGGCCGCGGATGAGTGCGGCGAGTTGGGCGTGGGTGATCCGGCCTGGTGGCAGGTCGGTGATGGCGTAGATGGTGACGATGGTGGTTTTGCCGGTGCGGTGGTCGGTGCGGCGGCGTTTGATCTGGATCGCCTGGGCGGCGTGCGGGAAGGGCAGGTGGGGGCGGGTGGTGCAGATCTTCATGCGGCGAATCTCGCGGCGGCCGTGCGCGGTCTGGTCGGTGCGGTCGTTGAGGATGGCTTCGCGCCAGGGCAGGGCCTTGAGCCGGTGCAGGAGCGTGGGCTGGTTGCCCTTGACGATGAACAAGTAGTGGCCGCCGGCGGCGATGACGTGGTGGGCGTGGTCGTGCTGGGTGTGCAGGGCGTCGGCGGTGACCACCACGCCGGTCAGGTCCAGGTGGGACAGCAGGGGTGTGAAGGCGGGGATCTCGTTGCTCTTGGCCTCGACCTGCCGTTGGGCGACGACGGTCTGGGTGTCGTGGCGGGTGGCGGCCAGTAGATGGATGACACCGTCCGGGGTACGGCTGCCACGCAGGGTCTTGCCGTCCACGGCCAGGCCGGACAGCGCCGTCCGGGCCGGGAGTTGGATATCGGTGGTGGGCGGGCCGCAGTCGGCGAGTGTGGCCAGGTAGGTGCAGGTCGCCGTGTCGAAGGCGTCGCCGTCCAGCCGGGCGAGCAGCCGTCCTAGGGTGCTGGCGGCCAGGCGCACGGTGCCGGGCAGGCCGGCCCGGGCGCGCAGGTCGGGGTCGTATCCGGTGATGAATCGGGCGATCTTGGTCAGGGAGGTTGCGCCGCCGAGCACGGCGAGCAGGGATATCGCCAGCAGCGGGCCGAGCCGGTAGCGGCGGCCTCGTCGGCTGCGCGGGTCCGGGATGGCGTCCAGGAGCTCGGCGAGTGTGGGCAGGTCAGCCGGTGGGTCGGTGATGGTGACGTGCTCCAGGTGGCGGGTGAGCACGTCGATCGGGGATGATGGCACGCGAACGCGGCCCCTGTTCTTGATCGACTGGCGTAGACACCCAACGATCTTCAGGGGTCGCGTTTGCCGTCTGCCCGCCGGGGTGCCCTCAACCGCCCGGCTTCATCGAGCCCGTGCATGTCTCGTCAGACGAGAACGCTTCGGCCCTGGGCGGATGCCGTCCATGTGATCGGCCCTTGCCAGGTCGGCACGCCTGCGCAGGACGTGAGCGCCGACCTCGATGGCGATGACCCACAGGAGCGGGAGGATGGCGTGAGCCACCACGGCGAACCAGTCGGTCTGTCCCTGTGCGCCGAGGTAGCCGATGACGTTGAGATAGACCGTCGCGGCAGTCAGTACCCACGGGATGAACCGCAGCCAGGCCAGCCGCATGCCGAGGCGGGCCAGCACGATATCGAGTGCGGAGAACACCGCGATACCGAGGTCAATGCCGAGTGGAACGGTCCAGGCGAACCAGCCGAACGAGGGGCCCGCGGCGGCGGCCACGCGCTCGAAGCTGTTGATGAACCCGAGCAAGCCGAGCAGTCCCGTAACCGCCGAGGTGGCGGCGATGGCGGTCTGTTCGCCTTCGGTCAGAGGGCGGGGCGTGTCGCGCTTCATGCCGCCGCCTCTCCCGCGCAGTCCAGGCACACACCGAGGTGGCGCGGCAGCACGTACCCGACATCCGTCAGGCACTCAGGGCAGGTACGGCGGGCGGCGTTGGCCTTGGCCAGCGCGGCGCGCTGGCGCAGGGTGGCGGTGCGCTTGGGGAGGGCGAAGCGCACGTCGTACAGGTAGGCGGCGCGGACGCCGGGTGCGCCGTGGCGGCGGGAGCACCACAGGACTTGCGCCTGTACGCCCTGACCGCCAGGCCGCAGCCCCTCTGCGGTGAGCTGGCGAAGGGTGCGCAAGTGCGGCGGCGCCATCTTCCAGGGGTAGGTGGGGATGCTGTACCGGTCTCCGGCCGGATCCCAGAAGCGAGCACGGATGCGGCTGGACATCAAGCCACCTCCAGGTCTTCCAGGTCGCCGGCGAGGTCGGCGAGCTGAGCGGGCGTCTGCCCCGCCCAGATGCCCGACGTCGGACGGCTCTCCAACGCGTAGAGCTGGCAGAACTGCAGTGCCGGGCAGGTGGCGCAGACCTCGCGGGCGACGGCTTCGCGGGCCGCGCGCTCCTCGCTGCTCTCGATCGTGAGCCGCGGGCCGGTGTGCAGTTCGGGGTCGTAGGTGCATTCGGGGAGCGGCGCTCCGCCGTCCACCCGCCATGTCGCTTCGATGTCGGCGAGCGACATGCGCGCGGGATGGGTGGGGCGGTTCGTGTTGTGTGCCACTGGTGGATCTCTCTTTCTGCGTTCAGTTGCTGACGGTCTGGACGAACCGTGCGAACGACTCGGATGCGCTCATGACCAGGTGCGCTGCCGCCTTGACCAGGGTCGCGGCGCCCTCGGGGTCCTTCAGGGCGTAGAGCACGGCGCAGATCGTGAGGACGGTCGGAAGCACCTTTCGCGGGCGGACAAGCATGGTGAGCCCCTCTCGGGTTCGCGAACCTGCATGCAGGTTCTAAGAGACATAGAACATGTACAGTCACGGAGAGTCAAGTCCTAGGCGCCGATCGTTTCGGGTTCCTACGAGCCTCGCCTCGCTCGTTCCTGCTGACTCAAGGGTTCCTCGCGACGAGCGCCGGCAACACTGTGATCGCCCCCGGGACTGAATGCACAGGGGGTGCTTTTAGGGGTGCTTTCGGCCCTCGACCAGGAGAAACACCGAGACCAAATTTGTGGAGTTCGAGCCGCGCAAGCGCTGTACGCGCCATGATGCGAAGGCGCGGATATCCGGAGGTGAACGTGTCTCGAATGCCCAATGTTGCACTCGCGCAGGCCATGCGGCGTGCAGATTGCTCAAATTCGGGACTTGCTTCGCGAGTGCGGCAAATTGCCCAGAAAGACGGCATAAACCTGAGTTGCACTCATGTGGACGTCAAGCGATGGCTTGATGGCGTGAAACCTCGGCCTGCGACGGCAAGATTCATCGTCGAGGCCCTCTCTCAGAAGGCCGGCGTGACGTTCTCGTTAGACGACCTCGGCTTGGGCAGCGTCGTCACTCCGGAGACGCTTGAAGCCACCCTCGCCCACGGCGGCGGGATATCCGACGTCGGAAGCCTCTTGCTGGGTCTAACCCGGCGGGATCTCGCTGACGATCCCGTCGCGCTGGAGTCCGTGATCGTTCCGGACGCCTGGAACGAGGCTCTGATCGCGTGGCTGCTGTCGCGGCCTGAGCCGCATCAAGTCAAAGAGACCGCTCGTCCATCTGTGGGCGTGTGGGACGTGCACGCCATCCGGGCAACAACCGAGATCTTCGCGAACATGGGATTTCAGTTCGGCGGCGGCCACGCACGTTCCGCGCTCATCCAGTATTACAACCGCGAAGTCGTCCCCATGCTGGGCGGCAGATTCACGGAGCCGGTAGGACGATCCTTGTACGCGGCGGCGGCAGAAATCACCGAACTGGTGGCCTGGTCGGCTTACGACCTCGGCAGGCATGGGCTCGCCCAGCGATATTTCCTTCAAGGGCTACGCCTCGCGCAGGCATCGGGTGACCGCATGATCGGCGGTCTGCTACTCGCTGATATGAGTCATCAGGCCAACTACCTCGGCCGGTATAACCAGGCGATACAGCTTGCGCGCGCCGCCCAGGAAGGATGCAGGGACGTCTCCACCGCCACGCCCATGGCCTTGTTCTACGCCATGGAAGCGCGAGCCCACGCAGGTAACGGTGACGAGGCCCAATGCGCACGGGCCTTGCTCCAGGCCGAGAAGTATTTCAGCAAGCGCAACGTAGAGGATGACCCGCCATGGTCACGCTACTTCGACGCTGCGGAGCTGGCGAGCGAAGGCGCGCACTGCTATCGCGACCTCAGGGTTCCCTCGCAGGCCATGGAGTTCGTCGGTCAGGCCGTCGATCTCTGTGATCCGATGTACGTGCGGACGCTCGCCTTCGACCGCCTCGTGCAGGCTGCCAGCTACGTCCACATGGGGCAGCCCGCGAAGGCCGCCCTGGTGGCGCTCGAAGCCATCAACCTTGCCGGCCCCCTCAAGTCCGCGCGTTACCTCCGGTATATCCGAGATCTGAAAGCCGACCTCGCAGGCTTTGGTTGCGAGGATTCGGTCATGGCCTTCAACACTCTCATCGCCGAAAAGTATCCTTCCCTCGGCACCTAGAAAGCCCGCCACTGACGGGGCGAGTCCGGATTCTGGAGACAGAAAAGGCGATTACGGAACTCGCGAGCGATGGCCTCGTCTTCGTTGACGTTCTGCATCAACCATGTAGTCATCTTGAATTCGTTGATGTCCCGGAGGACGGGATAGCCCTCCCAGCCCAGTACATCGAAGCCGTAACGCTCCGCGAACTGGTCATATTCGGCACGGGTACCCCAGCCCAGGGAGTGTTCAATGGCTGTGACGGCGAGATCGGTCTCAGGAGGGCCGAAGGCAAAACGCTCAAAATCGATCAGCACGATGGTGCCGTCAGTGGTCTTGATGAGGTTGTCAGAGTGGGCGTCGCCGTGTACGGCACAGGCGGGAAGAGGGAAATGCAGGGCCTCATAGGCTGCCCGGAGCTCCTGGTACTTCCTGAGCAGGAATTGACGCTCCTCGGCCGAGAGGATGCTGGTCGAGGAGATGCGCTCCAAGACGCGCCCAAGGATGTCCATCTGTGGCAGTGCTAGATCCTCAGGGACCGGCATGCGGTGGAGAGCCCGCAAGACCTCGGCCAGTTCGGTCAAGGTCGCAGGACCGCCGCCGTTGTCGATGAAGTGCCAAAGCGTGACGGGCCTGTCTCTGACCACGAGAGGCTGGGAGTGATGGGTTGTTCGCGCTGCTGGCAGTCCCGCCTCATGGAGCCAGGTGGACACGGCCACCTCTTTGCGAGCATCGTCCAGCACATCCAGGTTCCGCGCGATGCGCACAACGACCCGTTCTGCGGCCAGAACGAAAAGGGCGTTCTCACCAAGGCGGATCAGCCGCGCGTCTCCGCTTGCGAGGCCGGCGACCCTGCAAGCTTCCTGGAGGGTTGCCTGTGCTTCCTGAGAGGTGAACGGGACTGTGGCTGGCTGGAACACGGTCACTAGGAGCCCTTTGGTTGTGCCTTGACCACGCGGCCTCTTCCGGCCCGCTTCTCGACTATCCCTTCTGCTTCTAGCAGCGCGAACGCCCGCCTGACAGTGATACGACCAACGCCTTGCTCTTGAGCCAGTGCATTCTCTCCGGGAAGCACAGCACCAACGGCGAACCTCCCGCCCGCTATGTCCTGCCGCAGGACGGCGGCAACATCGTCGGCACGCGTGCGTGCGTAGTCAGGCCCACCGACGAACCACCCCTTGCCGTGAACCGCGGAGATCAGACGTTCAGCGGCAAGCAGTTGGAACGCCTGGCGAACAGTTCCCTTCGAGACGCCGTACTCATCCGCAGCCACCGCTTCGCCCGGTAGTTGCTGGCCAGGTGTCAGTTCGCCGGTCTCGATGCGCTTGCGTAGAGCCTCGGCGATCGTTTCGTACTGGGTCGAGGCCGCCCGGCCGGCGCCTGGCGGACCGTCCCCCACCACTCTGCGTCCGCGGCCTGCCTCGCTGGCCACCAGTCCTGCCCGCTCCAGCTCGGCGACGGCCTGCCGAACGGTTCCTCTGGCCACGCCGTACGTTCGAGCAAGGTCCGCCTCGGAGAGCAGCATGCCGCCGGCGGGCGGATCTCCTTCGCGAATGCGGCGGCGAAGGTCCTCGGCTATCCGTACGTAGGTGGGGCCATCCTTCGCCTTGCTCATCGCGCTCCCTCGCCGAGGCATATCGTCTCTAGGGTAGGGCGGACAGGCTAGGACCTGCGATGGGTCGCGGCTCCATGCCTCATCACGAGTCTTCCCGTGGTGGAGCCAGGAGACGCGGCATGACGCCATGTCGGCCGAAATGCCCTCGTCGCCCCGACAGAGCACAGGCGATCGAGGCACTGCCGCGCGGCCGCAGTGAATGCAAGTGCGGCGTTAGTCAGTCTGCTCCTTGCGAGCGCGCCCGCCCTGCCGGCGGGCTCGTGGAGGGACTTCGTAGAGGTCTACGCATCGATGCGTCTTCTCAAATTCAGCGATGAGCGTCGTCCAGACTGCACGCGCGTGCGGATAGCGTCCCCTGCCAGCCTCTTCATAGTCCCCGGAATAGCCGACGCGCAGGACGAGGAACTGCCCGCCCTGACTCGCCCACTCCAGTGCCCCACAGCACGAGGTCTCCGTGATCCGAAGACGATCCTTGGACGGACGTCCGTACGGCTCCCAGCGCGGCGCAGGCGCATCAGGAGGTGACATGGCCGCTCGTCTCCTCGACGGCGTACTCCTGTAGGTAGCGGTAGACAATGCGACGGCTGCGCTGCCAGGTACACGCGAAGGCGAGTGCCAGGAGCGTTTCTGAGACCAGCTCATGCCGAATGCCGAAAGCGACCTCCTCGGCGGTCAGCTTGGGCATCGGCCTCGCACACCAACTGCCCTGCGCGTCGCGCCAGACGTAGAACCGCCTGAAGGCGCCATGCAGCTCATCAGACAGGACGTCAGGCACGTGAGGTCCATATAGGTGATCTCCCGGGTATTTTCGTGCAGACCCTGCTCTACGCTGCTCCCCGCGATCAACGTCCGAGGTCACGGCGCACCTCTCTGCGCCTGCGCAGAATCACCCACGCCCGATGCCCGTTGTGGTCTCCCGATGCGCCGAAGGATGTGGCGGTGCTGGACAGTTCAGCAGTCTCGAAACCTCCCGAGTAATCGCTGCCGCCCGGATCTTGCACCTCGATGCGAAGGCTGTCCTGACTCACATCTATCTGCGTGTGGATGCGCTCGCCCTGTCCGGTGCGCCGAATGGCAGCGGACACCAGGGCGCGAGCCGCCTGCTCGGCGGCATATGCGAGATCCGGCCGTTCGGCTTGCGCGATGCCACGCACCCAAACGCCCACACTGTCGATGCTGTCCGGAATGGGCGGTACCGATTGCTGATACATCACAAGCCAAACCTTCTCGGGTAGGTCTCGATGCGTCCCGATAAGCTTGAAGCTTCCCGGCAAGGCTGTCAAGCTACCCGAGTGAATCGAGAAGACGAGCGCCCTTTGTACCTGCGAGTCGCCGATCAACTGCGCGAACGCATCAGGTCCGGGGAGTTGCAGGAAGGAGATCGGCTACCCTCCGTGCCAGGGCTCGCCGCTGATCTCGGCATCTCACGCTCCACGGCCTCCGAGGCGCTGAAGGTGCTCATCTCGGAGGGTCTTGCCGTCGCGCGATCCGGATCCGGCACATTTGTTCGGCTGCCTCGAGAGCCGCAACGCCTCATTCGCGCGTGGTACCGAGCGACGCCGTACGGCTCACCCTTCATGCAGGACATGCATCGACAGGGCCGCGAAGCCGGCTGGAGCTACGAATCGAAGACAGTCCAGGCCTCACCGGAGATTCGCGACCGCTTGGGCCTCACCGAGAGCACGGGCGACGCGGAAGATGTCGTCCGAACTGACTACGTCTTCTTGGCGGACGGGGAGCCCGTCATGCTCTCAACAAGTTGGGAACCGCTCGTGGTTACACGCGGGACGCCGATCGTCCTACCGGAGGACGGCATGCTGGCGGGCCGCGGAGTGGCCGAACGCATGCTGAGCATCGGCATGCCCATCGACGACTGGGTGGAGGAAGTCGCAGCCCGGCTTGGAACGGCCGAGGAGTGTGAGCGGCTACGGCGTGCGGCTGGCTCGATCATGGTGACGATCAAGCGCACGTACTACTCGGCAGACACCCAGGTCGAGACTGCTGACATCGTGGTACCGGCCGACCGGTTCACACTGGTCTACAGCGGCAAGATGGGATGCGTTCCCGAGCAATAATCGCTCATCGATCCACCGAACCAACGTCACAACTGGTGAAGCAGGTTGCTCATGCGTTCGGCGAACGGCTGCGGCCTTCACTCGTTCAAGGACCCAACGCCCTGGCTGGCCATAGCATGCATCGTCGATGTCGGAGCCGCCCAAGCGTCGCATGCAGATTGTGGAACGTCGTCACCGAAACGAGCTGAGTTCGTGCTAAATATGCCTCGGGCCGTGGAGAACACGGATCCTGCTGGGCGTCCACCGAGGTCTCTTCTCAGAGATCACGACTGCCCTCAGGAGCGCGCCTCTCCGGACTCCGGATCATCGGTAGACTGTGCCGGTTGCTCCGGCGCGATCAACTCGCCGGGAGAGGCAGTTGCTTTTTCGCTAGGAGTTGCGCGACGTCGCTTCTCTGCCTCCATCGCCAGTGGTCCCGTGAGGTCAACCAGCGCTCCCGCATAGCCGAGGCCCTCAAGCAGTTGCCTCCGCCAATCGTTCGCCTCATGCACCCGGCCCTCGCCATAACAGCGGGCTACGCCTTGCCTAAGCGCTTGAATCATATATTTGGGCATATATGGCTCCATTTGGGCGGTTTTGTCCAACTCAAGCCAAGGCAGCACTCGCCTCTCTTCGTGCGAGCCAAGTCGAATCCATTCTAGAGGCGCTTCTAAGTAAACAATTGACATCTCCGGGCCATCGTGAACCAGCTGTGACTCCACGAAGCGTCCGCGCAGGTTGTTGTCCGAAACACGCCAAAGGTGCAGGGAGCCTCTCCCACCCCCACCCTTGACCGACCAGTAGGTTCCATCCATGCAGCCATCACTGTACCTTCCCACGAAGGACCATTTCCTATCGAGATACGGCCCGTGGATGCGCCATATGTGACCGGAAACGGATTGACGGTGATGGCGGACACGCATCAGCTCAACAGACCAAGGCACTCCTCTCATTGCGGGATCATCGGCGTAGTATGTGACCTGATACCACAGCCCGGCCAAGGCGCCTGATCGCTCGTAGTACGCCTTGGCCACTAGGACCAGCGCAGACCAGACGCCGGCGCCTAAAACACTGATGAGGATGTTCGAAAACCATTCGCTCATGTCGTCTCTCTACACCGATATGCTGGCACTCTAGTCAGCATCGCCCGGATGGCAACCCTTCACACGGAAATAGATCCCAGGGAACCATCGAACTGACACAAGAGCTCGCCTCTTCAATGATCCAGTCGGATCTGATCAGTTCCGTCCGATGCGTTCGCCATGTGGTCTATCTCTTGAGAGATGCTTCTGAGCTGTGGAGATACTGGCCGTGTCAGCAACATCTGCTGCGTCCGCACGCGCCAAGTGATTGGGTCGCCTGCTGCAAGCGTGGGGCAACCTGATCATTAGAGGAGGATGCATTTCGCCTGGAATGCACCTCGGCGAACTCGGTGACCGACTTGGAACCTGCTGCGGAGTTGCAATGCAGGCGTCCCAAGCACTGCCGGTCTCGCTCGTGAGTCAGTCGCAGTGAGCCCTTTTCATCCTGAGTAGCGGCGTTCTTCGATGAGCTGCAGGACGAGGATGGCCTGCACGATCGTGGTGGCGCGGTGCGGGCAGCAGCGCAGCCGGGTCAGAATCTTCCAGGTCTTCAGGGTGGCGACGGCGCGTTCCCCGCAGGCACGGATGCGAGCGTGTGCGCGGTTGACCGAGCGCTGATGGCGCGACAGCGGCGGCCGCAGCCGATGGCCTTTGAACGGCGTGCGGATGCTGCCGCCCGCGCCTTGATAGCCCTTGTCGGCGAAGGTCTTCACCCCTGCCGCGGTCAGCGCGTTGATCAGGCCGGTAGCGCGTGCCGCGGTCAGGTCATGCGTGGCACCGGGCAACGCCGGCGAGACCCACACCAGCCGGCCAGCGGGATCGGCCAGGACCTGCACGTTCACGCCGTGGCGGCGGTGTTTACCGGAGTAGTACGGCCGTTCGTCGGCCAGCCGGTCGATCGGGATCAAGGTGCCGTCCAGGATGGCGTAGGCCAGCCGGCCGGCGCGTAAGACGGCGGCGCGGACGTCGTCGGCGAGCAGGGCAAGCAGGTCGATCGCTTCGCGGACGTAGCGCCAGGCGGTGCTGGTGCCGATGGCGAAGCCTGCGGCCAGACGCGCGTAGGTGTCACCGTTACGCAAGTGGGCCAGGACGAGCAGGGCTTGCCGAGACGCATCCAGGCGCCGCCACCGGCAGCGGCGCTCGGCACGCCGGACGCGGATCAGCTCGGCCAGACGGGTCAGGGTGTGATTGGACAGCGGGATCGCGGCACGGTATGACAGCAACGAGGCTCTCCGGTAGAGGCATCGGATCTTGGTCGACTGCTGTCTTACCGGGAGCCTCTCTTCGTGCCAACCCTTCCCGGCGCCGCCCCTTGCTGACCAGCGCGATCAGGTTGGAAAAGCCTCAGTAGTTGGCACAGCCTGCGTCATGTGCGGGTTTTGGGCTAACAGCCACGTGCATGGACCCACTGTGGACCAGCGGCCTGCCCAGAAGGGCACCCAGCACCCAAACCTGCAGGTCAGCCGATGTACGCAGCGGTGATCAGCAACCCTCTCCGGAGCCGGGTGCGTAGGTTCGAATCCTACAGGGGGCACTCAGAAGAAGGGAATCATCCGTGATTCCCTTCTCTGCGTTGGCGGAGGTCGCAATCTCCCTGGTCAACGTCATGATCAGCGGCATGCTGCTCTCCTTCACGGTGATGCGGATCAGAACTTTGTGAGCGTCCGCGCGGTAGCGGAGCTCCAGGTTGAAGGCGTCGAAAAGCTTGCGCTGAAGGTCCTCTCCGATCGTGGAGAGGTTGGCCGCCACCTGTGGAAGCCCCTCCAGCAAGCCGTGGTCCTCCTTCGGGGGAGCATTGGCAGCGAGACTTTTGACCTCCTCGGCCTTGATCTCGCGCTGGCCCGGTCGATGTCGTCATCACCCGTCGGCTCGTATTCCTCCGATAGGGTGCTGCTCACCGCATAACACCCGTGTCCACACTTCGGGGCGAGCCCCAATTACGCCTTCGAACTCGTTAACGGGCTACTGGCATACCGTGTTCAGCAGCGATCGTAGCGGTCAGGCCTTCGCTTTCACGACGCTGTGCGATGAGCGTTTCTATTCTGGCTGCCACCGTCGGCAGTCCGCCGTCGCCGAGCGTTTGGCCGTCCCGCAGCCGGATGAGGTGGCGAATGACGGTGAGGTGCTCGGCGAGAGTGGCGGGCCCTGCCGGATAGGTGGCATTCAGCAGCTCGGAGGCGATGCCAGGAGCTCCGGTGACCACGTGTTCGAGTTGCTTGACTGCGGTATCGGTGAACTCGGCGACATCGATGCCTGCCGCCCGCACGGTGTCGAAGGCTCTCAGCAGGCCGAGTTGGGCGTCGTACCAGAGGCCGAAAAGGGTGAGATCCCAGATGGCGGCCGCTTGTGGTGCCTCTCCCACGAAGTGCGGTGTGCTCAGCAGGCCCAGGAGTGCGCGGTGTCGCTGAAACGCCGATCGTGAGCCGCCGTAGAGGATGGTCGCCGCGTCGGTGCCGATCACCTCCGGCGAGGTCTGGATCCCCGCATCGAGATAGGACGCTCCCAGCGCGGTCACCCGCTGGGCGGCGCGTTCCGCCTCGTCGGGGGTTCCGGTGCACATCGCGACAATGGTTCGTCCGGACAGGTCTCCGTCCAGTTCGGCGAGGCACTGCTGCACGGCGACGTAGTCGGTGAGGGTGAAAAGGGCCAGCGTGGCAGAGGACACCGCTTCTCTCACCGACCCCGCCGGCCGTGCCCCGGCGGCGGCCAACGGGTCGAGGCGACTCGGTGTACGGTTCCACGCCACCACGTCGTGACCATGGGCGAGGAGGTGACGTGCTACCGCACTGCCGATGGCACCCGCGCCGATCACGGCAATCTGATGGTCAGAGGCATTGGGTTCCGTCATAGCGATGATCTTGCAATATCAACCCCACTTGAGGTCAAGGTGTGATTTGCGATCGTTTGTCCGTGTTGACTTCAGTGTCTTGAAGCTCGCTTCGACGTGCGGGTTGTCGTTGGAGGTGCGGGGCCGGGAGTGGGACTTGGTCACGCCCAGATCGATGTGGAGTACGGCGAGGGTTTTGGAGGTCATCGAGCTGCCGTGGTCGGCCTGCTGGGTGAGGGTGCCTTGGTCGATGCCGTGTGCGCGCGGTCGCTTCGATGAGGTGCCGGGCCAGGTCGGCGGACTGACAGGAGGCGACCATCCAGCCGGCGACGTAGCGGCCGAACAGGCCGATGATGAGGGCGTCGGTCGGCAGCTCGGGCACGGCCCGGGGCGGATGAGCGTTCCCTGCACCTCGATCACCTGGTGGGTCTGGCCGAGTTCGGCGCGCAGCCGTTCGACCTGCGCCTGCAGCGCTTCGATTCGCTTGTCGCGCGGGTCGGCCTTCGGCCGCCCGACCGGGCGGGCCAACGCCTGCTCCACGCCGTGGTCCCGCAGGCGAGCTCGCTGCCCCGGCCGGGCACGTAGGTGTGCGCCGAGTCAAGGGCCGCCAGGAAGATGTCCGCCGTCAGGTCGGCGGCGAAGTGAGGATCGCTCACCCGCCGGACCACGAATCTCATGACGGCATCGACGTGGCGGCGGTAGAAGGCCTCAAAGGCCGTGGGGTCGTCGTGAAGGCGCACTGGCCTCGGTCCCTTCGTCGTTCGCCCTTACACCCCTACTTGGATCGGGTGGCGAGAAGCGTTTCAGACTTTGTTCGACGACACCTCAGATCGAAACCTTCACCGGCGACAGGGCCAGGCGCAGCCAGGCACTGGAGCGCCAGTTGTCGCGCATGGCCGCGCTGCTCGGCGGCGTGCATCAGCCCGCGCTCGACCCGTACCTGATGCAGCGACCGAGCTCGTCAGCCGAGCCAGGCCCGGCCGGTCACCGGATGGCGCCTGACACGCTCCTGGGCGGGACAAGGCTTCCGCTCCACAGCAGGAACGGGAGCGAGGGCGGAAACAGGCAGGAAACCTTCTCTGGCATAGGCATGACCTTGAACCGTCACGGTCGGCGAGACGTTGCCGCCCGCGACGACTGCCTGGATACCCCCAAGGAAGGATTCTTCTCGTGAATCGTGCGACAGCGGCCGGCCTGGCCGGGCTGGCCTGCGCCACGTTGACGCTGAGTACTTTGCCCGCCGCGGCGGCCTCCGCCATGAGCCGGCCCCGTCCGGGGGATGTGCAGCAGGCGCTGGAGGAACTGGCCAAGACGCCCGAGGTGGTGGGCGCCATCGGCGAGGTCTACGTCGACGGCGAGCGCGTCGGCAAGGGCTCGGCCGGCACCCGCCTGCTGAACGGCAAGGGCGGCAGGATCCCGACCGGCGCGCGCTTCCGGGTCGGCTCCCAGACCAAGCAGATGACCGGCGTCGTGGTGCTGCAACTGGTCAAGGAGGGCAAGCTCAAGCTCGACGACAAGCTCAGCGACCTGCTCCCGGAGGTCGCCGAGAAGGACCTGGTGGAACGCGCGAGCGAGATCACCCTGCAGCAGCTCCTCCAGCACACCTCCGGCATCCCCAACTTCCTGCAGGACAAGGTGGTCGACACCTTCGACTTCACCACCTACTACCCGCCGATCGAGCTGGTGAAGAAGACCCGCACTCTGCCCCGGACCCAGGAACCGGGAGCGAGGTACTCCTACTCCAACACCAACTACATGCTGCTCGGCCTGATCATCGAGAGGTACACCAAGCACACCCTGGCCGCCGAGTTCGAGCGGCGCGTCTTCGACCCCCTCGGCATGAACGACTCCTACCTGCCCACCACGTTCCCCGGCGGCATCAAGGGCCCGCACGGCCACGGCTACTTCCCCGACAGCACGGGCCAGCTGCGCGACGTGGACCGGCACAACATGAGCTACGGCTACGCCGCCGGCGGCGTCATCTCCACCGCGCACGACATCAGCGCCTTCCAGCGGGCCTTCGCCCAGAACCGGCTGCTGCCCGAAGATCTGAAGAAGGTGCTCATGGGGCCGCCGGCCATCACGCCGCAGCCAGGACAGCCGTCGGGGCAACCGCCCGAGGGCGGGGGCGGTCAGCAGCAGCCCGCGCTGCTGTGCGGGGGCCAGCCGGCGATCATGTCGGTCAAGGGCAGCGGCCCCGGCTTCAATGCGGTCACCTTCGTCTCACGTGACGGCCGCACGCGGTTCGCCCTGTCGGCCACCCTGGCCGTCCCCAACACCGACCAAGCGCTGGATCCGCTTCTCGTGAAGGCCGCCGAAGCGGTCCTCTGCCCGAAGGACTGACAACAGCGAGGCAACAGCGGCTCCGTCACGCTCATGGCCTTGACCCCGTCTCTGGCGCGACGGCACTTGCCGCGCCCGCGATCGGCCGTCGCGCCGCATACGCGAATGAAGTGCGGGTCTGCCCTCCCCCTCCTCCAGAGCCCGAGGCGGACACGAGTCGGGAGGGGCGGGGCAAGCTGAATGATCTCTGCGGGTTGACATTCTCGTCAGCCGTAGGGTCCGCGGTCCTCGAAGCACGGCACGCGGACAAGCGCGGGGCTGGGCTTCCCCTCACGGGCACCGTTATCGGGTCGAGCATCGCGCGCGGCTGTGCCTGAAGAGGACATGGGTGACGCCGAGGCGCAAGCGCCGTTGTTGTGAACGCATGTTCATGATACTGTCGTGGACAGCTGTTCACGATGGCATGAACGCCTCGGGCGACCGCCTCCATGCCTAGGCGGCCCACCGGCCGAGGATGCCGCGTCCAGCGCCCGATTCCCGTTGGAGGCCACATGACCACTGATCGCAAAAGCCCCACCGTCTCTACGTCCAGGACGAACGTGCAGGTGCTGGCGTGGTGCGGCGCCAACGCGCTGATCACCACCGTTCACCACGTGTACGGCGCCGTCATCTACGGCACCCCTGGGCGTTATCACGCCGTCCTCGCCGCCGCGCTGCTGCTGGCTCTGGACGTGGCCGCATACGCTTGGGCCCGGCGCCCTGCCGGCGATGATGCTGTCGCCCGGGTGGCTTGGTGGATCCACTGGTCGGTGTCCCTGGCCGGTTTCGTTCTTTCGTTCGGGCTCTTCGAGGGCCTGTACACCCACGTGCTCTCCCCGCTCCTCCGAGGGGGCTACGTGACGCCTGGGCAGCCGTTCGACCTGTTCTTCGAGGCCACCGGTGTGCTGCACGTCCTCCCCGCCGCCGTGACGGCGCTGCTGCTCGTGCGCCTGTTGCGCGAGCGTGGCCAGGCGGTGACCGCGTGAGCGACAGCACCAGAGCATGGCGGCATGCGCACCGGATCGCGGGCAGGCCGTTGATCGGCGGCGCCCAGCCCGCCCGCCACGATGTCCACGACGGGAGGCGTCAAGGCCACGTCGGGAGCCTGTGGTCCCGGACCTTCCACGAACGAGTCAGGACGAGACCCGCATGAAGGTCATAGTCCTGGGCGGTTACGGCGCCATCGGCTCCCAAGCGGTCGCTTATCTCCGGGAGATGGCTGCGCACGTCCTGGCCGCAGGACGTGATCCAAAGCGCGCCGATCTGCTGATCGACGCCGGTCATCCCCACGGCCTCGATCGCGTGTTGAAGGACGTGGACGTGGTGCTCAACTGCGCCGGCACAGAAGATGCCGCCCTGGCGGAGCAGGTCACCCGCCACGGCGCGGCTTTCGTGGACATCACGGCGAGCGCGGAATACACATTCGCCATCGAACGCCTCAAGCCGTCCGCCCCCATCCTGCTCAGCGTGGGCTTGGCCCCAGGTTTGACCAACCTGCTCGCCGCCGCGGTCCAGCACGAAGCGCCGGCCCAGCCCATCGACATCGCTTTGTTGCTCGGCGCCGGTGAGCGTTACGGCAAGGCTTCCACCGCCTGGGCGTACCAGTTGCTCGGTCAGGACTTCGCCGATCCGGCGACGGGCGAAAGGATCCGCAACTACAGCCGTCCCCGGCGCTTCCACCTGCCCGTGTACGGGGTGCGCCGTCTGCTTCGGGTCGACTACAGCGACCAGCACGTCCTCCACCGCGACCTCGGCGTGCCCGTCCGTACGTATTTCGGGCTCACGTCCCGTCTGGCGACCGCCGCCCTGGCCGCCCTGACGCGTCTTCCCGTGGCCGCTCACGCGGTGCCTTCCTGGCACCTCCCAGGCGATCAACGCTGGTTGGCCCTGTCGCGCAGCGCCAACGGCCGCACCCATACGCTCGGCGGCCAGGTCCAGGCGCAGGCCACCGCCGCGATAGCGGCCATCGCCGCGCTGAAGGCCGCCCGCCTACCGCGCGGGGTCCACCACCTCCACCACGTACTGGATCTATCGGACCTCGCAGCTCTGCCGATAAGGCTCCATCCCTGGTATCCGCCGACCCCCGAGCCCAACCGCTGAATCGAGAAAGGTACGGTCATGCCTCTTATCACGGTCACCCGGTTCCAGATCGACCCCGCCGACACCGAACAGTTGCGGGCCCGGCACGCCGCCCTCGTCGCCGCGACCAGAGCCGCAGTGCCAGGGCTGGAGGAGGCGTGGCTGGGCAGAGTCGACGATGAGCACTGGGCCGGCATCTGGCGCTGGGACTCGGCCGCCAGCCTGTCGACGGCCCGGCAGGCAGTGGCCGGCAGCCCTGAAGCCGCCGCCGCCTTCGCGCTTACCCGGGAGGCCGGCGCGGAAGACTTCGAGATCCTCGACGAGCACTGACGATCCGCAGCCGACGCCGACCGTCTCACCTCAGGGGACCCCGTAGTCCCGCGGGCGCATGCATCACGGCGTCACCGAGAACGGGCTCGCTGAGGATACCGCCGTCACGGTGGAGCAGCTTTCGCTCTCATCCATCCCGATCCTCCCCCGATCGCGAACAGCGATTCCCAACCTCGGGTTCACAAGGAGTCATCACCGCATGGACGTCGTCAACCACGATCAATTCCAGGCCTGGAACGGCGCCGAGGGCGCCGCGTGGGCCAAACCCCCGAAGCAGGGCGAGAACCGGGGCTCCACGGAGACCTGCCAGCGGCTGATCGCCATCGCCGGTATCGGCCCGGAGGACCGGGTGCTCGACATAGGGTGCGGAACAGGCACGACCACCCTGCTGGCCGCGCGGCAGGCCACCGACGGGAGCGCCGTCGGCGTGGACCTGTCGGCGCCGATGCTGCGCCAGGCCCGCCTCGCCGCCACGGCGGCCGGGATCGGCAACGCCGTCTTCGAGCAGGCCGACGCCCAGATCCATCCGTTCCCCGATGGCGCTTTCGATGTGGCCATCAGCATGTACGGCGTCATGTTCTTCGCCGATCCGGTGGCCGCGTTCGCCAACATCGGGCGGGCACTGCGGCCGGGCGGGCGCTTGGCCGCCGTGTGCCCGCAGCCACCCGAGGAGTGCGCCTGGTACGTGATCCCCGTCGCGGCCCTGCTCGGCGTCCCGCCGGCGCCTCGGGAGGTGGTCGCCCGGTATCCAGGGGATCGCCCTGCCATGTTCTCCCTGTCGGATCCCGCTCGTCTGCGCGACGTCCTGGTCAGGGCCGGTTTCGCGGACGCGTCGGTCGAACCGGCACGGGTGCCGCTGAACTTCGGCCGGACGGCGGACGAGGCCGCCGAGGCCCTTCTCGCCAGCGGTCCCGCGCGTTACCTCGTCGAGCAGGACGAACTGCTCTCCTGGGGGGAGGCGCAGGCCAGGCTGGAGGCGGCGCTGAAGCCGTACGAGAGCTCTGCGGGCGTGCTGCTGCCGGGTGCCCAGTGGCTGGTCACCGCGCACGCGCCGGGCTCGCTCGGGAAACGCCGCCAGCCATCATGAACAATCGTTCATGGTAGGCTTCCGGGGTCACGATGCAGTCGCAACACTGTGGAGGGGTCATAGCACCGGCCCGACGTGGGGCCGCCGCGACGGCGGCGCTGCACGCTTCGATGATCGATCACGCAGCCCGGCTCGTCCGTCGCGACGGGGCCGACGCGCTCACCATGCGGGCGCTGGCCCAGGAGGCGGGATGTTCCCTCGGCATGCTGTACAAGATCTTCGACAGCCGGGAAGCACTCGTTCTCGCGGTCGTGGACCGGCAGTTCCGGGACCTCACGGCAAGCCTGGAGGAGATCGTGGCGCGGGCCGGCACGGGCACCGTGGCGGAGAACCTAGGGCGGTTCGCCGAGGTGCTGCTGGGCCCGGCCGCCGAAGTGATCAAGCTGGCCGCCGGGGTGCCCGTACAGGATCGGGGCTTCCACGACTCGGCCATGGGCAGCGGGTTCGTCGACGCCCTGCCGACCACCGTCACCCGCTACATCGCCGCCGAGAAGCGCCTGGACAGGATCGGGGCTCGGGTGGACGAGCACGCGATCGGGTTCCTGGTGACCGGAGCAGTGCACAATTTGCTTGTCTCCGGCGAGGCGTATCCCCGGCCGTCGCTGCCCGAGGTGCGGGAGTTGCTGGGCGCGCTCGCCGAGCTCCTGGTGGACAGGTCCTGAGCCCGGCGAGACCGTAGCCCATCCCACGAAGGGACCCGCAGCCGCGTCCGCGGCTTGATCGGCCACCAGCACCTCCCGTGGTTCCCTGCCGAGTTCCCCGAGACGAACATCCGCGTCGAGATCGTCCAGCACGCTTTCCGGGTGCGCTCGCCGACCATGGCGACGAATGCCCTCACCAGCTCATCGCCCTCCAGGCATGGCGTCTCGGTACCGCCCGCCAGGGGCGTTCGGTGATCACCGGAGCTTGACGTACGGCGTTACAGGCTATTCCCACTTGACTGGTAACCAGCCTTCGTGGTTCGTTATGGACTAAACACGTTTTGATAGTAACGGAGCCTTCGTGGTCACCTTCCTACCGCCCTCTCCTGTCCCACTCAGGTGTGCCCTACCTGCTTGTCGTCGCGCTGACGGTCAAGCTGAGCACGCCGGTGCTCAGTCTCGCGCTGCTCCTGGCGGCCCTCGACCGGCTCGGCGGCCGGCTCGTTCACCGCCACGGCAGGCGCAGGGTCTTCACTGTCTGCCCCGCCGCCCACGCGGTGTCCTACGGTCTCCTGCTGATGGCCCACCAAGCCAGGTCCGCCGCGATGGTCGTCGCCCCGGAGCCCCGGACGCCGGCTGAGTCGGCTGGCCGGACCGCTCACCCACCGCTCAACTCTGGTGCTGCTGGTCCTGGCCGCTCTCGGCACCTTCTCCTTCGGCGGCCTGGGCACCGCCGTCGCCGGCCACTTGACCGGCCCCGACGGCAACGGAAGCCTCGCGTTCCTCACCGCGGCGGTGGTCTCCATGCCGGCCGCGCTCGTGCCCGGGCGAACCGGTCCGCATGACGACGTCAAGTGCTCCCGCGTCCATCCAGAGATTTGAGATGTAGGTCCCGTGCATACCGTCATCCGTACCAGTCACCTTCTAGACGCGGACCGATTCGAGTACTGGACCGAATCGGTCTCCCGGATTCTCGTGCCGGTGAGGGCTCCATGCATCTGCTCGACCTCGGTCCTGCGCAGATCAGCCGCGTGACTTTTTCATCCGTCCACACGCGAAGAACGGACAAGCTCACGTTGAAGGCGTACGCTAATGAGGCGGGCGCGCTGGGCGAGATCGGCGTGCTCCGACGACCCAAGGCGGCACGTCTCAGCCTCGCGCCACAGGCAGACGCGTCACGGGGTGGACAGGAGCGCCCCAGGATGCGCTTGGCGTCCATCTATCGCCCCATCGCGGAGAACCTCGGGAACCCGGGGCTGACGCCCGCGACGATCGCGGCCGCTCATCACATGTCCACGCGTTGTCATTGGGACCTCGATGGTTCGACGCTGCGGCACTGGCCGATCCACGCCACAGCCGCCGGCTGGGGCATCGAGGATGCAGCACAATTCGCTCTCGCATATCGGGCTAAGTTCGGTCATACAGCCCAGGAGTACCGGCGGGCCGCCATCGAACGCTTCCTGACCGCGATCGAGGGAACCGACGACGCCCGTGGCCGGGACGATCGGCGGGAAGGCGCGTGAACCCGTGAACCTGACCCATCTGAGGCGGGGGTGGCGGTTCGCCGGGGAGTGCCTGCTTCCCGTTGCGGTGGCCGTTCCGCTGGTGGCCGACCTGTTCTGTGCGCCCGGTCGGGACGCTCTCGACCTCGCCGCCGTCATGGTCGGTTCGCTCGCGCTCGTGGCCTGGCGCCGGGCTCCCCTGGTGCCGCTACTCGTCACCACCGCCTGCATGCTGGTGCACGTGCTCCATGCCCCAGCCGGCCTGTCGGCCGCTCTCCCGGTTCTAGTGTCAGTGTTCGCCGCGGCACGGGCCGGACATCAGCTGCTCGCCGCGCTGGCCGGCGTGGTCTTCCTCGGCGCCGGTCCGGCGATGAGCCCGGCCGCCGACTCCAGCCACCCCGGCCACGGGTTCGCCGGAAGCACGGGCCTGCTGCTCGGCTGGTTCATCGCCTCCGGGCTGGTCGGCGTGGTGATTCGGCTCCGGCAACCGTGCCTGCGGAAGGCGGAACAAGACTCGGTCGACGCCGAGCGCGTACGCGAGGAGGACGCCAGGTGGCGGGCGGATCACGAGCGGCTGCGTATCGCCCGGGAACTGCACCACTCTCTCACCCAGAACATTTCGGTCATCAAGGTCCAGGCCGGGGTGGCGGTCCATCTGGCCCGCAAGCGTGGCGAAGAGGTCCCGGCGGCCCTCCTGGCCATTCAGGAGGCCAGCGGTGACGCCATGCGCGAACTGGGCGCCACCCAGCACGTACTGCACGACCCCCGTTGAGAGGCAGAGGCAAGCCCGTACGGCGTGGCACGGTTCGCAGCTCCGGCAATCTGCTGCTGACCGACCTGGCCGCCACCCTGCTCACCGAGCGCGGGGGCCCGGCCGTCTACGTCGAGGCGTACGGCATGCCCGGACGCGAGACGTATGGGCTACGCAAACGCACAAAGCAGGCGCACTACCAGCAGACGGGCATCTTGGTCGTGGAGTGGGACGTGACCGGCCCCCTACGTGCCTGACCGGCGGGACGCCCCCAGTGAGACGTGTCTGCGGAGGTGACGAAACGCGACGAGGCGGGCACCACCAGGCGGAGGGTGCGCTCGCGGGAAGCGCCGCCCGTGACCTCGCGCAGTGGCTGGCCGAGCTCACCCCCGACCGGCTCGTCGCGCTGCTGGATGCCCCGGCCGCATCCGGGTGCCGCTGCTGGTGCGCGAGCACCTCGGCCTGGCCGGGCCTACGAGCGGGCCCATCCCGGCAGTGGTGACGTGCCGGTGCTACGCGGCCGTGCCGCGCTGGCGGTTTCGGGGCGCTCGGCATTTCACCCGGAGGCAGCGTCACCGCCCGGATCGGCGATGTGGCGCTGGGCCGGCTGCCGGTCGTGAGGGCGGTCCCGGGACGCATGTGCGGCGGCCTGAGCCTGTTGTTGCCCTTGGATGTCCTGCCGACCGCGCAGCTCGCACAGGCGCCGTCGACGACGGCCTGGACAACTGGCTTGCCGGACAGGCCGTATCCGTCACCACCATGAGCACCTCCACGCTGCTGGTCCTCGGGATCCGCGAGTTCGCGGGCGAGCGCGTCGGCGACGGGCGCGGGGGTGCCGAGGCGGGCGGCCTGCTCCGGGAGGGCGGCCAGGGCCGGGCGCGGTCAGGTTTCGCGGTAGAGCACCAGGTGCTCGTGGTAGAGCACGCCGTCCCGCACGTCGCCGGTGGCGGTGAAGCCCAGGTCGTCGTGGTAGTCGAGGTGGGTGCCGGTGACGGTGTAGCAGCCGGTGTAGGCGCGTTTGCGGCCGTCGCGTTCCTCTTCGTAGCGGCCGTTGGGGAGGAGTTCCTGGCGGATGCGCCCGTCGGCGGTGACCCACATGCCGACGTACGGGTGAGGGGCGGGCTCCGGGCGGCCGGCGGCCGGAGCGGCGCAGGCGAGCAGTGTGGTGAACAGTCCGAACAGGTGCAGGGTGTTTCTGAACATCGGCGGGCTCCTTGTCAGTGATGGGTGACGGGTGACGGGCCGGCGTGGCTGGTGAGGAGGTGTGGCGGTTGCGCCGGCGATGGTGCGGCCGGTCAGACGCGGCGGTCGGCGTGTCCGGCGGCGGTCAGGACGCGGTCGCGGGAGGCGCGCACGTCTTCGCGCAGCGCGGCCAGGTCGACGTCCAGGACGGTGCCGGCCCATTTGCGGACTTGTCCGGCGATGAAAACGGCGTCGATGTTGCGCGGATCGGAGCCGAGGACGAGGGTGCCGATGGGGTCGTTGAGCGGCATGTTGTTGAGGTCGTCGGCGCGTACGACGAGCACGTCGGCTTGTTTGCCGGGGGTGAGGGAGCCGGTGACGTCGCCCAGGCCGATGCTTCTGGCGCCTTGCAGGGTGGCGAGGTCGAGGACGTCGTGCACGCCGATGCGGGTGGGCTGGTGGCTGGTGCCGTAGGCGGCGTGGGCGGCGCGCATGCGTTGGATGGCGTGCAGGGCGCGCATCTGGGTGAACATGTCGCTGGCCAGGGCGACTTCGACGTCGATGCTGAGGCCGGGGCGGATGCCGGCGGCGAGGGCCTCGTCGATGGCGGGGATGGCGCTTTCCAGGCCGATCTGGGCGTCGGAGGTGGGGGCGAGGGCGACGCCTGTGCCGGTGTCGGCCATCGCCTGCCAGGCGTGCGGGGTCAGGCCGGTGCAGTGGATGAGGCAGACGTGCGGGCCGAGCAGGCCCTGCTTGGCCCAGTCGAGGATGGCCTGGGAGGAGGTCGGGCCGAAGACGGCGTCGATGCTGATGCCGATGCCGAGGTCGCGGGCGGTGCGGGCGAGGTGGTCGCCGTAGGCGAGGTCGGGGCCGGCGACCTCGTCGGTGGCCAGGGCGGCCAGGCGCAGGGTGAGCAGGGGGTTGCCGGCGATGTGGGTGTCGTGCAGGCGGGTCAGGTCGGCGGGCCACTGGCCGTCCCAGTGGCCGAAGTGGGGGCGCATGGAGGCGTGTACGCCGCGGATGCCGGTGTCGGCCAGCGCGCGGACGGCGGCGTCGGAGTGGGCGGCGGTGCGGGAGTTGTGGGAGAAGTCGAGCAGGGTGGTGATGCCGCTGTCGATGGCGGTCAGCGCGGCCAGGCGGGTGCCGATGTACATGTCCTGCGGCTGGTAGGCGGGGGCGATGCCGGCCAGGGTGGAGGTGACGTACTCGCCGAGGTCGTTGACGTCCGGCATGATGCGGCGCAGTTGCGCCTCCCAGGCGTGGCGGTGGGTGTCGACGAAGCCGGGGGCCAGGATGGCGCCGGTGAGGTCGACGGTGAGCGCGTCGCCGGCCGGCAGGTCCGCGCCGACGGCGGCGATCCGGTCGCCGTCGATGAGCAGGTCGGCGCGGGGCAGGACGCCCAGCTCCGGGTCCATGGTGACGATGGTGGCGCCGGTGAGCAGGATGCGGCGGCCGGGGCGGCGCAGCTCGTCCAGGGTGGGGGTCATGGCGTGGTCTCCTTCAGGGCTGGGTGAGGTACTGCCACTTGGTCATGCGGTGGCGCGGGTCGACGGTGGCGGCGTTGGCGGAGAAGGTGCCGTCGCCGCGGTGGTGGTACTCGCCCGCGCCGGGCGGGAGGCGGGGTCAGACGGCCTGCGCGGTGGGCAGGATGGTGATCTCGGTGAGGTTCACGTGGCGGGGCGAGGCGGCGATGAACGCCACCGTCTCGGCCACGTCCGCCGATCGCAGCGGGTCGATCTCGGTGAGCAGCCCTTCCATGAGGGCGCTGGCGTCGGGGTCGGTGACGTGGCTGGGCAGCTCGGTGTCGACCATGCCGGGCTCGATGGTGGCCACCCGGATGTTTCGGGGGCCGAGTTCGACGCGCAGCAGCCGGGTGAGGTGGCTGATGTAGGCCTTGGTGCCGGAGTAGACGGAGAACTTCTCCAGGATCCGGGTGGCCGCGATCGAGGAGGTGGTGATCAGGTCCGCGGGGCGGCCGGCCTCGGCGGCGGCGGTCAGGTGCGGCAGGAAGGCGCCGAGCACGTTCATGACACCGGTGATGTTCAGGTCGATCTGGCGTTGCCAGTCGTCCTGGCGAAGGTCGGTGATCGGCGAGATGAGCTGGACGCCGGCGTTGTTGACCACCAGGTCGGCGGTGCCGAGCCGGTCGGCGACCTGCGCGGCGGCGGTCGCGACGGCTTCCCGGCCGGTGACGTCGACGGCGATGGCGACCGCGGTGCCGCCGGCGGCGCTGATGGACGCGGTCAGCTCCTCCAGCTTGTCCTTGCGCCGGGCCAGCGCGGCCACGCTCGCGCCGAGTTCGGCCAGGCGGAGGGCGGTGGCGGCGCCGATGCCGCTGGAGGCGCCCGAGACGACGGCCACGCGGCCGGCCAGCGGGGTTCCGGTGAGCAGAGCAGCAGGAGACATGGCAAAGGCCTCTTTCGGGTGAGTGTGCGGGGTGCCCGCGGTCAGGGCAGGCCAGGTGACGTGCGGCGGGCTGCCGGTCAGGCTGTGGCGTCGTCGTGGGCGGTTGCGGCGGACTTGTCGCGCCAGGGGGCCACGTCCTGCTCGATCTGGTCGAGCTTGACCTGCAGCCGCTCCAGGGTGTCCGGGCCCAGATACAGGTGCGTGGGCAGGGTGTCCTGGCGGGTGACCTCGTAGATCAGGGCCGCGCCCTTGACCGGGTCGCCGAGCTGGGTGTGGTTGGCGGTGCCGGCCCAGTCGAGGGTGACGTGGGCCGGGGTGCCGTCGTAGGCGTCGATGCGGGAGGCGGCGACCGACAGGGAGCTGGCGTCCAGGAAGTCGGTGCGCAGCACGCCCGGCTCGACCACCATCGACTGGATGCCGAACGGCTCCAGCTCCTTCGACAGCGCCTCGCTGATGCCCGCCACCGCGAACTTCGAAGCGCTGTACAGGCTGACGCCGGGCTCGCCCTCGAAGCCGGACCGCGAGCCGATGTGCACCAGCTTGCCGGAGCCCTGGCGGCGCATGACGGGCAGCACGGCCCGGGTCATGTCGATGAGGGCGAAGACGTTGAGATCGAACAGGGAGCGGGCTTCGGCGTCGCTGATCTCCTCCAGCGCGCCGAGCAGGCCGCGGCCGGCGTTGTTGACCAGGACGTCGATCCGGCCGAACCGGTCCACGGCGGCCTGCACGGCGGCCGGGATGGCGGCGCTGTCGGTGACGTCGAGGGCGACAGTGAGCACGTTGCCGGCCTTGGCGAGGTCGTCCGGGACGCGGTCCGGGTCGCGGACCGCGATGACGACGTCGTCGCCCTGCGCGAGGGCGGTGCGGGCGATCTCGGCGCCGAGCCCGCGGGATGCTCCGGTGATGAACCAGGTGGCCATGACGGTGTCCTTCGTTTTCCGTTCCGTTTGGCTGACTTCTAGGAGTTTGCCCAGGTCAGCGAGGTGGAAGAAGGCCGCGAGTTTCCTGGGAGTGATGTACCTAGGAACCGGGCCGCGCAGCGAAAGAGGCCGGGGCATGGCCCCGGCCTCTGGTGTCGTATGCGTGATGGTGCTGGGTCGTCAGTCGGCTCGCGCGGTGAGCGCCTCGTCGGCGTCCCGCAGCGCCTTGGACAGCGCGTCGTGGGCGCGGGCGCGCAGCCGTTCGAACGCCTGCGCGGTGGGTGAGGCCGGCTCGGCCTGGTAGACGACGAGCTGCTGGTGCGGCGCCCCGTTGACGGTGAACGCCGAGAACAGGATGTGCAGATCGCCCACGACCGGATGGCGCAGGTGCTTGCCCTCCTGCGTCTTGGGCTTGACGTCGTGCCGGCCCCACAGCTCGGCGAACTCGGCACTGGCCTCCGACAGGTCCGCCACCACCTCGGCGATACGCGGATTGCCGGGGTCATGGCCGTAGGCGGCGCGGAGCTCCGCCACGCACGAATGCGCCACCCGCTCCCACTCCTGGTAGAACTCCCGTCCGGCCGGGTCGGCGAACACCATGCGGGCCAGGTTGTCGGGCGGGTCGAAGCCCTCGTGCAGCGCGGCGGCCATGGGGTTGCGGGCCAGGATGTCCAGCGCGGGGCCGAGCGCGAAGGCGGGCGAGGCGGACCAGCCGTCCATCAGCTGCAGCAGTTGCGGGCTGACGGGGGTGTCCTGCGCGCCCCGCCAGGTCCGCGCCTCCGGCGGCCGGACCAGCCGCCACAGGTGCTCGGTGGCGGGCGCGTCCAGGCGCAGCGCCCGCGCGACCGCGTCGACCACCTGCGGGGAGGGGCTGGACTCGCGGCCCTGTTCCAGCCGTACGTAGTAGTCGCTGCTCATGCCGGCCAGCATCGCCACCTCCTCGCGGCGCAGGCCCTTGACCCGGCGGCGGCCGTACTCGGGCAGGCCGACGTCCTGTGGCTTGAGCGCTTCGCGGCGGGCGCGCAGGAAGTCGCCCAGCGGAGTGCCGGTCATGCCACGTCCTTCGCCGGGCAAGGCTGCGGGAGGGCGCCGAGCGGGCTCGTGAGGGCTGTCATGTCCGTCCTTTCCCTGTGCGGGACCGTTCAGAAGGTGATGGTCGCCTTTTGCTTGGCTGTGCCGCGTGGCGAGGTCGATGAGCGCCTGGCGGGCGTCGGCGAAGGTGTAGGGGGTGCCGCCTGCTTGGCGAGCGCGTCCAGACACCCCGGTACGGGGACGGTGCCGGTGTAGCCCGCCGTCGCCAGCGCCCTCACCCGCTTCTCCCCCTCCAGCCGTCACCGCTACAGCCTCATGAACACCGCATTCGTTGAGTAACTTCCGCCGTGGCGGGCTGCGGGCGGGCCCTGCCGTCCTCATCTGATGCCGGCCCGGAGGTGCTGGAGATCGTCCAGGTGCCCCGGCCAGCCTGGGAGTGACACACCCAGGCAGCGTCACCCGCGTCTGCCTAACCTCGGATGTCATGGACAGTGAGCGCAACGACCCGTTGGGGAGGTTCCTGACAGAGCGCCGCGCGCTCGTGCGGCCCGAGCAGGCCGGGCTGTCCCCGGACGGCCGCCGTCAGGTGAAGGGCCTGCGCCGCGACGAGGTCGCCCACCTGGCCGGTCTCAGCCCCGGCTACTATGCCCGGCTCGAGCAGGGCCGCGAGCGTCCCACCCGGCAGACGGTGGAGAGCCTGGCTCGGGCGCTGCGCCTGGACGAGCACGCCCGGGCAGAGCTGTACCGGCTGGCCCGGCCCACCGTCGCCCGCCGCCGTCCCGGCCGCGTCGAGCGCGTCGCGCCCGAGGTGCTGGCCCTGCTGCACGACTGGACGGCGGCCCCGGCGTACGTCCTGGGCTGGTCCTTCGACGTGCTGGCCCGCAACCCGCTGGCGGCCGTGCTGCACAACCGTTTCGTCCTCGGCGACAACCTGCTGCGCATGATCTTCCTCGACCCGGCGGGACGGCAGTTCTTCCGCGACTGGACCGGCACCGCCCGGGCCGCCGTCCACGACCTTCGTCATGCGGCCCGTCAGAGCCCGGACGAGCACCGCCTGCGTGAACTCGTCGGTGAGCTGGCGATCGCCAGCCACGACTTCCGCCAGTTGTGGGCCGCCCCCGAGCCGCGCGGCGCGCTCACGCCCGGCAGCCACTTTCACCACCCCGACGTGGGCGACCTGCGTCTGCGCACCGAGATCTTCCCGATCGCCAGCGGGCCCGGCCTGCGGCTCGTCGCCCACCCGGCCGAGCCGGACTCGCCCTCCGCCCAGGCCCTGGCCCTGCTGGGCACGCTGGCCATCCGGCCTGCGGAGTAGTCCTGTCACGCCAGATGCGTTCCCGCCGATGACCCGGCTCGCCGATCGCCTGTACGCGGCCCGGACAGTCGCCTTCACCGGCCGCGGTTCTGTTCGCCCACGGGCGGGCCGTCATCGGGCGAGTTGGTGGAGCCAGTCGCGGAGGAGCGCGGTCTCGGTCGGGCGAAGCGGGAGAGGCGCCCCCTCCACGGCGGCGGTGGTGAGGGCGGCATCAAGGGCGAGGGCCCGGGAAGCGAGGCCGGTGTCCGCGGCGGGGGGCGGGTCGGTGGTGAGGGAGCCGATGAGGGCGTCGCGCATTCTCGTGGAGACCTCCGGCTCGCGGTCCTCCGCGGGGGCGCCGATGAGCGACAGGGTGACGCCGGTGACGCCGGCGTGCAGGAGGTGGGCGGCGATGAGCGCCGGGACCCGGAGGCGGCCGGCGGCGGCGACGCGGTCGAGGAACCTCAGCAGGAGACTGTGGGCCTCCTGGGCCGCGGGCGGGCGGCGACCGGGGCGGTCGGTCCCGAACATCAGCACGTAGAAGGCGGGGTGGCGCAGGCCGTAGTCGACGTGCGCGTCCCAGCCGCGGCGCAGGTCGTCGACCGGGTCGTCGGTGTGCTGTAGCTGGTGCTTCTCGGCCAGGTAGAGGTCGAAGCCGTGGATGGCCAGCGCCGCGAGGAGGGCGTCCTTGTCGCCGAAGAGCTGGTAGAGGGAGGCGGCCCGGATGCCGGCCGCGGCGGCGACGGAGCGGGTGGAGACCGCCTGGGCGCCCTCCCGTTCCAGGATGCCGGCCGCCGCCTCGAGGATCTGCCGCCGGGTACAGGCCTTCGCGTCATCCACGTTGCAATGCTACGGCATTTGGCGTATCACTGGAACGTACAGTGATACGCAAATAGGCGTGGCAGTGATACATAGAGGGAGAAGCCAATGAACCGTGTCGGATACGGCGCCATGCAACTGGCTGGGCCGAACGTGTTGGGGCTGCCGGACGACCCCGAGGCGGCGCGGCGGGTGCTGCGCCTGGCGGTCGAGCTGGGGGTCACGTTCTTCGACACCGCGAACGCCTACGGGCCGCGTACGGTGAACCAGCTGATCGGGGAGGCGCTGCAGCCGTTCCCGGAAGGAGTGATCGTCGGCAACAAGGTCGGCGCCGGGCGGGGCCCGGACGGGTCGTGGATCATCACCGACCACCCCGACACGGTACGCCGGCAGGTCCACGAGGCGCTGGCGGACCTGGGTGCGGAGGCGAGCGAGCTGACGTACCTGCGGCTCGCCGGCGACACTCCGGGAACGCACAGCGACGTGCCGCTCGAGGATTCGCTCGGGGTGCTCGTCGAACTGCGCGACCAGGGGCTCATCCGCCGCATCGGCCTGTCCGGCGCGACGCCGGAGATGCTGGCCCGCGCGCAGAAGATGACGCCGATCGCGGCCGTGCAGAACCGCTTCAACCTGCTCGACCGCAGCGGTGTGCAGATCCTCGCCGACTGTGAGGCGCAGGGCGTCATGTTCGTCCCCTACTTCCCGCTGGCCTCCGGGCAGCTCGCCGGCCATCGCGAGCTGACAGGTCCCGCGGAACGCCTCGGCGTGACGCCGAGCCAGGTCGCGCTGGCCTGGCTGCTGCGCCGCTCTCCCGCCATCGTCGTCATCCCCGGCACGACGAACCCCGCTCACCTGCGCGCCAACATCGCCGCGGCAGAGGTCGCCGAGCACTTGACCGAAGCCGAGGTGGCTCGCCTGACCGGTCTTGTCGACGAGTCGAAGGCCGTCCTCGGCCGGCCGGACCAGTCCACGTTCGACGCGCTCAGGTCCGTGGCGGAAGGCCGCCGCTGAGCGACCACTCGACGAGCGACGAGCAGGGCAGATCCGGCAACCCGCGCGGCACGTACGTCAGGCGGCGGCGCGGTCGCCGGTGCGGCGGCGGCGCAGGTCGGCTCGCTCGAGCGCGGGCGGTACGTAGGCGATGTCGAGCGTGCCCGGGTTCACCCCGGGCGGGACCACCTGGTCGATCCGGTCGAGGGTGTCGTCGTCGAGGGTGGTGCCGGCGCCGGCGAGCAGGTCTTCGAGCTGCGCCATGGTGCGGGGGCCGATGATCGCCGAGGAGACCGCGGGATGGCTGATGACGAAGGCCAGGGCCAGATGGGTGAGCGACAGACCGGCCTGCTCGGCGATCGGGACGAGTTCTTCGACGGCATCGTGGTTGCGCTTGTCGGTCATGTGCCTGGGCACCCAGCGCATGCGGGCGTCGGAGACTTGTTCGTTGCCGCCCTTGCGGTAGCGGCCGGTGAGCATGCGGTTCAGGATCGAGTACGGCGGCTGTTCGGTGCGGAAGCGGGCCAGCCCGCGCCGTTCGGAAGCCCATTGGGCCTCGACGATCTCCGCGGCCGGCAGGCTGGAGTGGCCGATCGCGCGTACCTTGCCCGCCTGCATCAGGTCGGTCAGGGCGGCGAGGGTTTCCTCGATGTCGGTGCCGGGCTCGGGGTGGTGGACCTGGTAGAGGTCGAGGTGGTCGACGCCGAGACGCCGCAGCGAGTTCTCGGCCGCGGTGACGATCCAGCGGCGGGAGCTGCCGCGCTGGTTGGGGTCGGCGCCCATGGGGCCGTTGAACTTGGTGGCGAGCACCACGTCGTCGCGCCGGCCGCGCAGCGCCTTGCCCACGATCCGTTCGGTTTCGCCGTCACCGCCGTAGACGTCGGCGGTGTCGATGAAGTTGATGCCGGCGTCGAGGGCCCGGTGGACGATGGCGACGCAGGCGTCGGGGTCGGGGTTGCCGAACGGGCCGAACATCATGGTGCCGAGGCAGTAGGGGCTGACCTTGATGCCGGTACGGCCCAGGGGGCGGGTGCGCATGATCTGTTCCTTCGGAAGGCGGAGAGCCGGGTGGTCCGAGGCGGCCAGGGAAGGCCGCCTCGGACCGGATGAGTGCGTTGGTGGTCAGCCGGCGTACGGGGCGGCGACGTCGAGGATCCAGGTGACGCCGAAGCGGTCGGTCAGCATCCCGAAGCCCGGGGCCCACTGCGACGGGCCGTACTTGTCGATGATGTGGGCGCCGTCGGTGAGCTTGTCCCACAGCGCGCCGACTTCCTCGGCGGTCTCGCCGCGGACGGACACGAAGAACCGCTCGCCGGTCAGCGTCATGCCGTGCTCGCGAGTGGTGGCGGCGGGCGCGGCGGCGGCCGGCGCCTGGCTGGGCACGTCGTAAGCCATGATGGTGAAGCCGTTGTCGGCCGTGACCTGGCCGAAAACGATCTTGTCGGCGTCCGGCAGGTCCTTCGGCATGCCGAAGTCGCCGTACGCGATGGTGGTGAGGTGGCCGCCGAACACGCTCTGGTAGAACTCCAGCGCCGCGCGGGCGTCGCCGCGGAAGTTCAGGTGGGTGGTGGTGGAGATGGCCATGCTGGTGGCTCCTTATTGATCTTCCGGGCGCGGTGCGCCCGGTGTGGGATATGGGTGTCGGACGGCCGAATCGGCGAGTCCCCGCAGTGCTGCTGGAGGGGCCGTCCGGATCGCGTGGCTGACCGGCCCGACATGAAGAGTCGCAGGGGTAGGTGACAGGATGTGGCACCTACTTCGGGCAGGATGAGGTTCATGCAGAAAACCTCTGCCCGGCTGCTGGCTCTGCTGTCGCTGCTGCAGACCCGCCGGGACTGGCCCGGCACGGTGCTGGCCGACCGCCTGGACATCAGCCTGCGCACCGTGCGCCGCGATGTCGACCGGCTCCGCGAACTCGGCTACCCCATCGCCGCCGTCAAAGGCCCTGACGGCGGCTACCGGCTCAGCGCCGGCAGCGAACTGCCCCCGCTGCTGTTCGACGACGAACAGGCCGTCGCCCTCACCATCGCCTTGCAGATCGTCGCCACCAACCCCGGCAGCGGCCTCGCCGAACCCGCCGAACGGGCACTGAACACCATCCGGCAGATCATGCCCTCCCGGCTCCGGCACCGCATCGACGCGCTGCGCGTCACCGCCGTCGAACGACCTGTCACCCGGCCGGCCACCCCGGTCGACGGCGACGTGCTCCTGACCATCAGCGCCGCCGTCCACGCCCGCGAGGTCCTGCGCTTCGACTACGGCGCCGAGGTCACGGACGAACCCCCGCGCCGCGTCGAACCCCACCACGTCATCACCTGGGACGGACGCTGGTACCTCATCGCCTGGGACCTCGACCGCGACGACTGGCGCACCTTCCGCGCCGACCGGATCACCCCGCGCAGCCCCAACGGCCCCCGGTTCACTCCACGCGCACTGCCCGGAGGAGACGTCGCCGCCTTCGTCACCAGCACGTTCCGCGGCTCTGGCGACGCCTCGGGCAACTGGCCCTGCCAAGGCACGGTGATCCTCGACCTGCCCGCCGCCACCGTGGCTCGCTACACCCGCGAGGGACTCGTCGAGGAGATCAGCCCCTGCCGCTGCCGGCTCACCCTCGGATCCTGGTCCTGGCCGAGCCTCGCCGCCGCCATCGCCCGCTACGACGCCGACATCGAAGTCGTCGGCCCCGACGAACTCACCGACGCCTTCGAACACCTCGCCCGCCGGTTCACCAGAACCGCAACCGGCCACGGCATCGCATCACCGACATCGTGAGTCGTCTGGACGAGATGGTCACCGACGGCCGCCGTTCATGCATCTCGTGCGCACCGATGAGCGCCAGGCTCGGCCGCCGCCACTCCAGGGCTTTCGTCCTTCTCGGGCACTGCCCAAATGCCCTGGGTCCATTCATGGCCGGCTTTCATGCTTGTACAGATGTCGGCTGAAGAATGGGGGGTCATATGACGGCGCCAGAACCCAAAATGAGCACCCCAACTTGGATCATCGTGACGGTGTCTCTGGCGATCATCGGCGTGATCGGCCCTGCCGTGACCGAGTGGCTGCTGGACAGAGCGTCTTCCGACTCAGCCACCACGACGGCAGTGGCAACGCCCGAGCGGAGGCCCGTACCGACAGCCACGCCCGCAACAGCCCAGGCGGAGCCGGGTGTGTCTCTGATCGACCTGGATCCGATGGCAGAAGCCGGCGCAGTACCGCTCAGACCCGGCACCGCCACTGTTGACGGCCGCAGCACGGATCACGCCCTGGTGATTCAGCAGAGCGGAAGTTGCGCGGCATCGTCCTCGTACCGCCTCGGCGGGGGCCGATACAAAAGGTTCACCGCGGACGCCGCCATTCCGGACGGGGCGAGCGCCGACACCTCGGCCAGTTTCACGGTTGCTGTCAACGGGCGGGCGGGATCAGCCGAGACAGTGGAAGTCGTATTCGGCCGGCCGAAGCACATAGAATTCCCGGTCGAGAATGCGCGCACACTTACTCTCTCGATATTCGCGTGCGATCAGGACGCTCAGGCCGCCTGGATGGAGCCGACCCTGTCGAGATAAGCGCCGCGGCTCGACGGGCGCTTCTCCCGGCCCCCTGGAGTCCCCCGGAGAAGGACTGCGGCCCAGGGGGGTGCGGGCTTCGGTGGTCAGCGGGTGGGGTGGAAGGGGAGGCCGATGTTCTCGCCCCGCATCAGCCGGTCGATCGACTGCTGCATCATCTTGCTGTCGTTGAGGTGCGGGAACGGCTCGGCGGGAACGTCCACGCCGAGGAAGCGGCACAGCGGCTCCCACCCCTCGCGGACGTCGAACACCAGCAGCCGGTCGGCCGGCAGGCTCTCCTTGACCGTGGCGATGTGCCGTTCGAACGCCAGGATGCTCTCCTTCTCGTCGGGGACCTCGCCGAAGGGCCGGTCGCTGCCCAGCCCCTCCCGGATCATGCGTTCCAGCAGCGGGCGGGTGGTCTGCATGTTCTCCACCAGGCCGGCCATCTCGGGCGCCAGCTTCTCGGTCTGCAGCCGCGCCGGGCCGTTGGTGATGAGCGTCCGCATGCTCGCGAACCAGGCCTCCGGGTCGCGTACGGTGAGGACCACCTTGGCCTCCGGGTACGCGGCCGCCAGTTCGCGCCAGAAGAACGCGGCCGGCCAGTCCACGGAGGACCTGAACCCCTCGAGCACGTGGTCCCAGTCCGGCACCGTGCCGGGGTCGGCCAGGGGCGCCCAGCGCCGGGCGCGGTCGGGATCGGACCCGACGTCGAACATGTGGTGGCAGGGACCGAATCCCAGCTGTTCCAGTGCCGCCTTCATCGAACTCGTACCGGTGCGCGGGAAGCCCGCGCCGATCACGGTCAGCATGACGCTCCTCCATGAGGTTCGGCTTGGCCCCGATCATGGTGGTGTGATCATGGGCATGGCAATCCCCCCGCGGCGATTTTCCGGGAGGGCTCAGGATGGCGGGTCGTAGCGGGCGGCGAGCGCGGCGGCGCGGGTGCGGAGCGCGGCGCGCAACCACTGCGGGGCCAGGGCCTCGGCGTTCGTGCTGAGCTGCCACAGCGCCCATTCGGCGTGCCTCCGGTCCTGGAAGGTCACCTCCAGGCGCAGCCAGCCGTCCGGGTCGCCGGCCTCCTCGGCGAGTACGGCCAGCGCGGTGCCCACCAGGTCCTCCCGGCGCGCCGGGTGCACCCGGGCCAGCACGGTGACCTGGTCGCCGCCGGCGCGGAAGCGGGTGCCGCGTTCGCGCCAGGCCCGGTCGAGGTCGACGCGGGGCGGGCGCTGCGCGGGCTCGGCGAGCGCCTCGGCGGCCAGGATGCGCGACAGCCGGTAGGTGCGGTCCGCGCCCTGCCGCGTGGCCAGCAGGTAGCCCCGCTCGCGTACGGTGACCAGGCCGACCGGGTCCACCGTGCGCCACCGCGGGGCCTCGTCGGCGGCGGCGTAGTGGATCTGGAGCCGGCGTCCGGTGAACACCGCGCGCAGCACCTCGGCCGCCACGGCGTCGGGCACCTCCTCGGCGTCCAGGCGGCGGGAGAGCAGGTCGGTCTCCGGGTCGATGAGCAGCCGCCCGGCCGCGCCGGCCGCGGTGTCGCGATAGCTCGCGGGCAGCGCGTCGACCACCTTGAGCATCGCGGAGGCGAGCGCCGAGCCGAGGCCGAACGCCTGCGCCCCGCGCCGCGACCCGGCGACCAGCAGGGCCAGGGCCTCGTCGGGGTTGAGGCCGGTCAGCTCGGTACGGAAGCCGGGCAGCAGCGCGAAGCCGCCGTGCCGGCCGCGTTCGGCGTAGACCGGGACGCCGGCCGCGGACAGCGCCTCGACGTCGCGCAGCACGGTGCGCGTGGACACCTCCAGCTCGCGGGCCAGCGCGGTCGCGGACATCCGGCCGTGCTGCCGCAGCAGGAGCACCAGCGAGACCAGCCGGTCGGCGCGCATGCGAAAAACCCTATCGAATACACGACAAAGGATGTCGTGATTCGTTGGCAGGCTCATCACCGCAAGCGACAGAGATCGACATCGGACGGAGCGGAAGTGGCGATGCAGCGAACGGCGGTCAACCCGTGGGCGTGGTCGGTGGGACTGGGCTACGACCAGGGGCAGCTCGTCTCCGGGCACACCCGGACCCTGTACTGCGCGGGGCAGGGCGCGATGGACAGCGACGGCAAGCCCCGGCACGCCGGTGACCTGGCGGCGCAGCTCGCGCTGAGCCTCGACAACCTGGAGGCCGTGCTGGGCGGGGCCGGCATGTCCCTCGCGAACCTGGTCCGGCTCACCGTCTGCACCACGGACGTGGACCGGCTCTTCGAGCACTACGGCGTGCTGGCGGGGCGGCTGGGCGCCGCGGGGGCGGCGCCGCCCACCACGATGCTCGGGGTGACCCGGCTGGCGCTGCCCGAGCTGATGGTCGAGCTCGAAGGGACCGCCGTGGCGTGACACCGTCCCGCCGGCCGCTTGATCTTCGGGGGTAGGGTGGGCGGCGTGGGACTGCGACTTGTTCAGGTGAACTTCAAGGCTCGGGACGACGCGGCGCTCGGCCGCTTCTGGGCGGAGGCGCTCGGCTGGGGTCTGGCCAGCGAGGGGCCCGGCGTGACCAACGTCGAACCCCTGGACTTCACCTGGCCGGACCCCACCGCCGTCTGCATCGACGTCGTCACCGTCCCGGATCCCGAGACGGTCCGGTACCGCGTGCACCTCGACCTCGCCACCACCTCGGAGGCGCATCAGGCGGAGCTGGTCGCGCGGCTGACGGAGCTCGGCGCCAAGCCCGCCGACGTGGGCCAGGGCGACGTGCCGTGGACGGTCATGGCCGACCCGGAGGGCAACGTGTTCTGCGTGCTGGAGCCCCGGGAGATCTACCGGGACACCGGTCCGGTCGCCGTCGTGGTGGTCGACTGCGCCGACCCCCGGGCCATGGCGCGGTTCTGGGGCGAGGCGACGGGCTGGGCCACGCACGAGGCGGACGACGACCTCGCGCGGCTGCGGGCGCCCGAAGGCGTCGGGCCGTACCTCGAGTTCGTGCGCGCCGCCGGCCCGCCCGCCGTGTGGACGCGCGTCCACCTGGACCTGCTCCCCGACCCCGTCGAGAACCAGGCGGAGGAGGTGGCCCGGCTACGGGGGCTCGGCGCGGTGCCGGGTGACGTCGGCCAGGGCGACGTGCCGTGGAAGGTCATGGTCGATCCGGAGGGCAACGACTTCTGCGTCCTCGGCCGGGCCTGACCAGGGGCGGTGCGCGGTCAGGCGGTCTCGTCGAGCTGGGCGGCCAGTCGTTCCAGGCCGCCCTTGATGAGCTGCCCGTAGTCGTCGTCGCCGAGCGCGCCGATGCCGTCGCGGGCCTGCCGGAGGTGTTCGCGGGCGCGGTCGAGGTCGCCCAGCTTGCGGTAGCAGTCGGCCAGGTTGAGGTGCAGCGATGGGTACAGGCCGGCCACCGAGAGCGGCACCCCGGCCTCGGCCACCCGCTCGTCGGTGACCCGCTCGACGGCGGCGAGCGCCCGCAGGTCCCACATCAGCTCCTGGCCGACGTCGTCCTGGACGTCGGCCATCGAGTGGGCGAGCACGCAGACGTGCAGCGGGTCGCCCTGCTCGCCGCCGATGTCATCCCAGATCTGGGCGAACAGGTCGCGGGCGGCGTCGCGCCGGCCTTGGTGGTGGTGTAACTCCACGCCCTGGCCGATCCTGGCCATCGTCGGGTCGGCGGTCATCGGCGGCTCCTTCGTCGTACCGGCATGATCGCGATGAGCGTATCCCGGCCGGCGCGGGGTGCTGTCGAATCGGGGGGTGCGCCGATCGTCAGGTAGGTGAGGGCCCGGACGGGAGACGTCCGGGCCCGACCTCGTTCACCCGGCTCCTGGAGGACGCCATGCATCCCCGGCTCAACACCATCGACCTCGTCGTCGCCGACCTGAAGACGTCCATCGCCTTCTACGCCCTGCTCGGCCTGGACTTCACGATCGACGCGCACTCCCCCGAGCACGCCGGCTGCGACCTGCCGAACGGGCTGCACGTCATGCTGGACACCGAGGGCTTCCGCACGCCGTTCCTGCCGGGCTGGACGGCGCCGGCGGGCGGCCCGCGGGCCCTGCTGTGCTTCGAGTTCGACGACCCGGCGCAGGTGGACGCCGCGTACGCCGAGCTGACCGGGGCCGGGCACCGGGGGCTCGCGGAGCCGTTCGACGCGTTCTGGGGTATGCGGTACGCGACGGTGGCCGACCCGGACGGCAACGGCGTGGACCTGTACGCCGCCCTGCCCGCCCGCTGACGTCTGCGAGGAGGACGACGTGAAGTACGTGCTGATGTTCGTCGAGACCGAGGAGTTCGCCCGGAGCCTGGAGGCCATGGGCGAGCTGGAGCGGGAGGCGGCCTACGCGGCCGTCATGCGGTGGTTCGACGAGCACGCCGACCGGATCACCCACCACACCCACCTGGCTCCTGTGCACACCGCCACCACGGTGCGCCTCGGGCCGGGCGAGCCCGTCGTCACCGACGGGCCGTTCGTCGAGGGCAAGGAGGTGGTCAGCGGGTTCGCCGAGGTCGAGGTGGCCGACCTGGACGAGGCGCTGAAGCTGGCCCGCTCGTGGCCGGCCTGCCCGGTCGTGGAGATCCGCCCGGTCGCATGAGGACGCCGGTGCCGGAAGAGGTGCTGGTCCGCGTGGTGCGCGAGCACGCGGGCCGGCTGGCGGCGTCCCTGGTGTCGCTGCTGGGCGACTTCTCCGCCGCCGAGGACCTGGTGCAGGACGCGGTGGAGACCGCGTTGCGGCGCTGGCCGGCGGAGGGCGTGCCGGAGCGGCCGGACGCGTGGCTGTTCACCGTGGCCCGCCGGCGCGGCCTGGACGTGCTGCGCCGCGAGTCCACCTACCGGGCCAAGCTGGCGCGGCTCGCCTGGCCGGCGCCCGCCGCGTCCGACGACCGGCTGCGGCTGATCTTCACCTGCTGCCATCCGGCGTTGTCCAGGGCCGCGCAGATCGCGCTCACGCTGCGGGTGGTGTGCGGGCTGTCCACCGCGCAGATCGCGGCCGCGTTCCTCGTGCCCGAGGCGACGGTGGCGCAGCGGATCACCCGCGCCAAGCGGAAGGTCGCCGAGGCCGGGATCCCGTACCGCATCCCGCCGCAGGACGAGCTGCCGGGCCGCGTCAACGAGGTGCTGGCGGTCATCTACCTGCTGTTCAACGAGGGCTACCTGTCGAGCACCGGCGAGCGGGCCGAGGCCCGGGACCTGGTGGACGACGCGGAGTGGCTGGCCGCGCTGCTGGTCAACCTGCTGCCCAAGGAGCCGGAGGCGGCCGGGCTGCTGGCGCTGATCCGGCTGCACCGGGCCCGCGGCGCGGCCCGCTTCGACGAGCGCGGCCGGCTGGTGCTGCTGGCCGACCAGGACCGCGGCCTGTGGGACCGGCGGGCCATCGCCGAGGCCACGGCGCTGCTGACGCGGGCCGCCCGCGCCCATCGCCGGCCGGGGCCGTACCAGGTGCAGGCCGCCATCGTGGCCTGTCACGCCGAGGCCGCGGCCTTCGCCGACACCGACTGGGCGCAGATCCTGGTGCTGTACGACCTGCTGCTGCGCCTGGCTCCCTCACCGGTCACGCGGGTGCACAGGGCCGTCGCGGTGCGGCACGTCAAGGGGCCCGAGGCGGCCCTGGCCGAGCTGGCGGAGCTCGGCGACGAGCTGGAGCGCTATCCGCTCCTGCACGCCACCCGCGCCGAGCTGCTGCGTGAGCTGGGCCGCCGCGAGGAGGCCCGCCGCGCCGACGAGCGGGCGCTGGAGCTGACCGCGAACCCGGCCCAGCAGGCGCTGCTGGAGCGGCGCCTCGGCTGGGACTGACCCTCACCCGCGCGACGAGGTCAGGTAATCCTGCAGCTCCCGGTGCCTGAACTGGTACGTCGCGCCGCTGACGCGCAGCAGCCGGGCCTCGCACGCCCAGTCGAGGAAGGCCCAGAGCCGCAGCGGGAGCAGGCCGCGCGTGGCCGCGACGACCAGGCCGATCATCGTACGGGTCCAGGCGAGCGCGCCGAAGGCCAGGCCGAACGTGACGCCGCCGACGAGCGCGCACGCCAGCGACTCCACGACGTCCTGGCGCATCACGAACACCAGGAAGGCGGCCACGCCGCCGGTGAGCCCGAAGGCCACCCCGGTCGCCGGGTTGCGGTGCAGCGCCTCACGCGGATGGGCCAGCTCGGTCTCCATGCTCCACCCGCCGGCGGCGATCTTGAAGACCACGCCGAGCGCGAACGCCAGCACGAACGCGCCGCTCACGCCCACGGCCAGCGGCACCGGGCCGGCGTCCGCCAGCCGCAGCGGCGCGAGCCCGGTCAGCGCCCCGCACAGCCCGAAGCCGGTCAGCGTGACGGGCTCGGCCCTGATCGCCTCGGACACCGTCATCCGCTCGGCCCCGTCCCGGCCGGCGGCGGTCAGCCCGATGACCGCGCCGAGCGCCATCCCGCCGGTCCCTCCCGCGGCGACGGCGAAGGCCGGCCCGAAGATCTCCTCCCCGGTCAGCGCCAGCCCGGCCAGGCCGCCGAGCACCCCGACGGGCACGCCCGCCAGGGCCCCGAGCAGCGCGCCCGCCAGGCGCCGCCGCCGGGGGACGTTGCTCCGCCCGCCCGCCGCGGCCGGCCACGGCGACCACGACAGGCCGGTCACGATGCCCACCCAGGACGTCATGAGCGCCAGATGAAGCAGCCGCTCCGTCCCCGGCCCCGCGCCCGGCCCGCCGAGCACGTCCATCGTGGACCCCCTCCAGAAGGCCAGCATGGCGACGACCGCGAGGACGGCGGAGCACAGGCAGTGCAGCACCCGGACCAGCCGCCAGCCGCCGATCGGCCACAGCAGGTGCGGGACGAGGTCGATCCCGGTCAGGCCGGGCGGCGGCCGGTCCGCCCCGGCGGTCCTCGCGGCCTGCCACTGCAGGTGGGCGGCCAGGCGCACGAGCCACGCCCGCACCTGGTCCGGCTGGTACGGCGTGCCCGGCGCGGCCCGGGGCGTGAGCCGGGTGGCGGCGGGGACGTACGCCTCCAGCAGCCGCCGGGCGATCCGCGCGGCCCCCGCGCGCGGGTCGTCGCGCGGGTCGGCGCGCAGCAGGTCGTGCGGGTCCGCGCCGGACTCCACGGCGGTGACGGTCAGCAGCAGCCGCCACGGCGTGGCGAGGGCGGCGTGCACGATCCCGCCCGACGGCCCGCGCAGCGCCTCCTGGACGCCGTCGCTGTGCGGCGCGCACGGGTGGCCGTCCGGCCAGCGGGCCCGCAGGTAGCCGGCGATCTGCCCGGCGGCCAGGTCGCGCAGCCGGACGGTGGTGGCGCCGGCCAGCGCGGCGCCGGCCGCGCGCAGCTCGGCGTGCCGGTCGGCGCGGCAGGTCACCACCACCGCTCCGGGACGCCGTCCCGACAGGTCGCTGTAGCGGTTCAGCTCGGCCAGCAGCGCGATCGCGCGGCGCGGAGGGCCTTGCGACGGCTCGGGGTCCAGCTCGTCCAGGCCGTCCACGACCGGCAGCACGCGGCGGTCCCGCACCAGCCGCAGGGCGTCGTCGGGCGCGAGCCCGAACTCGTGCGCGAGCTGCTCGGCCAGCCACGGCTCGAACGGCCGGCCCAGGGTCCAGCGGGCCGCGTTCAGCCGGACCGGCACCGCCGCCGGGTGGCCCGGGGGCGGGGCCGGAGTCAGCCAGGGCTCCAGCAGTTGCAGCACCAGCTCGATGGCGAGCACCGTCTTGCCCGCGCCGGACCCGCCGGCCACCATCAGGCGCCGGGGGCGCAGGGCGGTGAAGAAGCGGCCGATCGTGTGGACGTCGTGCGGGTCGTCGCCGCCTGGCCGGTCGCGGGGGCCGTGCTCGCCGTCGGGGGCGTGCCCGCCGTCGGGGGCGTGCTCGCCGTCCGGGCCGGAGGCGAAGGAGACGGAGGCGAAGGAGACGGGCGCGAAGGAGACGGGCGCGAGGTCGTAGCCGCCGAGCAGCCCCTTGCGGGCCCGGTCCTCCTCGCGGGCCACGCGCCGCACGAGCAGCTCGACCACCGGGTCGAAGGGCGCCAGGACGGGCTGCTCCCCGGGGCCGGACGCCCCGGGGTCGGGGGGTGGGGGGTCGGGCGGGGCGGGGCCGGAAGGGGCGGGGTCGGGGGTGGCGAGGGCCGCGCGGGCGGCGCGCCACCGTTCGAGCTCGCCGGGGATCAGCTCCGGCGGGTGCTCGCAGGAGCGCAGGCAGGCGGTGACGAAGGCGCGCACGAACTCCCACCGCGGCAGCCGGTCGCGCTGCCGTAACACGTGCGAGGTCGTGCTCTTCGGCAGCGCGTCCACCAGGGACCCGTCCGCGGCCGCCGTCTGCCCGCCGAGCGAGCGCAGCCGGCTCAGCGACGGCTCGCCCGCCCACCGCCGCAGCAGGGCCAGCGACCCGACGAACTCGGGGACGCTGCCGGCCCGCGCCGGGTCGGGCGGCCCTGGACGCCGGCCGTCGGTCATTCCCCCGACCTCACCAGCGCCCAGGTGAACCTGGCCCGCCCGCGCCGGGGCCACCCGCTCCATGTCCAGCCGCTCCATGTCCAGCCGCTCCGTGTCCACACGCCCTCCAGCGTCTGCACGTGCCGCGCCTCCATCAGGAAGTTGCGCGCCTCGTCGGCCTCCACCAGCTCCCGCCCGACCGCGATCGGCACGAACCCGTGCCGGGGGATGTAGACCCAGCGGCCGCGGTCCCAGTCGTAGGGGTCGAACCAGCGGTGCCGGACCGTCCCGGACATCCGCACCCGCGACCCGTCCCTGGTCAGGACGAAGGAGCCGTGCGAGCGCAGCAGGCTCATCCGGCTCACGTAGAACAGCTCGGTGCCGATGAAGGCGTTGATCCTGGCGTCCCAGTGGTCGCTGAGCCAGGCCGAGTCGTGGTCGGCCAGCAGCCGGGCCCGCCCGGCGAGCTGGCGTTCGAAGCGGCGCTGGTTCCTGCGCTCGGCCTTCTTGATCACCTTGAACGAGCGCAGCCAGCGCAGCGACATGGTCCTGGACGCGCCCACGCCGTCCATGAAGTGCGCCAGGAAGTCGGAGGCGATCGGGTGGTGGTCGCGGCCGCGGTCGATGATGGACCGGAACAGGCCGACCAGCTCCGGGACGGGCTTACCCGTCCTGCGGCGTAGCCCTCGCAGGAACATGCCGGTTTTCTCCGCGGTGCGATCGAAGGTCACGGACACGTCGGGCGGAACTCCTCCTGCAGCATGAGATTCTGCCACTCCTCGCGAGTGAGCGAGCGGCCCGCGTTGGCGCAGGCCGCGCCGAGCAGGTCGGCGGGCAGGGCGACGTTCCACAGCCGGGCGGTCCCGTCGCCGGCCACGGACGCCACGGACCGGCCGTCGCGGCTGTAGGCGAGCCCGGCCACGCCGCTGCCGTGACCGGTCATCGGCGCGCCGAGCGGCCGGTGCGTCCGCAGGTCCCACAGCAGCACCTCGCCGCGCGTGCTGCCGGTGGCCAGGATCTCGCCGTCCGGGCTGAACGCCAGAGCGGCGGGCGCGGCGTCCCCGGCGATCAGCGCGATGCCGATCGGGCGGCGGCTCGCGACGTCGAACAGCCGCACCCGGGCGTCGAAGCCCGCGCTGGCCAGGGTGCGGCCGTCGGGGCTGATCGCCATCCCGGTGATGACGTCGGTGTGGCCGGGGACGCTGATGCGCGGCCCGCTCTCGCGGCGGCCCGCGACGTCCCAGAACGCGATGGACCGGTCGTGCTGGACGGCGACGTACCTGCCGTCGGGGCTCGGCTCGGCCAGCCCCTTCAGGGTGGGCTCGTGCGCGAGCGGCCGCCGGGAGGCGACGTCCCAGAGCCGCAGTCCGTCGGGGTGGGAGGTGACGAGCGTGCGCCCGCCGGGCAGGAAGGCGAGCCCGGTCACGGGGCGGCGGGCGCCCGCGGGGCGGAGCGCGGGGCCGAGCGGCCGCTGGGTGGCCACGTCCCAGAGGCGAACGTCCGGGCTCTGCCGGCCGGGGACGCCGGTGGCCAGGATCCGCCCGTCGGGGCTGAGCGCGACGGCCCCCTCGCCGGGCAGCGGCCGGCCGATCTGCAGGTGGACCTTCGGGTCGGCGAGGCGGACCAGGCCGTCGTCGCCGGCCGCGGCGAGCAGCCCGCCGTCCGGGCTGAACGCGACGCGTTCGACGCCGGAGACGTTGTCGGCGAGCGCGAGGATCGGCTGCCGGGTGGCCGCGTCCCACAGGACGGTGCGGCCGGAGGGGCCGCCGGTGGCGATCCTGGTGCCGTCGGGGCTGAAGGCGATCGTGGTGAACCCGGCGGTCCTGTCCCTGAGGACGGCGCTCTGCCGGCCCGACGGCAGGCTCCACAGCCGGGCGGTGTCGTCCCAGCTCACGGTGGCGAGGGTGCGGCCGTCGGGGCTGAAGGCGACGTCGAGGACGGGCTGGGCGTGCCGGGCGAGCGGGCCGCCGCGCGGGCGGGCCGTGGCCGGGTCCCACAGCCGCACCGTGTCGCCGCGCGCGACGGCGAGGCTCGCGCCGTCGCGGCTGAAGGCGAGGCCGCGCACGATGCCCGCCAGGGCCGGGCCGTGGTCGGGGCGGCCCATGGGCGGGCCGTGCGGGCGGTGCGTGACCGCGTCCCACTGCCGCACGACGCCCCTGAAGTCGCCGGTCACCAGGGTCCTGCCGTCCGGGCGGTAGGCGAGCGCCGACACGACCTCCTCGTGCTCGATCGGCGGGCCCAGCTCGCGGCGGCCGGCGACGTCGTAGAAGCGGACGCCGCCGAGGCAGGCGGTGGCGAGCGTCCGGCCGTCCGGGCTGAGGGCCACATGCACGGCGGAGCAGTCGAAGCGGGGGCGGGTGACGGGCGCGCCGAGCTGCCGCCGCGAGGCCGTGTCCCACAGGCGGGCGGTGCCGTCCTGGCTGCCCGTCGCGATGGCGGAGCCGTCGGCGCTGAACGCCAGCGACACGACCTCCTTCTCGTGCCCGGCGAGCGTGTCCCGGCCGGTGCGGGCGGCGGCGGACAGCAGGCGGTTGCGGGCCTCGTCCGTCCCGGCCATCCGCCAGGCGGCCACGGCCAGCAGCGAGGACAGCGCGACGTCGCCGGTGACCTCGCTCTGCGCCGCGAGCTGGCGGGAGGTCGCCACCCTGCGCTGCCGGTCGGCCTCGCCCGCGGCGTTCACGGCGGCGGCGGCCCCGGCGAGGGCGAGCGCCGACAGCAGCGCGAGGCCGGTCACGACGAGCCGCCGGCGGCGGCCGGCCCGCCGCGCGGCGCGGACGGAGGCGGCGACGAAGCCCTCGACGACCGGGCCGGGCGGCGGGTAGCTGTCAGGGTCCCGCTCCCAGCGGACCCGGCTGTCCTGGACGGCGAGCAGCCGCGCGCCCCGGTAGAGGAAGGCGGGGTCGCGGTGGTTGTCCTCCCACTGCGCGGCGGCCTCGATCAGCCGGTCGTACACGGACTGGGCGGCGAGGTCGGGCTCCAGCCACTGCCGCAGGGCGGGCCAGGCGGTCAGCAGCGCGTCGTGGGCGATCTCGACGGTGTCCTCGTGCAGGGTGAGCAGCCGCCGGTCGGCGAACGCGGACAGCAGCGCCCCCACCCGCTCCTGCCGCTGCGCCGTCCGCGCGGAGGCGGCGGCGTGCACCTCGGGCAGCCGCGCCGCGCGCCGCGCGAGCCGCCCGCCGGCGGTGATCAGGGTGAGCCGGCGGAAGATCCGCAGCGCGGCCCTGCGGTCCTCGGGCGGCAGCCGGGCGAGCACCTCGTCGGCGGTGCGGCGCACGGAGTCGCGGACCCGGCCGGACTCCTCGTACCCCCGGACGGTGAGGGTGCCCTCCTTGCGCCGCTCCCACGTGTTGCGGAGGGCCTGGGACAGCAGGGGAAGGGCGCCGGCCTGGTGGCGCTCGCCGGCGCGCAGCTCGTCGAGGATGGTCTCCACGAGACCGGGTTCGAGGCTGAGGCCCGCCGTCGCGGCGGGGCCGGTGATGGCCAGGCGCAGGTCCGGCTCCGCCATCGGCTCGACGATGACCTGGCCGTCCTGGATCGCCTCGGCGAGCTGCGGATAGGCGGCGCAGCGCTCCCAGTAGTCGGCGCGCACCCCGACGACGACCCCGGCCCCTGCCGGGCCCTCGGTCAGGGCGTGCAGGGCCGCCACGAACGCCTGGCGCTCCCGCTCGTCGGACACCAGCGTGAACAGCTCCTCGAACTGGTCCACGACGAGCAGCAGCCGCCCGCCCGGCGGCGGGGGCTCCGGCAGGGCCCGCAGCGGGCGCGCCGTGGGGGTGGTGAGCACGCAGTGCCAGCGCGCGTTCCCCGCGGCCGGCAGCCCCTCCTCCGCCACGGCCGGGATCAGGCCCGCGCGCAGCAGCGACGACTTGCCGACCCCCGAGGCGCCCGTGACCAGCAGGACGGACCCGCGCCCGGCCAGCCGCCGGCCCAGGCGGCCGAGGAGGTTCGCGGTCGCCCGGCCGCGTCCGAAGAACAGCTCCGCCCGGCCCGCCTCGAACGGCGCGAGACCTTGGTAGGGACACTCCTCACTCGGGCGGTCCCCCCGCTCGATCATGACGGTCATTCTGACAAACCGCGCCCACCGCCAGCAAACACTCCGTCCGATCTCGTCCAATGTCGTCTCATAGGTGGCTTGAACGGCGTGAACACGATTTCGTCGGACTTGTCGCCATTGGAGAGGGAGGACCGGCTGCGCAGGTCCTCACGGGGGACCGCGGGAGACACCTTTGCACCCAGCACGATCATCACTGCTCGATCTCACCCCGGCCGCCGACGCCACCGCGTCCTGCCCGGGATCCTCGTCGGGACGGCTGCTGCGCGGCTGGCGGAAGCGGGCGCTGCTGACCCAGGAGCAGCTCGCCGAGCGGGCGGGGCTCAACGTCAGGACCGTCCGCCGGCTGGAGAACGGCGGGCCCCTGCAGCCGCGCACCAGCTCGATCCTGCTGCTGGCGCAGGCCCTCGACCTGGACGGCGAGGAGCGCGCGCTGCTCGCCGCCGTCGCCGGCGGGCCGCCGCGGGCGGCGATCGTCCCGCGCCAGCTCCCCGCCGACGTCACGGCCCTGGTGGGCCGGGAGCGCGAGCTCGCGGCGCTGGAGGACCACCTCGGCGCGGGCCCGGTCACGGCCGTCTGCGTCGAGGGCATGGCGGGCGCAGGCAAGACGGCGCTGGCGGTGCACGCCGCGCACCGGCTCGCGCACCGCTTCCCCGGCGGGCAGCTCTTCGTGGACCTGCGCGGCCACGCGCCCGGCGCGGCCCCGGTGGAGCCGGGCGAGGCCCTGGCGCGCCTGCTCCGGGCGCTCGGCGTGCCCGCCGCGGGCGTCCCCGAGCACCTGGACGACCGGGCCGCGCTCTACCGGAGCGTGCTGGCCGAGCGCAGGGTGCTCGTCGTGCTGGACGACGCCGCCGACGAGCACCAGGTCCTCCCCCTGCTGCCCGGGGGCCAGGACTGCCGGGTCGTCGTCACCGGCCGCCGGCGGCTGAGCTGCCTGCCGGACGCCGCGACCCTGCCGCTCGGCGTGCTCCCGCAGGCCGCGGCGGCCGCCCTGTTCGCCCAGGTGGCCGGGCCCGAGCGGGTGGCGGGGGCGCCGGCGGAGGAGCTGTCGGAGGTGGTGGCGCGCTGCGGGCTGCTGCCCCTGGCGGTCGGCGTCGCCGCCGCCCGGCTGCGGGCGCACGCCACGTGGAGCGTGCGGCACCTGCTGGACCGGCTGGCCGGCGACCGGCTGGCCGAGCTGCGCGCCGGACGGCACGACGTGGCCGCCGCCCTGGACCTGTCCTACGACCGGCTCCCGCCCGAGCTGCGGCGGGCGTACCGGCTGCTGGGCACGGGCCCTGGGGCCGACTTCGGGGCCGGGGCCGCCGCAGAGCTGCTGGGCACGTCCGTCCCGCGCGCGGAGCGGCTGCTCGACCAGCTGCTCGAGGTGCATCTCGTGCAGGAGACCGCCCCCGGCCGCTACCACCTGCCCGGCCTGTTGCGCGACCACGCACGGGGTAGAGCGAGGTGATGGTCGAACACGTGCCGGAACGCAACGAGGAGTCCAGGGATCGTGCCCAGCGGGCGCGCGAGCGGGCCCGGCGGGCCGACGAGCGGAGTGCGCAGGCGCGGCAGCGGGTCGAGGAGCTGCGGGACGCGTGCGAGCGGCCCCCCGAGGGCCGGGCGACCGGGTCCACCCCGGCGCAGGCGCGGCAGGCGGCCGAGCGGGCCCTGCGGGCGGAACGGGCGGCCGAGCGGGCGGAGTCCGAGGCCCGCGCCGGCCATCGCCGCGCCGCCGAGGCGCACCGGGAGAACGCCGCGCTGCACGAGTGGGCCGCCGAGACGGGCGTCGGCGACGAGGCCCGGCACCGGGAGCGGGCCGGCCACGAGCGCCGGGAAGCGCGCGAGAACGACCGGCAGGCCGACCCGGACGACGACGGCCCGTGAGCCCGGCCCCGTCACTCCGCCGCCGCTGAGAACGAAAAGGCTTTGCCGCATATGCCCTGATTGAGTAGGGTGCTGCGCTCGTGATCACAGTGGTGGAGCGTGTCCTGCCCGCTCGGCTCGGGACAGGATTCCGATGGTTGCTGGCGTCGAGCTGGCTGACGAACCTCGGGGACGGCCTCTCGGCCGCCGCCGGGCCGCTGCTGATCGCCTCGCTGACCCGCGACCCGCTGCTGATCGCGCTGTCGGCCCTGGTGGGCTGGGCGCCGCCGCTGCTGTTCAGCCTGTACGCGGGCGTCCTGTCGGACCGGCACGACCGCCGCAGGATCGTCCTGGTCGCGAACGCGGCCCGGGCCGTGGTGCTGGCGGCGCTCGTCGTGCTCATGCTGACCGGCTCCCTGACCGTGGCGACGGCGCTGGCGGCGCTCACGCTCCGGTCCGTGGCCGAGGTGTTCGCCGACAACGCCACGGCCACGCTGACGCCCATGATGGTCGCCAGGGACGACCTCGCCGTCGCCAACGCCCGCCTCGGCACCGGGTTCATCACGCTCAACCAGCTCGCCGGGCCGCCGGTCGGGGCCGCGCTGTTCGGCCTGGGCCTGACCTGGCCGTTCGCGGCCCAGCTGCTCCTGGTGGCGGCCGGGATGGTGCTGGTCTCGCGGATCACGCTGCCGCCGCACGGCCGGCGGGCCGGCGACCCGCGGCCCGGCACGCTGCGGGAGCTGGTCGCCGGGTTCGCCTGGACCCTCCGGCACGCGGCGGTCCGCACGCTCGCGCTCACCATCCTGATCTTCAACTTCACGTTCGGCGCGGCCTGGTCGGTCCTCGTCCTCTACACCCAGGAGCAGCTCGGCCTCGGCGCCGTGGGCTTCGGCCTGATGACCACGATCGGCGGCATCGGCGGCCTGCTCGGCACCGGCCTGTACGGCGCCATCACCCGCCGGGTGAGCCTCGGCGCGCTGATGCGGATCGGGCTGGTCATCGAGACGTTCACGCACCTGGGCCTGGCCCTGACCCACTCGCCGTGGGTGGCGGGGGGCATCTTCCTGGTCTTCGGCGCGCACGCCTTCATCTGGGGCACCACCTCGGTCACGGTCCGCCAGCGCGCGGTCCCGCACGAGCTGCAGGGCCGGGTCGGCAGCGTCAACACCATCTGCGTCTACGCCGGCTTGGTGGTCGGCTCGCTGATCGGCGGGGTGCTGGCCACCCGGTTCGGCGTGGCGGCGCCGTTCTGGTTCGCCTTCGGCGGCTCGGCGGTGTTCGTGGCGCTGCTCTGGCGGCAGCTCATGCTCATCGCGCACGACGACTGATCCGGCGGCCGGTAAAAAGGCACCGATAAACGCACGAAAGGTGCCGGAAGAAGATATTAGCCACGTTTGTTTTCCCAGGTCAGCGGGGTAAGGTCGGCATATCGTCGCCACCAGGAAACGGGCCGGGAATTTGTCGTTCTTCGTCACCCGCATCGGCGGGCGGAAAATCGCCGTGGCCATCGTCCTGTGCTGGGTGGGGCTCGCCGTCGCGGCCGTGCTCGCCGGTGGCCGGCTCGGCGACGTCCGGGTCACCAGCGGCGACGCGATGCTGGCGCGCGGCGCGGAGTCCGCCCGCGTGCTGTCCCTCATGGCGCAGCAGCAGGGCGGGCGGGTCATTCCCACCACCGTCGTGTACGAACGCGCGGGGCCGCTGCTGCGGCAGGACGTCGTCGCCGTCCGGCACGACATCAGGCGGTTCGCCGTCGTCCCCGGCGTGCTCCGCGCCGCGCGCCACCCGGTGCCGAGCGGCGACGGGCAGGCGCTCCAGGTGCCCTTGCTGCTGTCGGGGCAGCAGGGCGTGCTGGTCGAGCCGGTCGTGCAGCGGCTGCGGCAGATCACCGGCGAAGGGCTGCCGGCGGGGCTGTCCGGGCACGTCACCGGCCTCGGCGGGGCGGGGGCCGACTACGCCGACGCCTTCCAGCGGGTCGACGTCACGCTGCTGGCGCTCAGCCTCGGGGTGGTGTTCCTCGTGCTCGTCGCCGTCTACCGCAGCCCCGTCCTGTGGCTGGTGCCGATGATCGCCGTCGTGGTCGCCTACCTGTGCGCCGGGGCGGCCGTCTGCCTGCTCTCCCGGGAGGGGCTGCTGGACGTGCTCGGCGCGACGCCCGAGGTGTTCACGGTCCTGGTGTTCGGCGTGGCCACCGACTACGCGCTGCTGCTCGTCGCCCGCTACCGGGAGCGGCTGCGGGTCACGCACGACCGCGACGCGGCGCTGCGCGAGGCGCTGGCCGGCGGCGTCCGCACGGTCGTGGCCTCGGCGCTGACCGTGGCGGGCGGGCTGGGCTGCCTGCTGGTGGCCGACACCAACGCGCTGCGCTCGATCGGCGCCGCCGCGGCCGTGGGCGTCGTGGTCACGATGGTGGTGATGGTGACGTTCCTGCCGGCGCTGATGGCGCTCGGCGGGCGGTGGGCGTTCTGGCCGGTCATCCCCCGGCCGGGCGGGCGCGAGCGCGACCGGCTGTGGCGGCGGGTGGCGGGCTTCGTCGGGCGGCGCTCGCCGCTGGCGTGGGCCGGGTCGGCGCTGCTGCTGGCGGTGGCCTGCCTGGGGCTGGCCACGGTGAACGCCGCGGGCATCCCGCCGTCGGGGCTGTTCACCCAGCGTACGGACTCCGTCGAGGGGCACGACGCGCTGGCGCGGCACTACACCGTGAACGCGCCCGTCGTGGTGCTGGCCCGCGACGAGGCGAGCGAGGCGGTGGCCCGCACCGTGCGCGGCGTGCAGGGGGTCGTGGCCGTGCGGCCGGGCCCGCCCGCGCCGTGGCGGGCGATGGAGGTGACGCTGGCCGCCGAGCCGAGCACGGCCGAGGCGAGCCGGCTGGTGGGCGAGCTGCGCCGGGCGCTCGCCGCCGGGCCCGTCGCCGGCCAGGCGCTGGTCGGCGGGCTCGCGGCCGAGTTCGTCGACTCGCGCGACGCCGCCGTCTCCGACGCGCGGGCGATCGTGCCGCTGATCCTGCTGGTGGTGGCGCTGGTGCTGGTCGTGCTGCTGCGCAGCGTGGCGGCGCCGCTGCTGCTGATCGGCACGGTCGTGTTGTCGTTCGCGGCGACGCTGGGGCTCTGCTCGGCGCTGTTCACGCGGGTGCTGGGCTTCCCGGCCATGGATCCGTCGTTCGTCCTGTACGCGTTCGTCTTCCTCGTCGCGTTCGGCATCGACTACAACATCTTCCTGATGGCCCGGGTGCGCGAGGAGGCCGTCGCGCTCGACACGCGGGAGGCGACGCTGCGGGCGTTGCGGGTGACCGGCGGCGTGATCACGGCGGCGGGGGTGGTGCTGGCGGCGGCGTTCGCGGTGCTGGCCGTGCTGCCGCTGGTGCCGGTCGTGCAGCTCGGGCTGCTGGTGGCGGTGGGCGTCGTCCTCGACACCGTGCTGGTGCGCTCGTTCCTGGTGCCCGCGCTGGCCCATCACCTGGGCCCGCGCGTGTGGTGGCCGGCCCGCCGCAGCCGCCACGCCCGCACCCGGCTCGCCCCGCAGACGAGCGCCGCCTGACCCGGCCCGCTCAGGCCCGCGTCGTGGCGGCGTGCAGCTCGGCCAGCGCGGGCCCCAGGTGGTCGAACAGCTCCGCGAACCCGGCCACGCCGGCGTCGAAGACCGCCGAGAACGACACCGCGGCGCGGGCGTGCAGGATCACCACCATGGCGGCGTTGCCCGGCGCCAGCACCGGCACCACGAAGGCGTCGTCGCCGGGCCACTCCGTCACCCGCATCGCCGTCACGCCCAGGTGGCGCGGCCGTGCCTTGCGCAGCAGCGGCGACACCAGCCGCAGGCCGGGCACCGCCAGGCCGGCGGGCAGCGCCGCGAGGTCGCGGCCGCCCACCAGCGCGCGGGTCATCCGGCCGAGGCCGACCTCGGCGGTGAGGTGCCGCAGCCGGGCCGCCGCGCCGGGCTCGCCGCAGGGCAGCGTGACGGGCAGCAGGCTCGTGTGGTTGCCGAGAGCGCTGCGGCGGCGGCGCCCCTGCAGGCTGATCGGCAGCGCCACCCGCAGGTGCCGGCGCAGGTCCGGGTTCCACGCGCGCAGGGCGGCGGCCAGCAGGGCGAGCCCGATCTGCGGGACGCTCGCGCCGGTGGCGCGGGCGATGGCGTGGAACGGCTCGACGCCGAGCGCGGCCACCCGCGACCGCCGCCCCCGCCGGCGCGGCGCACGGGGCGAACCAGGGCGGCGACGCGGCCGCCAGCGGCAGCAGGTCGGCCAGCGCCCGGCGGGCCCGCCCGAGCGGCGGCCCGCCTCGCGAGGGCGGCTCGATGTCCGCGAGCTTCTGGTCACCGAGCAGCGCGCGGATCGCGCCGTCGATGCCCATGCCGTCCTGGAAGACGTGGTGCGCCCGGTAGAACAGCACGTGCTCGCCCGGCCGGTGGCCGTGCAGCACCATCAGGGTCCACAGCGGGCGCTCCGGGGCGAGCGGCCGGGCCTCCAGCAGGCGCAGCGCGGCCTGGTGGACGTCGCCGCCCGCGGGCAGGCGGTGGTGCTCGACGTGGTGGGCGGGGTCGAAGCCGGGGTCGGGCTCCCAGCGGGCATGCCGGCCCGCGCCCGCCAGCCGGTAGGCCAGCGCGGGCGCCCGCGTGCGCACCCGCTCGCCGACCAGCCGCCGCAGCTCCTCCTGCCGGGGGGCTTCGCCCCGCAGCCGAACGCCGCCGCCGTGATGCATGAAGCAGTCGTCGGCCACCCCGGCGGACAGGCGCATCACGTAATGATCGGCGAAAGTGAGGGGAACCGGCATGGGCCCATATTAGGGTGCCGTCGTGACGACGAGAGAATTGCGGCCGGTCGAAATCGTGATGGTGGCCTATTTAGTGATGATGGCCATTATCGGCCTGCTGTCCGACATATCGTGGCGAATTCCGGCCGGGTGCCTGCCGGCCGCCGCGTCCGTGCTGGCCACGGCCTGGATCGGGGGGCGGCCGGGCGCGGGCCGGAAGGCCGCGCTCCTCCGGTACGCCGCCCCTCTTCTCGTGCTGCCGGTCGCGTACGACGCCGCCGCCCGCGCGGCCCTCGTCGTGCACGGCGGATATCTCGACGCGGACGTGCGCGCCTTCGAACATGCGGTGTTCGGATTCTCACCGAACGCCGCGGCGAACGCTTTCGCCACCGCCCCGCTGACGGAATTCCTGACATTCTGCTATTTCTTGTTCTACGGCGCTTTCCTGCTGCCGCTGATCCTGCGCGCCCGCGGCCGGGCGGCGCTGGCCGAGCGCTACCTGTTCGCCACGCTGCTCACCCTGCTCATCTGCTACGCCGGCTTCATGACCCTGCCCCTGGCGGGCCCGCTGACCGGCGCCGTCCAGCGCCCGGGCGGCTACCTGGTCACCGCCGTGCAGACCGAGATCATGGCCGCCCTCGACCCGCCCGGCACCTGCTTCCCCTCGCCGCACGTCGCGGGCGCCTGGATCACGCTGCTGACCCTGCGCCGCCACGCCGCCCCGGCCGCCCGCCTGGCGCTGTGGGTGCTGACCCTCGGCCTCACCGTCGCCGTCGTGTACGACGGCTACCACTACGTCACCGACGCCGTCGCGGGCCTCGCCGTGGCGCTGGCCGTGCACGCGCTCACAACGCGGCGCGGAACCCCTCGACCAGCCCCGCCGTGGGCGCGAAGCCCAGCTCGCGCACCGCGTCGTCCGGCACGCACGTCCACTCCCGGCGACGCAGCTCGCGAGCCTTGTCCCGATTGAAGGCCGGCACCGTGCCGCGCGCCCGCCCGGCCAGCTCCGCCAGCGCCGCCAGGGCGTGCACGGCGGGCGCCGGGATCGCCACCACGGCGGGCGCGGGCAGCCCCGCCGCGGTCGCGAGCGCCCGGCAGACGTCGCGCCACTCGTAGGCGACGCCGTCGCCGATCGGGTAGAGGCCGGCGCGCGGATCGGCGGCCGACAGCACCGGGCCGCGCTCGGCGGCGGCCAGCAGCGCCGCGCACAGGTCGTCCACATGGACGAAGGCGTACCGGCGCGGGCCCAGCCCCGCCTTCGGCACGAGGCCGCGCCGGACCAGCGGCAGCAGCGCCGGGACCAGCGCCGACTCGCCCGGCCCGTGGACGACGCCGGGCCGCAGGATCACCGAAGGCACCCGCGCGGCGTGGGCGCGGACGGCCAGCTCGCCCGCCAGCTTGCTGGCGCCGTACCGGGAGACGGCGCGGCGGCGGCCAGCGACGAGCACACCACCAGGCGCGGCGGGCGCGGAGCGCGGCCAGCGCGCGGGCGAGCCGGGCCGCGCCGTCGCGGTTGACGGCCAGGAACCCGGCCGCGGTGCGCGCCCGCAGCACGCCGGCCAGGTGGATCACCCGGCCCGCGTCGCGGACCGCCTCGGCCAGGCCGTGACCGGTCGCGAGGTCGCCGGGCACCACCCGCACGCCCTGCTCGGCCAGCTCACGGGCCCGCGCCGACGGCCGGGCCAGGGCCGTGACCGCGTCGCCGCGGGCCAGCAGCAGACGGGTGAGCCGGCGGCCGACGAAGCCGGTGGCCCCCGTGACGAGGTAGCGCGTCACAGGGGACGCCGGTAGATGCGGTAGGTCCTGGAGGGCGTGCACCCGCCCGACCTCAGGTAGCGGTTGACGGCGCGGTTGTCCTCCAGGGTCCAGCCCAGCTCGACGCCGCCGTGGTAGCCGCCCGCGACGATCACCTCGCGGGCGGCGGCGAACAGCGCGGTCTCGATGCCGAGCCCCTGCAGCCGCGGCACCACGCCGAACAGGGCCGCCCGCGCGCGGTCGACGCGGCGGGCGGCCAGCGCCAGCCGGACGAGCCCGATCGGCAGGCCGAAGCGGGTGAGCCGGCCGCGCGCGACGGGGAGCGCCTGGTTGACGTCCGGCAGCACGACCACGACCGCGACCGGCTCGCCCGCCACCTCCGCGAGCTGGATGAGCCGGGGGTCGGCGATGCCGCGCACCCGGCGGGCGAGCGCGGCGAACTCGGCGTCGGTGGCCGGGGTGAACCCCCAGTGGTGACGCCACGCCTGGTCGTAGACGGTCTTGATGCGGCGCGCGTCGGCGTCGAAGCGGGCCGGGTCGAGGGGCCGCACGGTGAGCCCGTGGCGCGCCAGCGTGCGCCTGGCCAGGCGGGCCAGCCGCTCGTCGAGCGGACGCAGGTCGTGGGACCAGGTCAGCAGGTCCTTGGCCGGGCCGAAGCCGCACGCCTCCAGCAGCCCCGGGTAGTAGGCCGGGTTGTACGGCATCATCACCCGCGGCGGCGCGTCGAACCCCGACACCAGCAGCCCGCACTCGTCGTGCGTGGTGAAGGCGACCGGCCCGAGCATCGTGCGCAGCCCGCGCCCGCGCAGCCAGCCGGCGGCGGCCTCCACCAAGGCGCGGGCGGCGCCGGCGTCGGGCACGCACTCGAACAGCCCGAAGAAGCCGTCGGCCGCGCCGTGGGCGGCGTTGTGCCGCGGGTTGTCGACGGCCGCGACGCGTCCCACGACCCGGCCGTGCCGCTCGACGGTGAACAGCTCGGCCGCGCCGTAGGCGAAGAACGGGTTGCGCCGGCGGTCGAGCAACCACCGCACGTCGCCGCGCAGCGGGGGCACGTAGTGCGGGTCGCCGCGGTGCAGCCGGTAGGGCAGCTCCACGAACCGCCGCAGCTCGCCCCGGGCGCGGACCGGCCGCGCCCCCTCAGGCGGGGGTGAGGACGAGGCTGGCATTGTGGCCGCCGAACGCGAAGGAGTTGGACAGCACCGCGCCGGGCGGCAGGGGACGCGGCCGGCGCACCACCTCGATGTCGCACCTGGGGTCCTGCACGTCGAGGTTGGCGGTGGGCGGCATCACGCGCTCGTGCAGCGTGAGCGCGCCCGCGACGGCCTCGATCGCGCCGGCCGCGCCGATGGCGTGGCCGAGCACGCCCTTGGTGGAGGTGACCGGCACCCGGCCGAACAGCCGGGCGATCACGTCGGCCTCGGTGACGTCGTTGAGGTCGGTGCCGCTGCCGTGCGCGTTGACGTGCACGACCTCCCCCGGCGACAGGCGGGCGTCGGCCAGCGCCTGGCGCACGCAGCGCTCGGCGCCGCCGCCGCCCGGCTCGGGCGAGGTCAGGTGGTGGGCGTCGGAGGTGCGGCCGTAACCGGCCAGCTCGGCGTAGACGCGGGCGCCGCGGCGCACGGCGTCCTCCAGCCGCTCCAGCACGACGAAGGCGGCGCCCTCGGCCAGGACGAACCCGTCGCGGGCCGCGTCGAACGGCCGCGAGGCCCGCTCCGGCTCGGCCACCCGCTGCGACAGCGCGCCGCAGCGGTGGAAGGCGAGCAGCACCGTCGCCGACACGCACGCCTCGGTGCCGCCGGCCACGACGAGGTCGGCCGAGCCGTCGCGCAGCAGGCGCAGCCCCTCGCCGATGGCGTGGCCGCCGGAGGCGCACGCGGTGGACAACGTCAGGCTCGGGCCGAGCAGGCGGTGGCGCATGCTGATGAACGCCGCCGCCGCGTTGTGCATCACCCGGGGCACGTGCAGGGCGCTCGGCCCGCCGTGGCGGTCGTGACCGAGGAGCGCGGCCTCGACGGTGGCGTTGCCGCCCAGGCCGGTGCCGGTGACGACGGCCCGGCGCTCGGGCGGCACCCAGGAGGGCCCCTCACCGGGCCGGTCGCCGGACCCGCCGCCCTGCCCGCCGCCCTGCCCGTCGCCCTGCCCCTCGCCGGGCACGCGCTCCGGTGCGGCGTCGGCCAGCGCGTCGTCGGCGGCGCACACGGCCAGCAGGGTGGCCGGGTCCATGCGGCGGGCCAGCCGGGCGGTGACGTACGGGGCGGTGTCGAAGCCGGGCACCTGGCAGGCGAAGTCGACCGGCAGGCCGGTGACGTCGAAGGAGGTGATCGTGCGGGCCGTGGAGCGGCCGTCGAGCAGGGCGGCCCAGAAGCTCTTCAGGTCGTTGCCGGCCGGGGTGCGCACGCCCAGGCCGGTGATGGCGGCACGGGCGCGCCCGGTCACCCGGCGCGCCCGGCCGTGCCGACCAGCGCCATGACGTCGCCCAGGGTGCGCGCCTGCTTGGCGGTGTCGAGGTCGAGGCGGACGCCGAAGCGGTCTTCGGTGGCGGCGGCCAGCTCGGCCACGTCGAGGCTGTCGGCCTCCAGCTCCTCGCGCAGGTCGAGGTCGCGGGTGAGCACGGTCGCCTCCACCGACAGGATCTTCGCGCACAGGGCGCGCAACTCCTCGAACAGTTCTTCGTCACTCATGCGGATGCCCTCCGGTCGAACGGACGATCATATGACCCGGACCTCACTCTAGTATTACGCTTGACTACCGTCAGCAATAATGCGTGATCGGGCGCGGGGAAGACCGCGAGAGAGAGTGGGTGCCGCGTCGTGACGGACGCCTTCGCGAAGTGCCAGCTGCCACCGGAGGCGGAGTCGCTGACGAGCCTGCGGCTCTATCCCTTCTACCGGCCCGTCGCCGAGCGGTTCGGCGACGGCGAGGTCCTGGTGGAGGGCCGCCGGGTGCTGATGGCCGGCTCCAACGACTACCTGGCGCTGGCGGAGCACCCCAGGGTGAAGGAGGCCGGCGTCGGCGCGCTGCGCCGCCTCGGCGCCGGCAACTCCGGCTCGCGGGTGCTCAACGGCACGCTGGCGCTGCACGAGGAGCTGGAGGCGGAGCTGGCGCGCTTCCTCGGGCACGAGGCGGCCATGGTGGTCACCACCGGCTACCAGGCCAACCTGGCGCTCGCGCCGCTGTTCGGGCCGCGCGACGTCCTCTACGCCGACCGGCACGCGCACGCCTCGCTCATCGAGGCCGCCCGGCTCGGCGGGTCGCCGCTGCGGCGCTTCCGCCACAACGACGTCGCGCACCTCGGCGAGATGCTGGCCGCCGACGACCCCGAGCTGGGGCGGCTGATCGTGACCGAGGGCATGTTCTCGGTCACCGGAGACCTGTGCGACCTGCCCGCCATCGCCGGCCTGGCCACCGCGCACGGCGCCCGGCTGATCGTCGACAGCGCCCACGACCTCGGCCTGCTCGGCGCCACCGGCCAGGGCGCCGGCGAGCAGCTCGGCCACCAGGACACCATCGACGTGCAGACCCTCACCTTCTCCAAGTGCCTCGGCACCACGGGCGGGGCCGTCGCCGGGCCGGCCAGGATCATCGGCTACCTGCGCCACCGCGCCCGGGCGGCGCTGTTCTCGGCGTCGCTGCCCGCGGCGTGCGCCGCCGCCGCGCTGGCCTCGCTCCGCATCGTGCGCGAGGAGCCCGAGCGGCGGCGCCGGGTCCTGGAGCACGCCCGGCGGCTGCGCGACGGGCTGGCCGGGCACGGGTTCACGCTGCCGCCCGGCGACACGCCGACCGTGCCGATCGAGATCGGCGACCCGGTGACGTGCTGCCGGTTCTGGACGGCGCTGCTGGAGGAGGGGGTGCTGGCCAACGCGATGCTGCCGCCCGCGGTGCCCGAGGGGCGGTCGCTGATCCGGGTCAGCGTCACCGCGGCCCACACCGAGGCGCAGGTCGACCGGCTGCTGGAGGCGCTGGCGACGGTCGCGGACCGGCTCGGGCCGATCGCGGGCCGGCCGGGGGCGGTCGCGCGTGTCTGACCGGCCGCCGTTCTGGGAGCCGTGGGCGGGCACGGCCACGCTGCCGGCGGCGCTGCTGCTGGGCGAGCACGTCACGCACGCGCTGTTCGAGCGTACGGGGAGCATGTTCGCGCTGTGGCTGCCCGGCGTCGGCCGCTCGGTGATGGTCCGCGACCCCGCGGTGGTCAGGGAGCTGCTGCTGGCCCCCGAGGAGGCCGTCGACGACGTGGCCGCCAACCTCGTGCAGACGCCCGTCATCGGGCCGCAGGGCCTCGCGGTGCTGGCGCCGGAGGCCAACCGCGCGCTGCGCCGGCTCATGACGCCCGCCCTGCGGCCCCAGTCGCGCGAGCGGCTGCGCGCGGAGGCCGAGTCGCTCGCCCGCGACGTGCTGGCCGGCTGCCCTTTGAAAGTGCCGTTCGCGCTCGGGCCGCGGCTGCGCACGGCGACGATGGGAGCGACGCTCGCGCAGGTCACCGGGGTCGCCGAGGCGGCGCGCGCGGCCGAGTGGAACCGGGTGCTGCACCGCATGTTCCAGCAGGCGGTGTCGGCCGAGATCACCGTGCGCTACATGCTGCGCGGGGCCGGGGGGCTGGCGTGGTGGCCGTCGTTCCGGCGGCACATGGGCGAGTGCGACGCGCTCGTCTACGGCGAGATCGCGCGGCGGCGGCGTTGCGGCGACGACCGCGACGACGTGCTGGGGGCGCTGATGCGGGCCCGCGACGAGCGCGGCGCGCGGCTGACCGACCGGGTGCTGCGCGACCAGGTGATGAGCCTGTTCGCCGGGGCGCGCACCACCACGGCGACGGGGCTGGCGTGGTTGTTCGAGCGGGTGGCGCGCCATCCCGACGTGCTGCGGCGGGTGGCCGAGGGCGACGAGGCGTACGCGGACGCGGTGTGCTACGAGGCGTTGCGGGTGCGTCCGCCGGTGGCGTTCTTCGGGCGGGCGCTGCGGCGTCCGGTCGAGCTGGGCGGGCGGACGGTGCGGCCCGGCACGGCGGTCATCGTGCACATACGGGCGTTGCACCACCATCCCGGCCTTTATCCCGACCCGGCGGCGTTCCGCCCCGAGCGCTGGCTCGGCCGGCGGCCCGGAGGCTACGGATGGATGCCGTTCGGCGGCGGGCGGCGCACCTGTGTCGGCGACCGGATGGCGTTGGCGCTGATGGCCGCGTTCCTGCGGGTGTTCGCCGAGTCGGTGACGATCGCGCCGGGCGTGCCGGGCGACGAGGCCGTGCGGTGGCTGGCGATCTCGAACGTGCCCGGCGACGACTGCCGCCTCGTCCTGACCCCCCGCTGAGCCGGTGCCGCCGCGGCCCGCACTACCATCACCTGCGTGTCGAGCGAAGTGAACGAGCAACGATCGGAGCCGACGTCCATGCAGCAGGAGCCCGAAATGTCGCGGCAGGAGATCGAGTCCGTGCAGCGGGAGATCGCCCGGGAGCTCCAGGTGAGCCCGTCCTTCGACGCCGCGCAGGAGATCGAGCGCCGGGTGGCCTTCCTCGCCGACCGGCTCATCGCCGGCGGCCTGCGCGCGCTGGTGCTGGGCGTCAGCGGCGGCGTCGACTCCTCGACCACCGGCCGGCTGTGCCAGCTCGCCGTCGAGCGGGTGCGCGCCACGGGCCGGGAGGCGACGTTCTTCGCGATGCGGCTGCCGTACGGCGTGCAGGCCGACGAGCACGACGCCCGGCTCGCGCTGGAGTTCATCCGCCCCGACCAGGTGCTGACCGTCGATGTGCGGCCCGCGAGCGACGCCGCGCTGGAGGCGCTGCTGGCCGGCGGCCTGGCCTTCCGCGACGACCGGCAGCAGGACTTCGTGCTCGGCAACATCAAGGCCCGCCAGCGCATGATCGTCCAGTTCGCGGTGGCGGGGGCGCGGGAGGGCCTGGTCGTCGGCACCGACCACGCGGCCGAGGCGGTCTCGGGCTTCTTCACCAAGTACGGCGACGGCGCGGCCGACGTGGTGCCGCTCACCGGCCTCACCAAGCGGCGCGTCCGGGCGCTGGCCGAGGCGCTGGGGGCGCCGTCCGCGCTGGTCTGGAAGACCCCGACCGCCGACCTGGAGACCCTGAGCCCGGGCCGGCCCGACGAGGAGGCGCTGGGCGTCACCTACGACGACATCGACGACCTCCTGGAGGGCAAGCCGGTCGACGAGGCCGCCTTCGCGATCATGCTCGACCGCTACCGCCGCACCGAGCACAAGCGCCGCCTCCCGATCGCTCCCTGAGCCGTCCGCCTCGCCGTCACAGGCCGGCAAGGGGGCCGACGCGGCGCAGGAGCGTCGCCCTGTGCGAGCCCGCCCCGTCGCGTGCGGCGGGGCGGCGGTGGCATGCTGGGGGCCCGGGCGGGTTCGCCCGGAATGACGGCCCTGGCGGTGACATGGACAACTTCCTTCCCGAGCCCGAGCTCACGGACGCGGCCGCGCGCCTCTACGACGAGGATCTCGCCGACAACGGCTACGTGATGAACCTGTCCCGGTTGTGGGCCTACCAGCCGGACACGCTCGCCGGGCTGTTCGAGCTGGTCGGCGGCGTCGCCGAGGGCGGCGGGCTGACGCCGCGGCAGCGTGCCGTGCTGGTCGCCGCGTGCGCCTCCACCCTGGGCGACTCCTACTGCTCGCTGGCCTGGGGCGCGCGGCTGGCGAAGGCCGCCGGGGAGGAGGCGGCGGCCGGTGTGCTGCGCGGCGACGACTCGGGGCTGGAGGCGGCCGAGCGGGTGATGGCCGCGTGGGCGCGGAAGGTGGCCCGCGATCCCAACGGCACGGGGCCGGCGGACGTCCGGGAGCTGCGGGCGGCCGGGTTCGACGATCGGCAGGTCTTCGCGATGACGGCGTTCGTCGCGCTGCGGCTGGCGTTCTCGACCGTGAACGACGCGCTCGGCGCGCTGCCCGACGCCGAGCTGCGCGCCGCCGCGCCGCCGCTGGTGCGGGCGGCCGTCACGTACGGCCGGCCCCCCGCCACCACCGCGTAGCCCCCGCCGCCTCGGCGTAGTCCTCGCCACTACCGCGTGGCCCGCGCCACCTCGGCGTCGGTCAGCGGGCGGCGGGGGTGAGGCGCCAGAGGGAGGTGACCTCGGCGGTGCGGGCCGCGTGCAGCGGGTCGGTGTCGTCGCGGGCGCGCGGGTGCCCCGGCCGGGTCTGGAGCCGGTCCACCACGCGGAGGCCCGCCGCCGCGAACGCCGCCAGCAGGTCGGCGCGGGTCCGCAGGGCGAGGTGCTCGGCCAGGTCCGACAGGATCAGCCAGCCCTCGCCGCCCGGCTCCAGGTGCCCGGCGAGGCCGTCGAGGAAGCCGCGCAGCATGCGGCCGCCCGGGTCGTAGACCGCGTGGTCCAGGGGCGAGGCGGGCTTGGCCGGCAGCCAGGGCGGGTTGCAGACGACGAGCTGCGCGCGTCCCGGCGGGTAGAGGTCGGCGCACACGACCTCGGCCCGGTCGCCGAGGCCCAGGCGGCGGAGGTTGTCGCGGGCGCAGGCCACGGCGCGCGGGTCCCGGTCCGTCGCGACGAGGCGGCCGACGCCGCGCCGGGCCAGGACGGCGGCGAGCACGCCGGTCCCGGTGCCGATGTCGAACGCCACGTCGGGGCGCCCGGCCAGCGGCGCCCGCGCCACCAGGTCGACGTACTCGCCGCGGGTGGGCGCGAAGACGCCGTAGTGCGGGTGGATGCGGGCGCCCAGGGCGGGCACCTCGATGCCCTTCCTGCGCCATTCGTGCGCGCCGGCGATGCCCAGCAACTCGCGCAGCGACGTCACCGACGGCCCTGTCGCGGGCCCGTACACCTCGGCGCACGCCTGCCGCAGGTCGGGGGCGCGCGGCAGGGGGACGGCGTGGTCGCCGTCGAGCGGCACCAGCAGCCTGCCGAGCGTGCTCGCGCGCCGGGCGCGTTCCTGGCGGTGCCGGTGGAAGGCCAGGTCGGGCGACGGCGCGGGACGGGGCGGCCGGCGGTCGGCGCGCCGGGCCATGGCGCGCAGCAGCCGGCGCGCGGCGGGGAAGTCGCCGCGCCACAGCAGCGCCGTGCCCTCACAGGCCAGGCGGTACGCGGTGGCGGCGGCGAGCCGGTCGTCGGCGACGACCACGCGAGCGGGGGGCGGCGAGCCGTTCGCGGAACGCCAGCGGGCGGACCGGGCCTCGCCGTCCTCGGTCCAGCGGATCTCGAGCACTCGGGCTCCTCATGATCGAACCAGTGATGGTCATGAGAAGCACTTCGTCGCGGTGGATCAGCTTGTGGCGGCCTCCCGCGAGGAAGTGCGCGCCGGGGCGTCGCCGAGCGTCATGCCGGGCAAGGGGGACGGCATGATCAACCTCCTCGTGGGGTCCGGGGCCTCCATTCTAGAGCGGGGACGGCCTCGCTAGTCGTGCGGGCCGCGGCGCAGGGCGCGGCGCACGCGGCCGGCGAGGAGGGCGCGCACGCCGCGGCGGGCCCGCTGGGCGCGCTCGGCGGCGTGCAGCTCGCGGCGCAGCGCGCTCACCTCGCGGCGCAGCTCGACGGTGCTCCTGCGCCAGCGGGCCGCCTCGTCGCGCCACCTGGTGACCTGGCCGCGCAGCCGCTCGTTCTCCTTGGCCCGCCGGGCCGCCTCGGCCTGCGCCTGGACCCTGGCCTGGTACGCGGCCCGCCGTCCCATCAGCTCACCGGGCTCGTCGCCGAACCCGTACGCGCCGGCCTCGACCCGGCGCACGCCCGACACGTCCGCCACCGCGTCGTCCAGCGGCTCCCCTGGGCGGGCGACGAGGCGGGCGCGGGCGAAGGAGGAGGCGCGTTCGAGCCGGGCCGGGACGTCGTGCCCGGGCGAGCGCAGCTCGACCAGGCCCAGCCCCTCGGCGCGGGCCAGGCCGACCAGCCGCGCCACGCTGTCCTCGCCGGGCACCAGGCCGGCGGGCAGGCGCAGCACGAAGGGCACCGACGGGTCCGCCTCGCCGGCGGCGGCCAGGCGGACGCGGGGCTCGTGCGCGTAGTGGCCCTGCACCAGGACGAGGTCCAGGTCCGGGTCCTTGAGCGGGGCGCGGCGGTCGCCGTCGAGCGTGTCCCAGGGGCCGGTCAGGAGCACCGACAGGTCCACGACCGTCGAGGCCAGCAGGGCGTCCACGCTCGCGCGGACGGCCTCGTAGCCGGCCGTGCCGTCGAGGACGGCGGTCACGTACGGCACCTTCCACTGCCGCGCCGGATGCGTGCGCAGCCACTGGTAGGCGGGGATGCGGTCGGCGACGAAGGCGTGGCTGACCCGGTCGACGCGCCGCTGCTCGCGCATGCGCATGGTCGGGCCGAGGTGGTAGGCGCGGGCCCGCGGCTCGGGCACGAACACCGCGCCCGCCTGGGCCAGCCGGTAGCCCATCTCGGTGTCCTGGCCGACGATGAGGTCCTCGTCCATGGGGCCGGCGGCCTCGACCAGGCGGGCGCTGACGGACGTGGCGCCGCCGACGTGCAGGCTGAACGGCCGCGCCGGGTTGTCGGTGAGCCCGTCGGTGCGCTCGACCAGCCCGACCAGCCAGGCGTGCGGCTCGGCCGGCTCGAACGCGGCCTCCAGGTCGTCCGGCAGCGCGGCGGGCAGCGGCGCGGAGGTGAAGCGGATGTAGCCGGTCACCGACAGGTAGGGCGCGGCGTGGTGCCAGCGCATGTGCGCCTCGACAGCGCCCGGCGTGAGCACCACGTCGGAGTCGAGCCAGTGGATGACGTCGCCGCTGGCCTCGGCGAGCCCGGCGTTGCGGGCGGCGGCCCGTCCCGGGCGCTCGCAGCGGACGAGCCGGGCGGCCGACCCCTCGGGCAGCCGCAGCGGCGGCGTGCTGCCGTTGTCCACGACGATGATCTCGGTCAGCTCCGCCGGGTACGTCTGCCGGGCGAGCCCCTGAAGCACCAGGTCCAGCTTGTCCTGCGCGCCGTAGGCCGGGACGACCACGCTGACCCGCAGCTCGGGCGTGAAGTGCGCGGGCGGCCGCAGGACGCGGTAGTCGTTGCCGCGTACGCGCGGCACGCCACTCCCGCCAGGGGTCTCGGGACGTGTGACGGACATGCGCGCGGGCGCTCCCCTCGGTGGGCCGGTTCGGACGGGGCCTCACCTTAGAGCGCCTGACTGGGAACAGGGCCTGGCGGTGAAGCCCGCCGGAAAGCGTTCGCGCACGTCAGACCTGCCAGGATGCTCCCAGGAAACGGACAGGATCCCGCCCGCGCTCACTCCTCGTCCGCGACGCCCTCCACGGGGACCAGCTCGGTGAGCCCGGAGATCGTCAGGACGGGCTCCAGCAGCGGGTTGGCGACCAGCCGGATGCGTTCCGCGTGGGTGAACAGCACGGTCAGGCCGGCGCTGTCCAGGTACTCCACGCCGCTCAGGTCGACCAGGACGGAGCCGGTCGTCCTGGTCAGGGCGTCGTCGAGGACGCCGGCGTTGCTCATGTCGATCTCACCCGTGACGGCGAGGACCGAAGTGCCGTCGGGCCGCCGCGAGGCGGCCAGGCTCAGAGGGGCGGCGGTCATCGGGTGATCCTCGCATGCATGTCGACGGTGGTCCCGGAGACGCCGGGGTGAATGGTGACCTCGTGCATCAGGGCGTGCATGAGCGCGACGCCCCGGCCGCGGTGCGGGTACGCCTCCGGCTCCGGCGCCTTCCAGCGGCCGGAGTCGGCGACGGTCAGCCACAGGTCGCTGACCGTGACGGAGGCGCGCAGCCGGATCGTCCGGCCGGGGGCGTTGCGGTGCCCGTGCTCGATCGCGTTGGCGCACGCCTCGCCGGCCGCGACCAGCACCCGCTGCACCAGCGAGGGCGCGAGCTGGCAGCGGCTCAGCCACTCGCGCAGGGCCGAGCGCACGGGCGCGAGCTGGCTGGACTCGGCGGGGAAGGCGACCTCCAGCGGGGCGGGCTGCCGGTACAGCAGCAGCGCGACGTCGTCGTTGAAGCCGCCGTCCGGGACGAGGCTGGCCATGACGTCGCTGGCCAGGTCCTCGATGGGGCTGGAGCGGCCGGCCTGCACGGCGGCGCCGGCCTGGTCGATGCCGGCGGTCAGCGGCTGACGCCGCCGCTCGACCAGCCCGTCGGTGTACAGCAGCAGGGTGGAGCGGGGCGGCATGGTGCACTTGGCCTCCGGCCGGGGGCGGCCGGAGCGGATGGCGAGCGGCGTGGAGCGGCCGCCCTCCAGGAGCACGGTGGTGCCGTCGGCGAGGGCGAGGATGCCCGGCGGGTGGCCGGCGCTGGAGTAGACGAGGTCGCCGGTGGCGGTGTCGAGGACGCCGCAGAAGACGGTGGTGCACTTGGCGTCGGGGATGAGCGCGGCGAACCGGTCGAGGGCGGCGAACACCTGGGCGGGCCCGGCGTCCTGCAGCAGCAGCGCCCGGCAGGCGCTGCGGAGCTGCCCCATGACGGCCGCGGCCCGCAGCCCCCGCCCCACGCAGTCGCCGACGACGATGCCGATGCGTTCGCCGGACAGCGGCACGATGTCGTACCAGTCGCCGCCGACCTCCAGGGGCCGGCCGGCCGGCTCGTAGCGGACGGCGAAGCCGGCGGGCAGCTCCGACGGCCCCAGGATGGCCCGCTGGAGCGCCACCGCCGCCTCGCGCTGCTGGTCGAGCTGGTGCACCCGGGCCAGGCCCTGGCCGAGGTGACCGGCCAGCAGCGCCAGCAGGGTCTGGTCCTCACTGGTGAAGGGCCGGTTCTGGCCGAGGTCCACCCAGACGGCGAGCAGGCCCTCGGGGTGCTCCAGCGTGATGCCGGCGCCGTCCGAGGCGGTCGCGACCGGGCGCAGCGGCGGCTGCTCGCGCAGCTCCGCCAGCCGGTCCCGCAGCGGGTCCGGCAGGTGCGGCCAGCCGTCGCAGGGCGGCGAGCAGACCAGGTCCCGCGGCTCGTCGCCGGTCCAGACGACGGCCAGGACCTGGCGGGCCTGCCACACCTCCTGAAGCGCCTCCAGCCCGCCGGCCAGGGCGTCGGTGAGGTCGCCCGCCTGCGAGACGCGCATGCTGAGCGCGGCCAGGGCGCTCTCGCGCTGCACGAGGTAGTGCTCGGCGGTGACGTCGCGGAGGGTGCCGACGACGCGGCGGCGGCCGGTGTCGGGGTCGGTGACGGAGTTGAAGGTGACCGCGACCCAGACCTGGTGCCCGTCGCGGTGGGTGACGGGGATGACGCCGCTGCCCCTGCGCTCCTCGACCAGCCGGCCGAACATCTCCGCGACCAGGGCGTGGGCCTGTGGGTCCGCCGTCTCCTCCGGCCACCACGGGTGGACGGGGGCGTACGGCAGGCCCTCGGGGCCCCAGCCGAGGATGTCGGTGAAGGCCGTGTTGATCTCGATCACCGCGCCGTTCTCGTCGGTGACGAAGAACGCCTCCTGCAACGAGTCGATCATCGCGGTGCGCCAGCGGGCGTGGTGGTTGCGCATCCGGGCCAGCTCCACGTTGGCCCGGGCCCGCGCCAGCAGCTCGGCGGCGGAGAACGGCTTGACGAGGTAGTCGTCCGCGCCGGCCGCGAGCCCTTCGATGGAGGCCTCCTGCCCGGCGCGCGCCGACAGCAGCAGCACCGGCACGCTCGCGGTGCGCGGGTCGGAGCGCAGCGCCGAGACCAGGGCCAGGCCGTCCAGGTACGGCATCATCACGTCGCTGACGACGAGGTCGGGCGGGTCGGCGCGGACGGCGTCCAGCGCGCTGAGCCCGTCGCCGACCGCGGTGACCCGGTACCCGGCGCCCTTGAGCAGCCGGACCAGGTACTCGCGCATGTCGCTGTTGTCGTCGGCGATCAGCACCCGGGCCGGCGGGCCGGCGTCGGGGGCCGGGACGCTGAAGCCGCCGGAGACCTCGTCGGTGGCCGGGCCCTCCACGCTCTTGTCGGGCAGCCAGCGCAGGGCCTCCTGGACGAACGGGTCGGCCGTGGCCGAGACCGTCTCGGCCGCCCGCGCCGGGGCCAGGCTGCCGGCCGGCAGGTGGGCGCTGCCGAAGGGCAGCCGGACGGTGAAGGAGGTGCCCACGTCCTCGGCGCTCTCGGCGGTGATCGTGCCGCCGTGCAGGTTCACCAGCTCCTGGACGAGGGCCAGCCCGATGCCGCTGCCCTCGTTGGAGCGGGAGCGGGCGGTCTCGATGCGGTGGAAACGCTCGAACAGGCGCGGCAGCTCGGCGGCCGGGATGCCGATGCCCGTGTCGGTGACGGTGACCACGGCCTGGCCGCCGTCCGCCCGCACCCGGACGCCGATCGAGCCCTCGAAGGTGAACTTCAGCGCGTTGCTCAGCAGGTTGAGCACCACCTTCTCCCACATGCCGCGGTCGAGGTGGACCGGGGCGGGCAGCGGCGGGCAGTCCACCTCGAAGGCCAGGCCGGCCTTGTCGATCGCGGAGCGGAAGACGCTGGCCAGCTCGGCGGTCACGGCCGCGAGGTCCACCGGCTCGTAGCGGGCCTGCATGCGGCCGGCCTCGATGCGGGAGAAGTCGAGCAGCGTGTTGACCAGCTTGCCGAGGCGCAGCCCGTTGCGGTGGACGACCTCCAGGTCCTCGCGGACCTGCGGAGGGGCGTCGGCCAGCGCGTTGCGGAGCTCCTGCACCGGGCCCATGATCAGGGTCAGGGGGGTGCGGAACTCGTGGCTGATGTTGGAGAAGAAGACGGTCTTGGCCCGGTCCAGCTCGGCCAGTTCCTCAGCCCGCCGCTGCTGGGCCTGGTAGCTGCGGGCCGAGGAGATCCCGGCCGCGACGTGTCCCGCCGCCAGCTCGACGAAGCCGCGGTAGCCGTCGTCCAGGGGGCGGTACCGGTTGAGCGCGGCGACCAGGAAGCCGTACGGGGCGCTGCCCTGTTGCAGCAGCGGCACGACCAGAGCCCGCGTGGGCGGCTCCCGCCGGCCGCCGGAGGGCAGGTCCGCGAAGGGCGGGCCGTCGAGCGGCACGAGCGCGGGCTCCCCCGCGGCCAGTGCCGCCGCCGGCCACACCGCGTCCGGGTCGCCGGGCGACACCGTGAGGGGGGCGGCCGGGTGGCCGGCGCCGATGCCGGTCGTCTCGGCCAGCCGCGCCTCGCCGGCCGCGTCGAACAGGTAGGTCAGCGTGAACGGCAGGTCCTGCGGGTTCTGGCCGAGCTGGCGGCAGGCGAAGTCCAGCATCTCCTGCTCGGTGCGGACCACGCTCGGGTCGGAGCCGAGGTCGCGCAGGGTGGCCATGCGCCGGGCGCCGATGACCCGCTCGGTCTCCTCGCTGACCACGCAGAGCATGCCGACCACCGCGCCGTCGTCGTCGCGCAGCGGGCTGTAGGAGAAGGTGTGGTAGGTCTCCTCCGGGTAGCCGGCTCGCTCCAGGTACAGCAGCAGGGCCTCGTCCCAGGTGGCCTTCCCGGTGGCGAGCACGGCGTCGATGCGGGGGCCGATGTCGTCCCAGATCTCGGCCCACACCTCGCCGGCCGGGCGGCCGAGCGCCCACGGGTACTTGCGGCCGAGCGTGTCGCGGCGGTAGGCGGCGTTGCAGAAGAACGTGAGCTCGGGCCCCCACGCCATCCACATGGAGAAGCGGGACGACAGCAGGATGCTGACCGCCGTCCGGAGGCTCTGCGGCCAGTTCTCGGGCGGGCCGAGGGGGGTGGCGTCCCAGTCGACGGCGGCCAGGTCGCGGCCGACCTCGTCGTCCGCGGTGAAGATCGCGGGCCTGGCCGCTGCCGCGGGCCCGCGTGCAGCCTCGTCGTCGCGCGCCATTCGAGGGCCCCTTCCGCTCACCAGCAGGCCATATATCAGCTCGAACGTACGTAGAATAGGGCAAACCAATCCCGGTCCGGGCGTCGCCCCGGGCGCTGGAGCAGCACGAACCGCGAGGGGAACGGGGAGCCGGACCGTCAGCACCGCCGACCCAGCAGTGCGCCGCCCGAGCGCCGCGCACCGCCACGAGCCCCCGGACGCGCCCGGCCAGGGCGCGCCGGACCGGTCCGCCACGGCCACGGCCCTGACCGCCCGCACGTCCGCCGCCGTACCCGCCTTCGCACCCGCCTTCGGCGAGCACCCCGCCACGGTGCGTAAACTGATCGCACCCCTGGGTACCGGCATGTCGGACAACTCCCCGGTGCTCACCCTGTCCGCCCCCGTCCGCCCGACGACCGTTCCCGCTCAGGAGCCTCGGTGCAGCACGACCACGGCCTGACCATCACCCACCGATCGCCCACGGCCGGCGTCCACGTCCTGGCCGTGCACGGCGACCTGGATCACCACACCTCCCCGCGGTTGCAGGAGGCCCTGGACGCACTCGCGCCGGCCGGCGGCGACCTGCTGGTGATCGACCTGACGGAGCTGCCGTTCTGCGACTCCACGGGCGTCTCCGTCCTGGTGGCGGCGCACCAGCGGGCCCAGGACGCCGGCGTCCGGCTGGCGCTGGCCGGCCTCCACGCCGACCTCGCGCACATCTTCAAGATCATGGGCCTGGACCGGCTGCTGTCCTTCTACGACTCCACCGACGACGCCATCGCCGCCCTGCGCTGACCCCCGCCGGGCCCGCCCGGCGTGAAAGTTGCACGGTTTCCGCGGCGTCCGCCCAGGTCGCGGACGCGGCCGGTTGACCGGGCGGGCGCGCCGCGAGGAAAGTCGCTTGCGTCCCTTCCCGCGTTGGGAGTCCGATGAGTGACGCTCGTCGCCGGCTGCTCGCCGTGCTGCTGCCCGCCCTCCTGCTCGTGTTGTGCGCCGTCGTGCCGCTCACCCAGCGGGCCGCCCGCGCCGCCGCCGACCCGCCGGGCCCGGTGACCGGCAACGCCACGTACTTCGACGCGCTCGGCTCCCCGTACGGCGGGTGCGGGCTGCCCCAGGCGAACCTGGACGCGCCGGACTTCGTCGCGCTCAACGTGTACGCCACGCCCGGCGACTACGCCTTCTACCCGCGCCCGCTCACCGGCGCCGACCTCAGCAAGGCCGGGCTGTGGAACAACGGCCTCAACTGCGGCCGGTACGTGCAGGTGGAGATCGGCGACTACTGCACCGGCACCAACGACGGCGCGCAGAACCAGGCGTTCTGCCGCGGCGGCTCCTGGGTCGCCGACGCCTACGACGGCGCCCGGCTCACCATGATCGTCGCCGACAGCTGCGGCGACTCCAACGCCTGGTGCCGCGACGACCCGTACCACCTCGACCTGTCGAAGGACTCGCTCAACCGGTTCGTCAAGAACGGCGCCCCGGTCGGCGACCTCTACCCCGGTCACTGGAACAACCGGCACGTCACCTGGTCGTTCGTCCCCGCGCCCGACTACCGCGGCGACATCGCCATCGGCTTCCTCCAGGGCGCGCAGGTCTGGTGGCCCGCCATCGCCGTCTCGCACCTGGCCAACGGCATCCACGGCGTCGAGTACTTCGCCGACGGCGCGTGGCACGCCGCCCGGATGAACGGCGACATGGGGCAGTCCTACGTCATCGGCGGGATCACGCAGGGGTCCGACCGGTTCCAGATCCGGGTTCGGGACGCCTCGGACGCGCTGATCAACGACGGGCGGGTGTACAGCTTCGGGCTGCCGGCGGGGTGCGGGACACGGTGCGGGGCGGCGTACACGAAGGCCGACTACACCACCTCGACGACCCCGACCGCGACCCCGACCGTGGACGTGACCCCGACCGTGACCCCCACGGGCACCCCCACGGGCGGCACGGGCGTCCCCTGCGGCGTCGACTACCGGGTGGCGAACGCCTGGCAGGGCGGCTTCACCTCGAACGTCACCGTCCGGAACACCGGCGCCGCGACCTGGAACAACTGGACGCTCACCTGGCGGATGCCGTCCGGCGTGACGCTGACCGGCGCCTGGAGCTCCACCATCACGACGTCCGGCGACACCTGGACCGTCCGGGCGCCGAGCTGGGCGACGAGCATCCCGCCCGGCGGCTCGGCCACGTTCGGCTTCCAGGCGAACGGCTCGTCCACGCCCGGCCCCACCGGCATCGCCTGTTCCTGAGCGGGCCTCGATTCCGTCGGCGGGGGCCGTCATGATGGGGGGCATGGCTTCGTGGCGGGAGTTCGAGCGGCAGGCGCCTGAGCTGGCCGGGGCGGCCAGGCGGCTGATGGACGCCTACCCGCACAAGGTCCTCGCGACCCTGCGCAAGGACGGCTCGCCGCGGGTGAGCGGCATCGAGACCACACTCAGGAACGGCGAGCTGTGGACGGGCTCGATGGCGCACGCGGTCAAGGCCGCCGACCTGCGCCGCGACCCGCGCCTCGCGGTCCACGTCACCTCGCGCGCGCCCGACCCCGGCGACCCGTCCTCCTGGGAGGGCGACCTGAAGCTCTCCGGGCGGGCGGCGGAGGTCACCGACCCCGCGACGCTGGCCGCGTACGGCGGGCCGGTCGAGGCCGGCTCCCACCTGTTCCGGATCGAGGTGAGCGAGGTGGCCTGGACCAGGGTCGAGGGCGACGAGCTGGTCATCACCGCCTGGCGGGCGGGCGCGGGCGTGCGGGAGCACCGCCGCAAGTAACCGCGGTCCCGCGCGCCGGTACGGGCATTCGGAGGGTCCGTAACCCTTGACCGCGCACAGTCGCGTTCGTTAGCGTCTCCCTGTGCGATACGTTGTCTCTCTGAGAGAGACGGTGCAGGCCCGAGAATTCCTGAAGCGAGGCTGACTCACACCTTGATGATCGACATCGACCGCGTCCGCGCCGACACCCCCGGCTGCCGGGACGTCGTCCACCTGAACAACGCCGGGTCCGCGCTCCCGCCGGCCGCCGTCCTCGACGCCACCATCGACTACCTGCGGGAGGAGGCCGCGCACGGCGGGTACGAGACCCACCACCGGCGGGAGGCGCAGATCGCCGCGGTCTACGACTCCCTGGCCGCCCTGCTCGGCGCCCGCCCCACCGAGATCGCCCTGGCCGACAACGCCACCCGCGCCTGGGACGTCGTCTTTTACGGCCTGCGCTTCGCGCCCGGCGAGCGCATCCTCACCTGCCGCTCGGAGTACGGCAGCAACGCCGTCGCCTACCTCCAGCAGGCGGCCCGCACCGGCGTGGAGGTGCGGGTGATCGACGACGACGCCGACGGGCAGGTGGACCTCGCGCACCTGGAGCGGGAGCTGGCCGAGCCGGGCGTGCGGCTGGTGTCCATGACGCACATTCCCACGCAGGGCGGGCTGGTCAACCCGGCCCCCGAGATCGGCGCGCTGGCCCGGGCCGCCGGGGTGCCGTTCCTGCTGGACGCCTGCCAGTCCGCCGGGCAGCTCCGCCTCGACGTGGACGAGCTGAAGTGCGACGTGCTGACCGGCACCGGCCGCAAGTACCTGCGCGGGCCGCGCGGCACCGGCTTCCTGTACGTGCGCGAGAGCATGATGGACCGCTTCGAGCCCGCCGTGCTCGACATCGCCTCGGCCACGTGGACCGCGCCCGGCTCGTACGAGCTGGCCCCCGACGCCCGCCGCTACGAGACGTGGGAGAAGAACTACGCCGCCGTCGCCGGCCTCGGCGCCGCCGCCGACTACGCCCTCGGCCTCGGCGCCGCCGCCGTCGAGGCGCGCGTCCTCGCCCTCGGCGAGCTGCTGCGGCGCACGCTGGCGGGCGTCGAGGGGGTACGGGTGCACGACCTCGGCGGCCGGCGGTGCGGCATCGTCTCCTTCACCGTCGCCGGGATGGCCGCCGACGAGGTCAAGGACGCGCTGGCCGCCGAACGGGTCAATGTCACCGTGTCCAAGGACACCTCCGCCCAGTGGGACCTGCCCGCGCGCGGCCTGAGCACCGTGGTGCGCGCCTCCGTGCACTACTACAACACCGAGGAGGAGATCGAGTACGTCGGGTCGCTGGTGGAACGGCTGGTGGCCGACA
>NZ_JAKRKC020000004.1 GCF_022664455.2 Actinomadura luzonensis
GTGTCTTCCCGGGAGGGTTCCTGCTGTTCGCCGCCATCAACACGATCACCGGCGGCGACAGCGACAAGGTCACGCTTCCCGCACCCTGGCAGCTGATCGCCCTGGTGCTGGCGACCGTGCTCGTGGTGGCGGGGCTCACCTCCGTTCCCGCCCACCTTGGCGGACGCCGTCCCGTGACCGCGACTCTCTGAGCTGACCACCACGGCAAACGTGATGATGCCGCGCCGCGTAGATCCGTTCCTTGAACCGCTCACCTCGGCCGAAGCACACATTCTCCTGCGGCGCGGCACCGGTCAGGCGAGGCGGCTCCACGCCACCACAGCGCCGGCCTCGGTGCCGCGGCCCGGGTGGAGGCAGGGGATGTCGGCGGGTGCCAGGATGAAGTACCGGATCAGGTCGTCACGGCTGATGTCTGGGTGGGACCGCAGCGGCTCTCGCTCGATCGACGTGCGCCTCGCTCACGTGGTAGGCCACCTTCAGTCGAGCGGCAGGCCGTGGCGTTCGGCGACCTCGCGGATCTTCTCCAGCGGGTACGGCGTCTTCCGGCTCTCGCTCTGCAACTCGTGGTAGAAGTCGTTCAGCACGGTGACCAGGGGGCTGCGCCGTGACAGCAGGGCCGCGACCCCACTGGGGACGCCGCTCGGCCGCTCTCCCGCCGCCCAGGCCCGCACCAGTTCGCGACGCCCCTGCCAGTCGGCGCCGTGGAAGGTGCCGGCCAGCCAGTTCACCAGGTACGCCACCGTGTAGGTGCGGTCGAAGGTCAGGTGCCGGCGACAGAAGACCTGTTCCTCCTCCGACAGGTCGAACCGGGTCGAAACGGCCTGCCCGAAGTCGGTCAGGTAGAGGCGGCGCCCGTCGGTGAGGAAGTTGTCGAAGTGCGCGTCGAAGTGCAGCAGGCCGCCCGCGCTCATGAAGGACACGGCCTCACGCAACCCCTGGTCCACCACGGCGCAGGCGCGGTCGGCGTCGCCGGCGCGTACCCGCTCGTCAAGCCACTGGTGCAGGGTGCAGGGGAAGTGCTCCAGGAAGAGCGTCAGGCTCGCCGGAGCCGCTGCCAGCGCTTCCAGGCGGCGGCGCACGCCGGGCGCGCCCTCCCAGAACGTGACCGCCCGATCGATGTCGGCCAGCTCTCCGTGGAGCGGGGCGGGCTGGGCGTTAGGAAGCACCCGCCAGTGATACAGCAGCGGGAAGCCGGGGTACCGGCCGGTCAGCACCCACTCGGTGGTCATCGTGTGCGCCGCCAGTTCGCGCCAGGCGCCGAAACCGGGCGAGCCGATGCCGTACTGGCAGAAAGGCGGCAGCCCGAACAGGTCGGCCGTCGAGCGCGGGTGGCGCAGTTCGGGCTCGGTGAGGGGCACGCGTTTGACGAAAACCGAGGTGCCGCCGACCTCCAGCCGCGCGGACGTCCCGCCGATGCCGGTGCCGAGGGGCACGGCCTCGCGTTCCAGCAGCTCGGCCAGTTCATGGTCGCCGTAGCGGGCCATGGCCGCGGAGACGTCGTGGTGGATGGTCAGCCGCGCGTCCGTCATCATGATCACCCTACCGGCCGTGGACGGTATCCCCGCCTGATGGCCACCTTGTTGCACCGTTCGCAGAGCTCGGCACGTGGTCGTTGATCTCTCGGTCCTTACGGTCCGCCCGGTGCCTGGCAGCCCCGTCCGCCTACCAGCCCGCGCTTCGGCGCGTCCGCCTTCTCTCGACGGTCGTGGTCACCGTGCTCTGGTTTCCTGCCGATGACCGCGTTCGTAGCCGTGGAAGGCGCCCCAGCACGCGAAGAGCGCCAGTGCGAAGACCGGTAACCAGCCCACCCGCGCGAACACCCAGGTCACGGCGCTCGGCGCAGAGTGGAGGCCGGGCAGTGGACGGCCGGCGAGCAGCCCCAGTGCGGTGACCGCGATCATGGCAGTCTGGTGCCACAGGAAGATCGTCATCGCGGACAGGTTCGCCAGCACCACGCCCGCCCAGATCGCGGGCCGCGCCAGCAGGCGCCGCAGCGGGGCGAGCGCCAATCGTGCGGCACCGCACTGGGCCAGGCCGAACGCGACGACCGCGAGCGTGGGCGGCGCCTGGTTCGAGATCGGGGCGCCGGGCACGCCCACCATGGAAGCCGGATAGCCGGCCCACAGAACCAGTGCCGCGGCGGCGGCCGCGCCACCGGCCAGCAAGGCCCACGCCGTCCTGCGACCGCACAGCCGATCACGGGCCCAGGCCGCTCCCAAGCAGTACGGCACCAGCCAGCCGGCCGCGAGATTGACCCACCCCACCCATTCGGGCCCTCCCCACCCGAAGCGCGCCCAGTCGGCGACGGCTACCACGGCCAGCGGCCAGACGGGGTGCAGCCCGGCGACCAGCGGCGTCACCGCCGTCAGCGCCACGTACACCAGCAGGAACCACAGCGGCGACCACACCAGCTTGACCAGCGCGTTGACGGTGGTGAGGTCGGCGCCGAGGGCGAGCATCAGGACCGCCACCACACCCCACAGCAGCACTACGGCCACGACCGGCCGCAGGAGCCGGGCCAGCCGCGCCCTGAGCCACCGGCCGTAGCCGACGCCGCGGGCACGGGCAGAGGCGAGGCCCTGGGCGGTCATCTGCCCGCCCACCAGGAAGAACAGCGCCATGGTCTGCAGGACCCAGGACACGGGGGCAAGGTAGGGCATGTCGCGTAAGGGGCTGGCGACGCGGACGTTGCCGCTGTCGACGACGAGCGCGGTCACCAGCCAGTGTCCGAGCACGACGCCGCCGATGGCCAGGGCGCGCAGTGCGTCGACGGCACGGTCACGGCCCGGAGGCGTCGTCGTCTCGACCCGCCGGGCCATCTCCCGCAATCGCTCATGCTGTCGCTGAAAGTGATCGCCCGGACCCGGCGGCCACGCCCGAACTCGACCGCCTGAACCGGTCCGTGGCGTCCGAGCCTCGTTACTCGGCCGGGTCCTCTCGGCGCGGGCCACAGCGCGTGTTCCCACCCGTACCGGCAGGACCAGAGCAACCGCCGGTACCGGCAGGGCGGGAGCGACCGCCCATCCCCGCCAGGCCGGAGCGGTCGCCTGTCCCAACACCGCCCGAAGCAGAGTGGCTGCTTGCCTCCCTCCGGCCCGAAGCAGAGCGGCCGCCTGTCGCCATCCCGGCCGCCGGCCCAGGTCGCGGATGACGCGCCGTATCACGAGCTGCGGTGTCAGAGCGACGTCAAGCATGCCCACTCACCCCGCCCGCCCCCTGCTGCGCGGAGCTGCCGACTGTTCCACGACCCGGCACCGCTGCCCGCGACGGCGCTCGCATCGGCCGCCGTTCCGTCTGGACGGGGTCCTGGCCTGCGATGATTCGGGCGATGTTGTGGAGTGACAGGGAGCCGGCCGTCAGATAGTCGCTGTGCGCGGCCTGGCCCGCGGCGAACACACGCGCGCCGAAAGCGGGGGAGACGGGGTCGGGGCCGAAGCCGAGCGTGACGAAGGGCAGGTGCAGTTGCGTGTTCGGCACCGCATCGATCCAGTCGCGGCTGCCCCGCGCCGCCCAGATCGTCGCCCGCGTCCTTAACGCGCCGACGTCGTCCGCGCCGATGCCCGGGCTGCCGGTCAGGACGATCCGGGCGACGTCCAGGCCGGGGGCGGCCCGTCCGCACACCACCGTGCCGTACGAGTGGCACACCAGCGACACCCTCGCGCCGCCGCCATTGGCCGCGGACAACTGCCGCACGAAGGCGCGCAACGCGACAGCGCCTTCTTCGGCCTGGCCGGCGGTCAGCGCGTCGAAACTCACCGTCGCGGGCGTGCGGTAGCCGAGCCAGGCGACGACGGCGTACCGGTTACCCAGCGCCTGCCGCAGCCTGAGCGCGCCGCCGTGCAGGAGCCCGTACTTGTCCAGATGGGTGTCGGCGCCGGGCACCAGCACGGCGATGTGCTCCGCGGCGGCGAGGTCGCCGAGGACCTCCACGGTCCGGCCGCCGTCCCGGCCGTCGAAGCTGAGGAACTGCCGCTCCGCGCCGGCCATGACGTGCAACGCCACGGCTCGCCGGCGGTCTCCGTGCTGGGCTGCCGTGCGCTCGGCGGCCTGGATGTCACCCCGGCTCGTGGCGTACCTCTCGGCCAGCAGCGTCGGCGTCGCCTCGATGAGGGGCAGGCCGGTGCTCACGGGAACGGGGGCGGGCACCGTCGCGGGCCGCGCCGCGTCGATCATCGGCACCCCCACCGAGGCGGCGACGGACAAGGTCAGCAGGGCGCGGCGAAGCCGGGAGAACTTGGCGTGGATCACAGGGTCGAAGGTGCCGCACCCGGCCGGCGTGGCGCATCGGACCGTCGTTTGCTCTTCCGGGCGGCTCAGGCAGACCAGGGTTGTACGACCTGAGTCCGATGCGTGACTGGGTCGCCTGTGCTTATCCTGCCGATCGGGGTTCGAGTTCTTCGCCTGGTACCGGTGGCCTCGTGCCAAGTTCACCGACATGCAGCGGTTCGAGATCCAGGGGCAGCTCCTCAACGCGGCAGAACCGGCGCCCCTGGCCGCGCTGGTCAAGAGCGGCAACGTTCATGCCGGCCAGGTAGTCGATGACCAGCCAGGGCACCTCCAAGGGATCGGAGGTCAGGAAGGTCCCAAAAACCGCACGGTGCACGGCTGCAGAGCGAATCCCAGCCGCGTGTGATCACCTCGCCGCTTCCCGATCAGCTCGCGGTCGGCCTCATCCAGCAGGAAGAACCGCTCCAGCTCCGCTTGGTTCGGCTCACCGGCGAAGCGCCCGCAGGCCACGGCTTGATCAGCGGACAGGAACTCAACCGTCACATGACGTCCTCCTCGACCCCTGTCCGAAGGGTTCGGCGGCTTCGGGGCGGAAGCGGCCCGGTGTTCAGGACCGGTTCGGCGCGAGGTCGCCTACGCGATGCTCGTGGCCGTTCGCCGGAGCTCTTCCCGCATCAGGATGCCACCCCGCCTGCGAGTTCACGGGCGATCTGAGCGAAGTGGCGGATGAGGTCGTTCTCCGCCGCGGTGCGCCAGGCGAACGCCCACTTGACTCCGGGGGCGTCTCGGACGGGGACATAGGCGAGGTCGGGCCACGGGTAGAAGCGGGCGACCTCCTCCACCGTGGCGATCACGCCCTGACCCGCGCTGACGACTTTGAGGATGTCCTCCCAACTGGAGACCGCGGGGCCGCGCGGGATCGAGCGTCCGGCAGGGGTGTGGAAAGGCTGGAAGACCTCCTCCAGGTACGGAGGAACGGGTGAGGTGTGGGAGACGAACGTGAGGTCGCCGAAGTCTTCCCGGCACACCGCGTCACCCGCCGCGAACGGGTGGGTGGCGGCAATCATGAGCACCTGCCGGGAGGTGTGGGTGACCGGGCCGAGCGTGAGGTTTGGCTCGCGCAGCGGTAGCCAGAGATGCCCGATGTCGATGTCTCCCGAGCGCAGCAGGGCCAGCGGGTCGACCGCGTCGATGTCACGGTGGAGGATCCGCACCGCCGGATGCCGGGTCTGGACCAGCTCTACGACGTTCTTGATCATCCAGGTTCCTGCGCCGCCCATGGAGCCGATCGTGAGGGTTCCCGAAACACCGCGGACGGCGGCGGACACGGACTCGATCCCGTTGATGATCTGGCGGTATCCGGCGCTGAGCTCCCGGTGCAACTGCTGTCCGTACGGGGTCAGCCGGACCGTGCGGTTGGTTCGTTCGAACAGCAAGGTGCCGATCAGACGTTCCTGCCGCTGGATCGCCTTGGTGATCCGGGACGGGGTGACGCGCAGACGTTCGGCGGTGCGGCCGAAGTGCAGCTCTTCCGCGAGCGTCAGGAAGATCTCGATGTCGCGGAGTTCCATGCCCCCTCCTCACCTGCTCGGCCTGTCGGTCAAGCAGCTCATCGGAGGCCTCACGTTGACTTCTAGGTCAATGCTGCATTGCGAACTTCGTCGTTGTTCTGGGTGTTCCCGGGGCTTGATTCTAGTCGTTGCACGAATCGGATGATTCTGGAGTGACGACATGACTTATGTGGCGGGTAAGACGGCGCTGGTGACCGGGGCCTCGCGGGGGATCGGCCGGGCCGTCGCGCGGCGGCTGGCCGCCGACGGCGTGCTGGTGGCGGTGCACTACGGCAGCAACGAGGCCGCGGCCCTGGAGACCGTGGAGCTGATCGAGAAGGACGGCGGCCGCGCGTTCCCGGTCCGGGCCGAGCTGGGCGTGTCCGGGGACGTGGACGCCCTGTTCGCCGGGCTGGAGGCGGGCCTCTCGGCGTGGACCGGCCAGGTACGGCTGGACGTCCTGGTCAACAACGCCGCCATCAACGGCGGGGGGCCGATCGACGTGATCACCCCGGAGGCGTTCGACCGGCTCGTGGCGATCAACACCAAGGCGCCGCTGTTCATCACCCAGCGGGCGCTGTCCTTGCTCAATGACGGCGGCCGGATCATCAACGTGACCACCGCGGCGACCAGAATCGCGATGCCGGAGGCCCCGTACGCGATGAGCAAGGCCCCGATCGAGGTGCTCAGCCGCTCCCTGGCCCAGACCGTCGGCGCCCGCGGCATCACGGTCAACGCGGTGGCACCCGGACCGACCGTGACCGACATGAACCCATGGATGCTCGGCAAGCCCGAGGTCCAGCAGATGGTCGGGACCGGCAACGCCATCCCCAGGGTCGGGCAGCCGGAGGACGTCGCCGACGTGGTCGCCTTCCTGGCCTCCGACGCCGGCCGGTGGGTGACCGGGCAGGTCATCGACGCCTCGGGCGGCTGCTTCCTCGGGCCCAAGATCTGAGCGGCCAGCAGCTTGTCGCTGGGCTGTCAGCGCAGCCCAGCAGGCCCTTGCCCTGTCAGCACCATCACTCTGAACCGCCCCGGCTTTGATGGAGACCTCAGCGGTTGATTGCTAGGGCTTCGTTGGGGTGGTGCTGAGCGTAGTAGATCGCCTCGAACTCCTCGGGCGGGAGGTGTCCGATGGCTGAGTGCAGGCGGGTCGTGTTGAACCAGGCCACCCATTCAGCGGTGGCCAGTTCCACCTCAGCCAGGCTGCGCCACGGGCCCCGGGGCTTGATCAGCTCGGTCTTGTAGAGGCCGATATGCGATTCCATCAGGGCGTTGTCGAGCGCGTCGCCGACCGTGCCGATGGAGGCGTCGATGCCGGCCGCCAGCAGATGGGTGGTGAACCGGAAAGAGGTGTATTGACTGCCCGCGTCCGAGTGATGAACCAGTCCCGGCCCGGCCGGGTGGCCGGTGCGCTCACGCCGCCACAGGGCCATGTCCAGGGCGTCCAGCACGAGCGTGGTGTGCTTGGTCAGCGAGGCGGCCCAGCCGACGATCGCCCGGGAGTAGATGTCGACGACGAACGCGACGTAGACCACCCCGCACCAGGCCGTCACGTGGGTGAAGTCGGCCACCCAGGTGGCGTTCGGCTGCTGGGCGGTGAAGTCGCGCTGCAGCCGGTCGGCCGCCCGCTCGTGCCCGGGATCGGGCGTGGTGGTGCGGATCTTCTTGCCCCGCCGGGCGCCGTGCAGGCCGAGTGCGCGCATCCGGCGCTCGACGGTGCAGCGGGCCACCCGATGCCCCTCGCGCAGCAGTTGCTGCCAGACTTTGCGGGCGCCGTAGACGCCGTAGTTGGCGGTGTGGATGCGCTGGATGTGGGCGTCCAGTTCGGCGTCGCGCACCGCCCGCGTCGAGGGCGGGCGCCTCTTGGCGGCGTAGTAGGTGCTGGTGGAGATGGGGCAGCCGTGCTCGGTCAGGACACGGCAGATCGGCTCGACACCGAACACGCCGGCGTGCTGGTCGATGAAGGTCACGAGTGCGTGTGCGGCCGGTCGAGCTCGGCCGCGAAGAAAGCCGATGCGGCCTTCAGGATCTCGTTCGCCCGCCGCAGTTCGGCGTTCTCCCGGCGCAACCGCTTCAGCTCGGCCGACTCGTCCGTCGTGCGGCCGGGCCGGCTGCCCTCATCGATCTGCGCCTGGCGGACCCAGGTACGCAGTGTCTCCGCGGTGCCGATGCCGAGCTTGGTCGCCACCGCGTTGATCGTGGCCCACTCGGTCGGGTAATCCGGCCGCACCTCGGCGACCATCCGCACCGCCCGGCGGCGCAGCTCGGCGGGATAGGGAGACTTACCAGGCATGGACTTGATCCTCTCAAGAGATCAAGTCTCCACCGAACCCGGGGCGATTCACTCAACCATTCTGGAAGCACTCCTATGAAGAAGACCGCGATCCTCGCGCTCGGCCTGGCCCTGGCCACAATCCCCTCCCCGGCGCTGGCCGGCACCGACGACGCGAAGGTGGTCGCCGCGCTCGACACCGTGGCCAAGCCGCTCACGCGTGACCTGGACGCCTTCGGCGCCATGGTGGGCGACGCCCAGGTGGTCGGGGTGGGTGAGGCCACCCACAGCACCGTCGAGTTCTACACCCTCAACCAGCGGCTGTTCCGCTACCTGGTGACCGAGAAGGGCTTCACCACCTTCGCCCGCGAGCTGAGCTGGAGCACCGGCGTGCGGCTCAACGACTACGTCCTGCACGGCGAGGGAGACCCCCGCGCCATCTTCCGCGACGAGGTCAAGGGCCCCTACGACCTGTTCGACAACCAGGAGTTCCTGAACCTGGTGCAGTGGATGCGCGCCTACAACACCACCCACGCCCACAAGGTCCAGTTCATGGGCGCCGACCTGCTCTACCCCGGCGACCTCCTGTTCGACAAGGTCCTCGGCTACGTCAAGCAGCATCACCCGGGCCTGCTGGGCGAGTTCACCAAGCTGTACGACGGGCTGCGCCCCACCACCAAGAACGCGGGCGAGTACATGGGCATGGCGCTGGCCGTACCGCTGAAGACCCGGCAGGACAACGCCGAGCGCGCCACTCAGGCGCTCAAGCTGCTGCAGAAGCACGGCGCGGACAGGTGGGTGGTGCAGCACGCCCGCGCGCTCTCGCAGACCTTCACCGACTTCGCCTTCGACCAGGCCACCGCCGAGGGGCGCCGCCAGGCGGCCGTCTACCGCGACAGCGTGCTGGCCGGCAACGTCGCCTGGTGGAACAAGACCACCGGCGACAAGATCCAGATATCGGGATTGAACGCGCACCTCAGCTACACCCCGATCGACACCACCTACGTTCCCGCCCCGATGGGTGGCATGCTGCGCAAGCAGCTCGGCGACCGCTTCGTCACCGTCGGCACCACCTTCGAGCGCGGCGGCTACAACTACACCCTCACCGAAGGCGACTGCCCGAAGCCCGCCGAACGGCCCATGACCTGTAAGGGCTCGGTCGAAGCCGCACCTTCCGGCTACAACGAGTACGTCCTGGACCAGGTCCGCTACCGCGACTTCATCCTCGACACCCGTACGACGCCGGCGGCGGCCAAGCAGTGGCTGGCCCAGGAGCGGTCCACCCGGGTCATCGGCGGCGGCTTCTGGACACCCGAGCAGGCATTCCAGGCCTCCCTCGGCGCGTCCTTCGACGTGGTGATCCACTTCCACTCGGTCAAGGCCGCCCACCTGCTGCCATGAACGACAGGGAACACGGGCCGCGCGCCGCCGGACGCGCGGCCTTCTCCGCGCCGCCATCGCGCCGTTCCAGCGGATCGAGGGGAATGCACAGTGCTCGTGAAGTCGACCGATGATGTGGCGAAGCCGCCGGCCGGGTTCTGGCGGCTGTGGACCGCGCAGACGGTGTCCTCGTTCGGTGACGGGGTGACGCATGCCGCGCTGCCGCTGCTGGCCTTGACCGTGACGCGCGATCCGATGGCGCTGGCCGCCGTCACGGCCGCTGGGACGCTGCCCTGGCTGCTGTTCGGCATGCTCGGCGGCGCGCTGGTGGACCGCTGGGACCGCCACCGCACCATGTGGGTCGCGGACACCGCGCGCGCGGCGCTGCTCGCGCTCGCCGCGGCGGCGGCCGCACTGGACCTGCTGAGCGCCGGGCTGCTCGCGGCGGTCGCCTTCCTGCTCGCCCTCGGTGGCCTCTTCTTCGACACGGCCGCCACGGCCTACCTGCCCGATCTGCTCGGCCGCGACGCCGCACTCCTGCAACGCGCCAACTCCCGCCTGCGCGGCGCCCAGACCGCCGCGTCCGGCTTCGCGGGACCGCCCGCGGGCAGCGCGCTGCTGGCGCTCGGCCGGGCGGCCCCGCTGCTCACCGATGCGCTGTCGTTCGCGCTCTCCGCCCTGCTCGTACGGTCGTTGCCCGCCGTGCCGCGGCCTGCCGCGGGCGCCCGTGAGTCCCTGCTGCGCCAGGCCCGGGCCGGAGCCTCGTACGTCTTCCAGGATCGGCTGCTGCTCGGGCTCGCGCTCCGCCCGGCGGTCGGCAACATCGCCTTCGTCGCCGTGGAGACCGTCCTGGCGCTCTTCGCGCACGAACGTCTCGGGATCGGCGCCCTCGGCTTCGGCCTGCTCCTCACCGCGGAGGCCACCGGGGGCCTGCTCGGCGCGGGCCTCGCCGCCTTCCTCGGCCGGCGACTCGGCATCGGCACCGCGCTGTCCTGCACGGCCGTGGTGGAAGGGCTGGCCGTCTTGGGGCTCGCCGCCGCCCCGGACCCCTACGTGGCCGGGCTCGCCCTCGCCGTCTGCGGGGCGGGCATGGGCGCCACGATGGTGCTCGCGCCGTCGCTGCGGCAGGCGGTCGTCCCGGCCCACCTGATGGGCCGGGTCACCTCCACCTCCCGCATGCTCGCCATGTGCGCGGCCCCGTTCGGCGCCGTGCTCGGTGGCTGGCTGGCCACCACCTACGACGTGCGCACCCCGCTCTACGCCGCGGGTGGCCTCCTCCTGGGCATGACCGCCGTCACGGCCACGATGACCAGCAACCGCCGGGTCGAGACGGCACTGCGTGACGCCGCCTCGGCTCGGCGGGGTCCCGGGGGCGGACGGCGCTCGGATGACGAACGCCGGGCGCAGGAGGTGGGGTCCAGTGGAGCGGTACAAGCTCGAGACGTTCCTGGCCTGGCTGAGGAGCTCCACTTCACGCGCACCGCCGAACGTCTGCGGGTTTCGCCTGGCCGGGTCAGTCAGACGATCAAGGCGCTGGAGCGTCGTGTCACCGGAGGACCTCGCGCTCCTGCCGCTGATCACGGCTGTCGGGGTGTCCCGCGCCTGGCGTGACGCCTTCTTCCCCCCGCTACACCCCCCAAGGCCGTCCGATCAGGCACGGACCGGCAGCCGTCGGATGGCAGGAGGTCCTCTCGCTGGTCGGGGCGGGCCAGGGGGGCACGGTGGCCACCGTCAGGGCGGAGGGCTACCACGGCCGGCCCGACATCGTCCACGTCCCGTTCGATGACGCGCCGCCTGTCGGGTACGCGTTGATGTGGCGCGGCGCCGGCGACTCCTCCCGGACCCGGGCGTTCGTGGCCCCCCTATGCCCTGGCGCCCTGGCCCGCCCAGCAAGGTGTCCGCTCCGGCCAGCAGCACCCCGAAGACCGCCACCGCGATCGTCCCGCCGACCTGGCGGACGGTGTGAGCACGGCGCCCGCCGTTCCGGCCGATCCGCTGGTACGGCGTCGAACAGCAACGCGATCAACGCCGGCACCGTCAGCACCCCGCCGAGGCCGAACGGCACCATCAGCGCCGACAGCCCGCGGGTCCCGTCCTCTTCGCCTCGATGCCCTCCGGACCGCCGTGGTTCTCCTCGCAGATCCGGCGGTCGTGCAGCCACGGCGCCACCAGGGCGAGCGACGGCACCCTTGGGTCCTCGGTGGCGAAGGCGCTCACGTACATCGCGCCGGCGACTCGAAGTCGCGTGGCTTACCGGCCGACTCGCCGTAACCGGTGAAGTCGAAGGACAGGGCCGCGAAGCTGACGTCTTTACGTCGGGGCATGGCGGGATTCCTCCGAAACAGTAAGGGAGACATGGCGACTGGGCCGGCCCTCGCTGGAGCACATCGCGTTGAACGGGCGGGCGGGAATGTCCCATCGCCGCCCCCGACAGGTTGGCAGTTGACACTCCGGCCCGACAACGCCCAATGCCTCAAGGCACGTTCAGCGCTGCTGACAGCCTATGGCCGAGTGGTCAGCCGCTTGTCGGCCCGGTCTCCTCCTGACGAGGCTCGCCGGCCGCCGACGAGGACGAGCCGGCGTTGCTGATCCTTCAGAGATTGGTCAGGTCGAGGGGGCCGAGGTCGCGGACGGTCTGGGCGAGGGCGCGGATCAGGTCGTTCTCGGCCTCGGCCGACCACATCAGCGCGAACCGCAGGGGTTCGATGTCCCGGACGGGCAGGTAGGCGATGTCCGGCCTGGTGTAGTAGCGGGTCATGTGGTTGACGAAGAGGCTGATCGTCTCGCCGGTGGTGACCAGAGAGAGGATCTCCTCGGTACTTCTCGCCATCGGGCCGCGCTCGATCCGGTTGCCCACAGGAGTGTGGGAGGGGACGAAGCCGTTCGCCCAGTAGTCGGGCCTGGCCGGAGCGTCGTGATGCAGAAAGTCGCCGAGCATCTCCACCGAGCCGGTGGCGTACCTGGCCAAGTCGTGATCGGCGGCCACCCCCAGCAGGCGCAGGTCGGTGAACAGGACCGGCCCCGCGATCAGGTCGGGTTCCTCGACGGGCAGCCACGCGACCAGGACGTCGATGTCGCCGCTGCGCAACCCGGCGAACGGGTCGACGAACGGGGCGAGCCGGATCTGCAGCTTCCACTGGGGGTGGCGGCCGCGGAAGGTGTCCCAGTAGCGGCGTAGGTCGTGGCCGTTGTGCGGGATCATGCCGATTCGCAGCACGCCGGTGATGCCCTGGGCGGTCAGCCTGGCCCGCCGCATGCCCTCGTGGAAGCCGGTGTACATGGGCCAGAGGTCGTCGCGGAGCTGGCGGCCGAGTGGCGTCAGCTGTACCCTCCGCGAGGTCCGCTCGAAGAGCGGGGCGCCGATCTGGCGCTCCTGCATCTGGATCGCCTTGGTGATCCGGGCCGGGGTGACGCCCAGCCGCTCAGCGGTGCGGGCGAAGTGGAGCTCTTCGGCCAGGGTCAGGAAGATCTCGACGTCACGAAGCTCCACAGTCCTCCCTCACGTTGCCCTCGCGGTTGATTCTGCCTTGCACATTTTGTCGCTGTTTCGGGTGATTCGCTGCCTGGATCCTAGCCGCCGGACGAATCACGCGATTCGGAGGTGACGACATGCGTGGATGTCGACCAGATCGCGGTAGAGCCGAAACAGCTCCGACACCGTCAGGGTGTCACCGGGGTGGGCGGCGGCGACCTTGGCGAACGCGAGGATGTGTCGCTGCCGCAGCAGAGACTGGGTCGCGGTGGAGAGCGCGAGCCTGCGCCTGTCGGCGAGCGACGGCGACGGCGAGGTCGGCCGCCTGACCGGCCCCGCCCGCGTCACCACGTTCAGCAGATCGCACCCGGGCCGTGCCCGATCGTGTGCGACAAGGGATTCGCCGGTGCCGGCATCGAGAAAGCCGCCGCCGATCTGGGCCACCGGCTGATCCGGCCGGCCCGCGAAGACGAGCCCGGACCCGCCCCGGCTTTCCCCGGCTGGTTACGCCAGCGCATCGAAGCGATCATCTGGACGCTGAAGAACCAGCTCGGCCTCGAACGCCACAATGCCCGCCACACCGACGGCCTGTGGGCACGCATCAGCCGGCGCATCCTCGCCCTCATCGCCGTCATCTGGCACAACTGGAACATCGGTGCACCCGTGAAACGATCCCTAATCGCCTACGATCACTAACCCGAATTCCACATCAGCGATCTAGGCGCCCTCTGGAGCCTCCCGGCGGGCGCCGGGAGGCTCTGCGCCTGTCGGGGTGCCGGTATGAATGAAGACACGGGTCCCTGCAACGTGGCGTAACCGGGAGCTCCAGGACGGCTTGACATAAAGACACTCACCGAGCTGGCCAACCTCGGAAAACGTGCTTCCCGCCGGTTATCCCTCGCCGGACGCCCGGCTTATCCCGGCGTGCGCCGACGAAAATCCACTCGTGCACGGCAACTCGTCACCAGGAGTGACCTGCGTCAACGGTCCAGTTCGGGGCCCATCGCGGCTACCCGAGCACCAGGCCGAGACGTGGGCCTCGGCCGTGCCTTCCTCGATCGTCAACGCGGTGGCGATTTCTGCGTTGCTGAGCCCTTGGGCCAGTTGCCGAAGCACCTGGAGCTCACGAGCGGTGAGCCGCTGTTGCGCCTCGGTAGCGGACGCGGGCGGCAGACTCGAGGAGCGGTGGATCGGCCGGGTGGTGACCTGCAGGTCCACCAGCCCGTGTCCGCGGCGCGGCGCTCGCGCGTCGTCGAGTTGCCGGATTCGGCTGGGCATCGGCGATCATGACCCAAATGATCATGCCGTCCTCCTCACACTCGCCGCCGCGAGGGTAATGGCGGCATACCCGCAAGCCACGGCCAACCCTGCCCAGGGCGGGAGCGGGTAGTAGCCTCCGAGCAGTGACTGCTGTACGTCCACATGCGCGAACGTGGGCACGCTCTGTGTGATCGCGAACCCGGCGGCAGGAGTGATCATCAGCAGCCACGGCGCGAGCCCCGCGGTCGCCAGGAAGTACGGCACGATGACCAGCGCGATGGCCAGCCCGCTGGCGACGACGGCCCGCTTGACCAGCGCGGCGATGCCCACCGCCAGCACGACGGCGGCCGCGGTCAGCGCCGCATAGCCGAAGATCACCCGCAGCCCGGTGCCCAGGGTCAGCGGCTGGATCGGGTTGTCGTTGGCACGCAGCAGAGCCAGCCCGGCAGGAACCACGACCCCCGAGGTCACCAGCCCCGTCACGAACGCCACGGCGCCCATCACCGTGGCCTTGGCCGCCAGCCACCGCCCCGGACGTGCCGGCGGGCCGGTCCCGATCAGCGCGCGCCTGCCTGGCGCCGTGACGAACGTGACCGCCACCACGAGCACCGGGATCAGCCCCAGGGCCCCGCCGATCAGCATGAGGTCGGCGCGTAGACCGCCGTCCACCGTGGCGGGCCCGATGTCACCGCCCCCGGTGACGATGAGCTTGTCGCCGGACTCGACGACCCCGCCCGGGTGATGCGGGGTCTTGCCGTCGGACTCCAGCACGACGCCGACATCGTCGTGCCGCCACCTACCGTTCGCACCCTTCAGGTCGATGTGGTCAAAGGTGGCGGTGGCCTGGGCGAAGGCTTGCGCCATGTCCCACAGGGCGCCTGGTGAGGTGGCGAACAGCCCGATCTCGACCGTCTCCGGCAGTCCGGTCAGCTTGACCGTGCCGACCTCGGTCCAGGTCCTGCCGTCGTCTGACTCGTAGCCGGTGATGGTGTCTCCCGACCTGGTCAGCCGCAGCCACTGCGGGCCATTGTGAGGACCGCCGGCCACGTCGTGGATGTAGTTGTACTGCATCCGCACGCCGTGCGCCCCGGTGAGCATGACAGCGGCATACGGTGTGCCCTGCTTGAGGCTCTGCCTGACGAGCAGCCCGGCCTTCGCCCATGGCACCGCCCCCTCCTTGACGTTGCGCACCCCGGGTACGGCGTCCGGCAGCCGGATCTGCCCGGTCATGTCCGACACCCGGGCGGTGATGCTGCCGTTCCCCTTGAGTGGCTGGTGCACGAAGTAGTACTTGTCGCTGACCGCCGTGCCGTCGGGTCCCACCAGGGGCGCGGGGCAGGGGCCCTCTCCCTTCCCGGTCACGCAGGTGCTGCGGGCACCTCCGGCGATCAGCAGGCCGAGCGACACGGTGACCAGCACGGAAGCCGCCATGGCGAACACCCGGCCCCGCACGGAGAGGAAGGCGGCCCACTCCGTGCGCAGTGACGCGGAGAAGCCGGCTCGCCGGCCGGTTCGGTGAGGTGTGCAGGAACTCATGCCGACGGTTGTATGCGGCACCCGGTTCCGGCCGGGTCGCGGCCGCTGCGACCGGGCTGCGACCGGGGATCTGGCATCGTTGAGCAGTGGCAGATCGCTTCGGCGGCCGGTCCACGCCGCCCCGCCCGCACGACGGCCGGCGGTGCCTGGCTTCAAGCGGCGGCCGATCGGTCAATGGCGGCAGCGGGCCGGCACGTGCCGCGTTACCGCCTCCAGTGTTCAGATGCGGGTGGCAGGTGCCGCCCCGCGCAGTCGTCCCCAGATGTCAGGGACGGTTCGGAAGGGATCCGTGTGCGAACCGCACGGTGATGGACAGGCCCCCTCCGGGGCGTGCGCCGGCGGTCAGAGTGGCGTGGTGAGCCCGCGTGACGGCATGGACGATGGCCAGGCCGAGACCGTAGCCTTCGCCGCGGCCGTGACGATCGGACGCCAGCTTCTGGAAGGGCTGGAAGAGGCGCTCGACCTGGTCGCCGGGGATGACCGGCCCGGTGTTGGCGACCGTGAGGACCGCCTGCGTGCCGGAGGTCCGCGTGGTGACCTCCAGGTGCCCGCCTTCGTGGTTGTGGCGGATGGCGTTGTCGATGAGGTTGGTGACAAGGCTTTCGATCAGTCCCGCGTCCCCAGCCGTCACCGCGGGCGAGAGATGTTCGGCCAGGCCGATGCCTTTCCGCGTGGCTCGGTCGCGGCGGGAGGCGAGCACTTCTTCGACGACGTGGGCCAGGTCGAGGGTGTCCCAGCGGGTGACACCGCGCTCGCTGGTGGCCAGGTCCAGCAGGGCCTGGACGAGCCGCTCCTGGTGCGCGCCGAGAGCCAGGGCCTCCTGACAGACCGAGCGCAGGGTGCCGGTGTCGGCGTCGGGGTCAGCGAGGGCGACTTCGAGCAGGGTACGCAGCCCGGCCAGAGGGGTGCGCAGCTCGTGGGAGGCGTTGGCGACGAAGTGACGCTGGGCGTCGAAGGCGGCCTGCAGGCGGGCGAACAGGCCGTCGAGGGTGTGGCCGAGCTCGGTCAGCTCGTCCGTGGGCTCGCCAAGGTCGAGACGCCGGTGGAGGTCTCCGGCGGAGATGACGTTCGCGGTGGCGGTCATGGCGCGCAGCGGGTGCAGGAACCGGCCGGCGACATACCAGCCGAGAGCCAGGGCGACGGGAATCAGAATGACCAGGGCGACGGCGGATCCCGTGAGGACCTGGGGCAGGCCGATGCCGGGCCCGGTTTCGGTGAGCGTGCTCCGCGAGGGCCGGCCCTTGGGGACGGCCGCGTCGATGCTGGCGAGCGGGACGACGACCATGACGAGCACGAGGACGCCGGCGGCGTAGATGCCCGCCGCGTAGGCGAGCGCGAGCCGCTTCTGCAGGGACCTGCCGGCCGCCTTCCGGGAGATCACGACGGTCCGATGCGGTAGCCGCCTTCGCGGATGGTCTCGATCACCGGCGGGTCGCCGAGTTTGGCCCGCAACCGGTGCATGGTGTGCTTGACGGCGCTGCTGAACGGGTCGGCGGCCTCGTCCCAGACGCGTTCGAGCAGCTCCTCTGCGGAGATGACCAAGCCGGGCGCGGACAGCAGGCATTCGAGCAGGGCGAACTCCTTGGGGCTCAGCTCGAGCCGCCGGCCCGCCCGGAACGCGTTGCGGCGGGCGGGGTCGAGGGTGATGTCCCCGCAGGCCAGGGTGGGCGGTAGCGGCGGGGTAGCGCGGCGGGCCAGGGCGCGGACGCGGGCGACCAGTTCGGCGAACGCGAACGGCTTGGGCAGGTAGTCGTCGGCGCCGAGACCGAGCCCGTCGACACGGTCCTCGATCGTGCCGGAGGCGGTGAGCATCAGCACGCGGGTGTCGCACCGACCGTGGGCCAGCCGCCGGCAGATCTCGTCCCCGTGGACGCCGGGCAGGTCACGATCGAGGATCACCACGTCGTAGCGGGTGACGGCCAGGCGCTCGAGGGCGGCGGTCCCGTCCAGGACGACGTCGACGGCCATGCCCTCGCGGCGCAGCCCGGTCCCGATGGAGCGGGCCAGGACCTCGAAGTCCTCGACGACGAGGACCCTCACCGCCACTCACCACCGGCCGTCACGCGGGCAGGGCGGCCGGGCCTGCCGCCGGGTCGAGATGCCATGCCGTCAACGATGCCAGATGCCCGGTCGCAGCCCGGTCGCAGCGGCCGCGACCGTGGTTGGTGTAGGAGGCACGCAGCGTGGTCTGCACCGTTGTGCGGTAGGCCGGCCCCTTGGTCTTGAACTCGTGCACCAGATCCCGCAGCGTCTGCTCGCCGCCGCTGACAGCCGGGAAGATGACCTTGCGGACCGAATCGCCGGGCTGACCGAGCGCGGCGCCGGCGACCTTGAACAGGATGTTCTCCTTCCCGGTCACCCACTTCAACGCCGCTCCTGGACCAGCGCCGCCAGCAGCAGCACCGTCAGCTCACGCGGATGCGTGCGCATGTGGGAAGGCGCTTCCACCGCCGCCCGGGCCCGCCACGCAGCCAGCACCTTGGGCGCCACATCGGCGAACAACCCGGGCGGCAGTCCGATCGAGCGCGCCGCCGCCAGCTTGCGGATCTCGGTCATCATCCTCGGCAGGCGCCTCACCCGTGGGTTCCTGACGGTCGCCGGCCCCCTCGCCTACCGCGCGGCTCGCATCGTCGATGCCGACCAGGGCGTAGATCCGCTGTGTGGTCTCGGGAGTCAACCGGGAGGCGATCCGTACCGACCAGGCGACCTCCGCGTTGTGCAGGGCCGAGGCCACGATCCGGCAGATCCGGCCGAACTCCGAGGCAGGAACCCGGACCTGCTTGGCCACATGCTCAACCATGTCGTCCGGCAGCTCTGAGCGGATCAGGTCGCGCTCTTCGTCCAGGATCGTCCAGTGCTCGACCAACTCGTCGATGGGCATCGGGGGTGTTTCATGACCACTCGGCATTGACCAGGCAAGTCACAGCATGATCAACGCCGTTTGGGGCTCAGTTGGGTCGGGCCAGGGCGCGGTGCTGGTCTTGCGATTAGCCCGTTTCCCTGACCCGCCCGCCGAACCCGGCGTGCATGTCTCCATGCACCGGGCTCTCCGCGTGTCTTGCCCGGTGGTCAACCGCCTGCAGCGGCGGTTGCCGGTGGTGGTGTCCACGGCGTCGGAATCTTGGTTCCGCGATAGCGGTAACGGGTCACTTTGACGCTGGATGCGCCGGTGAACTCGACGCCGTTGCAGGCCAGCTTCCAGGTGCCGGGCAGGCAGAACCGGCGGATCAGCTGCTGCCAGCTGATCCGGGAGTGCTTGCGGAAGATCCAGGCGACGATGCGATGCCATGCGTGGTAATCAATCGCGCCGAAGATCGCCTTGGACACTCCGTGCCGGAAGTAGTTCGCCCATCCACGCAGCGTCCGGTTCAAGCTGATCAGCAGCTCGTCTGGGCGCATGTCCTGGTAGGCCCTGCGTGTTCGGTCTTTCACCTTGTCCTTGATCGCTTGGATCGCTCTCCTGGACGGTTTGGTGTAGACGTAGTACTTCTGCGTTCCTCGTTTGCGCTGCCTTCTGATGTGGAAGCCGAGGAAGTCGAAGCCCTCGTCGATGTGGACGACGCGGGTCTTGTCCGGTGACAGCCGCAGCCCCAGCGGGGCGAGCACGCCTGTCACCTCCTCGCGCAGGGCCTCGGCATGGTGGCGTTCGCCGGATACGACCACAACGAAGTCGTCGGCGTATCGGATGAGCCGCCAGTTGCCCAGGCCGTTCCTCCTGCGCCTGGCCCGCCACTTGTCGGTTCGCATCTCCCGTTTCCATTGCCGGTCGAAGTGCTCGTCCAGCGCGGATAAGGCGATGTTGGCCAGCAGCGGAGACAGGACGCCACCCTGGGGTGTTCCGGCCGGTGTCGCTTCCCAGTCTCCGATTGTCGTCATGACACCGGATTTCAGGAACGCCTTCACCAGCGTGTTCACGCGCTTGTCGGAGATCCTTGCCCGCAGCCGGGTCATCAGCGCCGTGTGCTCGATCTCGTCGAAACAGGCGTGGATGTCGGCCTCCAGGATCCAGTGGTACTTCATGGAGCCCGAGGACAGATGGTGGATCTCGGCGACGGCGTCGTGTGCTCGCCGGTTGGGGCGGAACCCATATGAGGACGGCAGAAAGTCCGCCTCGAAGATGGGTTCCAGCACCGCCTTGAGGCTGGCCTGGACCACTCGGTCGGCGATGGTGGGGATGCCCAGCTTGCGCAACTTGCCGCCCGCCTTGGGAATCATCACCTGCCGCACCTCAGCAGGTTCGAACTCGCCCGACTTCAGCGAGGTGCGAATCTGCGCCAGGAAAGCCTCAACCCCGATCCGGGTCTCGATCTGTAAGGCTGTGGCCCGATCGACTCCCGGAGTTCGTCCTCCGGTGTTGGTGGACACGCGTTCCCACGCGTGCATCAGAAACGCCGGGTCATAGACGAGGTTGAACAGGTCACCAAACCGGCGGTCAGGGTCTTTGACCGCCCACCGGTGCAACTTGCTCTGCATCCTCCGTACCGCCAGGTAAGCCGGATCAGCGTCCGGCCACCTCACGGCGCCGGCATTCACCGGCGCATCTTCGGACATTGCACTCTTCTCCTTGACCGACACGCTGCCGCCCTTCCCCACGTGCCGGGCTCTCCCCAGCTCCGAGTACTACGGCGGCTCCGCCCCGCTCGGGCCTTCGGCGGGCATCACACCTATCTCCCGCCGCCCGCCTGGAAAGGCAAGCAGCAGGAGAACGAACCCGAACGGTTCCCATGTTCACTGCTGTCCGATCAACGGGTTAGGCACCCGGCTCTACCCCTGCGGCCTCGCCACGGCTACGCCGTAGTCCTTCACCGTGACCTCCCAGCCCAGGCTGCCAATACCCGACCAGAAGTTCCTCGCCCGTCATGAGGAGCGAGTACGCACCGCTGACCAGCCCACATCCACCGGGTTGGAGCTGGCAAGAATTCAAGAGGCGTAAGACACCGGTTCCTCGCGTATACCTTCCCGTCTCGCTCACCGGGCCCGGCCCATCCGGTAGTGCTGGACCGACCCGACTTCGTCGAGGCTGCTCCCGCCCTCCCCGGTGATCCCCGGCTCAGGCTGCCTCCTGCTTCACCCCGCCGCTACGACAGCCGGGCGATGGTGGTCTTCCACCTCCATTCGGACAAACAGCGCTTTCCATGGCGCACTGACACGTTTCTTACCGGCACCCCTACCAAGATCGAGGGCGTCGGCGAGAAGATGCGCCGGTGAGCTGCGCGCTGACGCCGCTCGGCGAGGGTGTCACGGAGCCGCTCCAGGCGCTGTCCGACTGGATCCGCGATCATGCCGACGCCATCGTGGCCGCTCAGGCGGCGTACGATCCGGCCGCCGACGGCTCAGGGCCGCGGTAGCGCTCGCTCTCCGGGCCGGGACGACGTGGCGCGCCCGCCGGCCCGGGCGCGGTCAGTGCGAGTGGGCTTCTTCGAGGGAGGCTCCCGCGAGGAGCGCCGCGATGCCCCGGGTGAAGTTGGGGCACTCGGTCAGGTCCTCGTGCGGGCAGGCCAGCCCGTGCGCGATCGCGGTGCGTGCCGCCTGCGCCCGCGCGATGCGCCGGTCCAGCTCGGCGAGCTTGCGCTCGTGCAGCTCGCGCCAGCCGTCGTCGCGGGCCGACGGGCGGTGCGCGACGAGCGCCTTGATCTCGCGCAACGTGAAGCCGACGTCCCGCAGCAACAGGATCAGGCCGACCTGGCTCGTCATCGCCGGCGGGTAGCGCCGCCGGCCCGCGACGCGGGCCGGCCGGGGGAGGAGACCGAGGTCCTCCCAGTAACGCAACGTGGAGGCGGCGACGCCCACCTGGCCCGCCAGCTCGCCGATCGTCAGCAGCTCGCCCATTGACTTCAAGCATACTTGAAGAGGTTGACTCGCGATCATGTCGAACGCGGACACGTCTCTCAGACGACGGGTGCTCCTTCGCATGGTGCGCCAGTTCCATCATCCCCGGGGGCTTCCCGGCCGGTTCGTCGGCTGGTTCATGGCCCATCGCGGCTCCAACCGGCAACGCAACGTGTGGGCGGTGTCGTTGCTGGACGTCGAACCCGCCGAGCGGGTGCTGGAGATCGGCTTCGGCCCGGGGATCGCCATCGCCGAGCTGGCCCGCCGCGCCACCGAGGGCCACGTCTACGGCATCGACCACTCGCAGGTCATGGTGGCCCAGGCCGGCCGGCGCAACGCCGACGCGGTACGGGCGCGCCGCGTGCACCTCGTCCACGCCTCCGTGGACCGGCTGCCGGACTTCGGCGAACCGCTCGACGCGGTGCTCGCCGTCAACTCCCTGGGGTTCTGGCCCGACCCGGTCGCCCGGCTCCGGGAGGTGCGCGGCGTGCTCCGTCCGGGCGGACGCATCGCGCTCGTCAGTCAGCCCCGCTGTCCCGGAGCCGACCGCGGCACCACGGACCGCGCCGCCGAGGAGCTGCGCGACCTGCTCACCAGGGCGGGCTTCGCCGATCTGCGCACCGAGATGCTGGGCCTCGACCCGCCCGTCGCCTGCGTGCTCGCCGTCAACCCGGCGAGCGGTACGGACTGACCGTTCTCATCACGCCTGGCGGCGTCGCGTGGAGAGCGCCTGCCGCCAGTGCTCGGCCGCCTGCGCCATGTCGTGGCCGAGCAGCTCGAAGAACTGGCTCGTGGTGTGGAGCCGGTCGCCGGCGGGCGTGCCGGTGCCGAGGATCTGCGCGCCTTGCCGGGCGGTGTCGGCCCACCGTGCCATCGACCTGGTGCTGGCCGCCCAGGCCCGGTACCAGACCTCGGTGTCGACGAGGTAGCGCATGTGGCGGCCCTCGCGTTCGCGGGCGACCAGCTCCCTCTGTTCGAGCCACCGCACGGCGTGGGAGATCGTCGCCGGGCTGACCTGAAGACGCTGGACCAGCTCGACGGCGGTCAGGCTGCCGCTCTCGCTGATGAACAGCGCGGCGAACACCCGGGCCGTCATCGGCGCCATGCCGGTCTCGGTCATCATGGCGACGAACCGCTCCTCGAACTCCCGGACCGTGGCCGCGTCACGATCCCGGGCGGCGTCCAGAACGGCGGCGTCCAGAACGGCGGTGTCCGGAACGGCGGGGTCCGGAACGGCGGCGTACGGAGCACGCCTGCGGCGGCGGGCCCGCCAGCTCGTCGCGTGCTGGGCGCGGGCGGCCCGGTAGCCGTGCGGGCCGCCGTTCCGCGCGATCTCGCGGCTCACGGTGGACCTGGACCGGCCCAGCCTGCGGGCGATCTCCGCGTAGGTCAGCCCGGCCGCGAGCCCTTCGGCGATGCGGCGGCGATGCTCGGCCGTCAGCCGTTCCCCTGGCATGTGACCCTTCCTTTGTTGCACTCAGCTACACGCTCATTGCACCATTACAGGGCCGTTCACCTGCGGGTTCGCGATTCGTGAGTTGCCCGGCGCAGTGCGCGATCCTAGCCTGCTCCTCGTATCGAAGGGGAGAGGAACCATGCAGAAGGTCGTTCTCGTCACGGGCGCCTCCGCCGGCATCGGCAAGGCCACCGCACTCGAGCTCATCCGCGCCGGCCACACCGTGTACGGCGCCGCGCGCCGCCTCGGCAGGATGGGCGACATCCGCGAGGCCGGCGGCCACGCCCTGGCGATGGACGCACGCCGCCCGGAGGACCTGGAGCGGGCCGTCGGCACCGTCATCGGCGAGCAGGGCCGCATCGACGTCCTGATCAACAACGCCGGCACCGTCCTCCACGGCGCGGCCGAGGACGTCCCGCTCGACCAGGCGCGCGACCAGTTCGAGGTCAACGTCTTCGCGCCCGCCCGGCTGGTCCAGCTCGTCCTGCCGCACCTGCGCGAGCAGGGGTCCGGCACGATCGTCAACGTCTCCTCCGTCGGCGGCGAGATCGCGCTCCCGCTCGGCTGCTGGTACTACGCGACCAAGCACGCGCTGGAGGCCTACTCCGACTCGCTGCGGATGGAGGTCGAGCCGTTCGGCATCGACGTCGTGATCATCCAGCCCGGCATCATCAGGACCGGCTTCGAGGACCATACGGCGCGGGACCTCCGCACGATCTCCGGGACGACGGCGTACGGGGAGATGGCCGAGGCCATGGCCAGGCGCGCCGAGGCGCAGCTCGGCGACGACAGCCAGGGCAGCGACCCGGGGGTCGTCGCCGCCGTCATCCGGCGGGCCGTCGAGGCCGGCAAGCCCGAGACGCGCTACGTGGTGGGCTGGATGGCCGACCAGCTCCTGGAGCTGAACAGGACGCTGCCGGACCGCGAGTTCGACCGGCTCGTCACGAACGCGGCCAAGTAGGCGCGGAACGCTCCCGAGGGAGCTGCTCGCGTCGTTCAGCACGGGCGACATGCCTCCCGGAGCATGACCACATAGCAATATTGATCTTCGACACCATAGCTCCTGGGTCATAGTGTCTCTCGCGTCAAGACGCGAGAGACACGACAGGAGGACTCCTCATGGTCACCGGTGCCGTCCATCTGACGACACCTGCGGGGTGGGCCCTGCGGGCGCTGGTCAGCGCGCACGTGGCGGCGATCGCCGGGCAGCCGGTGTTCGCCGGGCTGTACCTGACCGGCGACTACGACAGCCTGCGCTGGCACGCCCTCGGCGCCGACGTGGTCACCTCCGTCGGCGGCCTCCAGGCGATCGCCGCCGTCGTCGTCTGGGCGCGGCTGCGTCAGGCCTGGCCGTTCCTGACCACCGCAGGGGTGGTGGCGGCCGAGACGGTGCAGTACTTCGCCGGCCTGGACGGCGCCCTGTGGCTGCATCTCCCGCTGGGCGTGACGACCGTCGCGGCGCTCGTCGTGCAGTTCATCGCGGTCTGGCGCCGGCCCCTGTCGCGGAAGGAGGCGCGCGATGCGTGACGTCAGCAGGCGGCGGGTGCTGGGCACCGGCGGGGCGCTCGGGCTGATCGCGGCCGCGGGGCTGTCGACCGCGGCCGCGCTGGCCCCCCGGCCGCCGGTCACCGGCGCCGAGCTGCGCAGCGCCGTCCCGCTGCCGCCGCCCTTCCAGGTGCCGCTGCCGATCCCCGCCGTGCTCAAGCCGGTGGGCACCTCGGGCGGCGCCGACCGTTACCGGATCACCCAGCGGGAGACGAGCGCGCAGATCCTGCCCGGCGTCACGACGCCCCTGTGGACGTACGAGGGCACCTTCCCCGGGCCGACGATCGAGTCGCGCCGCGGCCGCCCCGTCACCGTGACGCACCGCAACGAGCTGCCCGTGCCGACCGTCGTGCACCTGCACGGCGGACGGACGCCGGCGGCCTCCGACGGATACCCCACCGACCTGGTCCTCCCCGGAGGCCCGCACGCTCACCCCGGGCGAGCCCACGCCGGGCACGGCATGCACGACCCGCGGGCCGTGGTCACCGACCTCACGCGGGACTACACCTTCCCCCTGGACCAACGGCCGGCGCTGCTGTGGTACCACGACCACCGGATGGACCACACCGCCCCCGCGATCTGGCGGGGCCTGGCCGGGATGCACATCGTGCGCGACGACGCCGAGGACGCGCTCGGCCTGCCCGCCGGGCCGCGCGAACTGCCCCTCATGATCGCCGACCGGGCGTTCGCCGCCGACGGCACCCTCGCCTACCCCGCCCTGCCGGAGGGGCCGGGCGTGCGCGAACCGTACCTCGCCGGAGTCCTCGGCGACGTGATCCTGGTCAACGGCGCCCCGTGGCCCGTGCACGAGACCGACGCGGCCCGCCACCGGCTGCGCGTCCTGAACGCCTCCAACGCCCGGCACTACGAGCTCGAAGCGGTCACCGACGACGGCCGCCGCCTCGACCTCGTCCAGATCGGCGCCGACCAGGGGCTCCTGGCGGCCCCGGTCACCCACCGGTCCCTGCCGATCGCGCCCGCCGAACGCTACGACCTGGTCGTCGACTTCTCCGGCGTCCCGATGGGCGGACTGGTCCGGCTGGTCAACCGGCTTGGCTCGGGCCGGACCCGCGACGTGATGGCCTTCCGGATCGCCCGCGCGGCGGCCGACGACAGCCGGGTCCCGCGCACGCTGTCCGCCGACCTGCCGGACTGGCGCCGGCCGGACGCCGTCCGGGTGCGCGACTTCGCCTTCCGCGCCGGGCGGATGCGGGACGGTCACGGGTGGCTGATCGGCGGCCGGCCGTTCGACCCCGCCCGCCCCGACGTCGTCACCCGGCTCGGCGACGTCGAGATCTGGCGGCTGGTCGCGGACGTCCACCACCCCGTCCACCTGCACCTGGTCGGCTTCCGGGTGCTCTCGCGCCGCGGCCGGCCGCCGCTGCCGCACGACGCGGGGCTCAAGGACACCGTCTCCCTGCGCCCGGGCGAGTCGGTGGAGATCATCACCCGCTTCGACGGCTACCGCGGCCGCTACCTCTTTCACTGCCACAACGCCGAGCACGAGGACATGGGGATGATGGCCAACCTGGAGGTCGTCTAGGACAACGGGGCAGCCCGCCCCGCCCTTAAGATCGCCATATGTCCGACCTTCACGTCGTCCTCGGCGCCACCGGCGCGATCGGCTCGGCCGTCGTCGCCGAGCTCACCGCCCGCGGCCACGACCTCCGCGCCGTCAGCCGGAACGTGACCCCCGGCCCGCACGCCCTGCGCGCCGACGTCACCACCGCCGAGGGAGCCGTCGCCGCCTGCCGGGACGCCGCCGTGGTCTACCAGTGCGCGCAGCCGCCGTACGCGCGCTGGGCCGCCGAGTTCCCCGCCTTCATCCGGGCGGTCCTCGCCGGCGTCGAGGCCGCCGGGGCGAAACTGGTCATGGCCGACAACCTGTACGTCTACGGCCCCGTCACCGGCCCCATGACCGAGGACCTGCCGCACGCCGCCACCGATCCCAAGGGCCGGGTCCGCGCCGAGGTCGACGCCCTGATCCTGGACGCCCACCGGGCCGGCCGCGTCCGCGCCGCGCTGGGCCGCGCCTCCGACTACTACGGACCCGGCGGCACCGACACCGTCGCCGGGCCGAACATCTTCGCCGCCGCCCTGCGCGGCCGCACCGCCCGCTGGGTCGGCGACCTCGACCAGCCGCACACGCTCGCCTACCTGCCCGACGTCGCCGCCGCGCTGGTCACCCTCGGCGAGCGGCCCGAGGCCGACGGGCGCGCCTGGCACCTGCCCGCCGCCGAGCCCGTCACCGGCCGCGCCTTCCTCGGCCTGGTCCGGGACGCGGCGGGCACGACGTTCCGGGCCGCCGGGCTCGGCAGGGCGACGCAGCGCCTGGTCGGCCTGGTCAACCCCACCGTGCGCGAGCTGGGCGAGACCTGGTACCAGCACGACCGGCCGTTCGTCGCGGACGACTCGGCCTTCAGGGCGGCGTTCGGGCCGGTGCGCGTCACCCCGCACGCCGAGGCCGTGGCCGCGACCCTTGACTGGTACCGCGGCCGCTGAGCCTCCGTCCCAGCAGGCGGGAATCGGGGGAATCGGGTCGGGGCGCTCTCCTGTTGACCACGACCGACCGACTTCCCCACTCCCTGGAGGCAGCCCCATGACCTCGTCGCCGACCACCATGCGGGCCGTCCGGCTCGCCGCCCCCGGCCCCGTGGAGAACCTGGAGCTGACCACGCTCCCGCTCCCGCCCGAGCGGGACGGCTGGGTGCGCATCCGCGTCGAGGCGTTCGGGCTCAACCGCTCGGAGCTGAAGCTCCGGCTGGGCGTCAGCGAGGGCGTCACCTTCCCCCGGGTGCCCGGCATCGAGGCGGCCGGCACCGTGGACGCCGCCCCGCCCGGCAGCGGGCTGACCCCCGGCCAGCAGGTCGTGGCGATGATGGGGGACATGGGCCGCACCTACGACGGCGGCTACGCCGAGTACACCTCGGTGCCGCTCGCACAGGTCATCCCCGTCCGCACCGACCTGCCGTGGGAGGTGCTCGGCGCGCTGCCGGAGATGGTGCAGACCGCCTACGGCTCGCTCACCACGGGCCTGGATCTGCGGCCCGGCCAGACCGTGCTGATCCGCGGCGGCACCTCCTCCGTGGGCCTGGCCGCCGCCGCGCTGGCCGCCTGGCGCGGCGCCACGGTGCTGTCCACCACGCGGCGGGCCGACCGGCTGGCCTTCCTCAAGGAGCAGGGGATCGACCATCCTCTCCTCGACACGGGCGAGGTCGCGCCGGCCGTGCGCGAGCTGTACCCGGACGGGGTGGACGCCGCCCTCGACCTCGTCGGGACGCCGACCCTGCCCGACACCCTGCGCGCCGTCCGGGTGCACGGCACGGCCTGCTTCGGCGGCAGCCTGTCCAACCAGTGGACGGTACGGGACTTCTCGCCCAACGAGTACCTGCCGCGCGGCGTGCGCCTGGCGGGCTACTTCGGCGACGTCGAGGACCTGCCCCGCGAGGTCTTCCAGGAGATCCTCGACGCGGTCGCGGCCGGCCGGCTGGCCTTCCCCGTGGACCGGGTCTACGACGGCCTGGAGCAGGTGCGGCAGGCGCACGACGACATGGAGCACGACCGCGCCACCGGCAAGCTGGTCGTCCGCGTCCGGCACGCGGCCTCCCCCGGGACGGCCTGACCGCCGGCCCATTGGCATGTGCAGTTGAGCGGTATATGGTGCCGGCATGGTCAAGCGAGCGATGCAGGAGGCCACCTTCCTGATCCTCACGGCGCTGGCCGGCGGCAGCCGCCACGGCTACGGCATCATGGCCGACGTCGCCGGGATCTCCGGCGGGCGCGTCCGGCTGCGCGCCGGCACCCTGTACGCCGCCCTCGACCGCCTCCGTCTCGACGGCCTGGTCAGCGTCGAGCGCGAGGAGGTCGTGGACAGCCGCCTGCGCCGCTACTACCGCCTCACCCCGCAGGGCGCCGCTGAGCTGGCCGCCGAGGCCGCCAGGGTGCAGGCCCACGCCGGCACCGCGCTGGCCCGGCTCGGCCTCGCCCCCGGCGGGGCGGCGCCGTGACCGGCGACGACGCCCGTCTGGAGCGCGCCTACCGGCGCTGGCTGCGGTGCTACCCGCGGGCGTACCGGGAGGCGTACGGGAGCGAGATCCTCGGCGTGCTGCTGGCCGCCGCCCGGCGCCGGCCGGGCCGGCCGGCGGCGGACTGCCTCGACCTCGTGGCCGCCGCGCTCCGCCTGCGCCTGCGGCCGGGTGCCGCGCGCGGGCGCCGGGCTGCCGCCGCTGCTCGCCGTCGCCGCCGGGCTCCCACCGCGCTCGTGGTCGCGGCCACGGCCGGCGACGTCGGCGCGGCCTGCGCGGCCGTGACCCCGGCCGTGACCCGGGCCGTGACCCCGGCCGGGTCCTGCGGCGACGATCCGGCCGTTGGTGGCCGGCGCGGTCGTCGCGGCCGGGCTCTGCCTCGCGCTGGCCTGGGCGAGCGGGCGCGGGCACCGCTGGGCGCGGGCCGCGTTCGTGCTCCTGACCGCGGTGAACTGCGCCGACCTGCTGCGCGGGCTGGCGGCGGGCTCGGCGGGGTACGCGCGGGCCGACGTGACCGCCGCCGCCGGGCTGTGCCTCGTGCAGGTGGCGGCCGTCGTCCTGCTGCTGCGTCCGGCCGCGCGACGGGAGGCGCCGGGATGACGGGGGCCGCCCCGGCGCTCGCGGCCGGGCACCTGTCCAGGCGGTTCGGCGACCGCGTCGCGTTCGACGACGTCAGCTTCGAGGTGGGGCAGGGAGAGGTGTTCGGCTTCCTCGGCCCCAACGGCGCGGGCAAGCCCATAGTCAAGGTATGACCCCTAAATCGATATGGCCGGTCAGCGTGCAGCTTTAAAAACTGCTGCGGTGGCGCTGAGCACGCGGGCCAAGATCAGGAGGCAACATCTTGGTCAGGTGCATGGACAGGCCCGTCTCGGAAGGGGGCACGGCTTCGGCACCAACGGCGGCGAACCAGGGCAACCAGATTACAGACGGAGGAAACCAGCTCGATCACTTCCCGCAGGCTGTAGGGCATTGACGAATCGTTGCGGTGGCGCTGAATCTGCGGGGCCAAGATCGTAAAAGGGGGGCATTACGCTGGGCCGCCAATGCGGGAGGGGCATCGCCCCTGCCCTCGTTCTGGCCCCTCCTGCCCCCCTTTTGCGATCTTGGGAGGGGTCCCCGTGGATTTGGCTCCGAAACGATTCGGTAATGCCCTGTCCCTGAGGGTTCCCATGTCAGGGATTCGCGCAGAGGCAAGCAGAACGCCCGACCGGACATCCGATCGAGCGTTTGCGTGACTAGCCGACCGAGACGGAACTAGTCCAAGTCATCGAACTCGCCATCCTTGAGACCTTGCCTGAAGGCGTCCCACTCTTCTGGAGTGAAAGCAAGGACGGGGCCATCAGGATCCTTAGAGTCGCGAACCAGATAGAGGCGATCAGAAGTCTTACTCGTTGCCAGTGACGCACGCCGACCTTCCACGGCGGCCACTTCGACGCAGTTCGCGCCGTTGCCGCTGCGGCTGCTCTTGCGCCACCTAACGTCGGCCAAGTCCACCTGAACACCTGAGCTTTCTACTACAACCGGGCACTCTGTCTAGGCTTGTCTGGCCATGCTCAAGATCAAGGCTCTCGACTCTTGCGGATCGAGGGCCATTGCTCGGAGATGGTCAAAGGCGAGGGTATAGCGGTATATCTCCACTTCACCCTCAACATACAGGCTACTCGTCATACTCTCGACATACACCACTTGAGGGTCGTAGGGCTCGCGGAACTCCATGATGGCGAACTGGCCAGCGGTCGCCGGATGGGCACCCTTAGCGGACGGAAGCACCTGGATGATCACGTTCCCGCGCTCTGATTCCTCCACAAGCTTGGCGTACTGGGCGGCCATCACCTCCCGGCCTCCCACCTGTTGCTGCAGAGCCGACTCCGGGATGATCGTCCACAGGTTGAGCGGACTGTCCTCTTGCGCGAGAAGTTGCTGTCGGGTCATCCGCACCTCCACTCGCCGCTGGATTTCTGCTGGCGGAGAGAGGGCCATCAACGCCGCGCGGATAATCTCCCGGGCATAGTCCTCTGTCTGGAGGAGCCCATTGACGACCAGCGGATCGAAGGCTCGCATAGACGCCGTTTCCGCCTCCAGCTCGATGTAGGTGGCGTAGTCGCTGGGGGTGGAATCGGCGTACGCATCCCACCAGCCGCGCTTCCGGGCAGCCCGAGCGAGAGCATGCAGCGCCACGCGCCGATCCTCGCCCACCGCATAGAGGTCAAGCATGGTTGTGAGGTCGGGCGCAGTGATGCCGGTGCGTGCGGTCTCGATGCGCGAGACCTTGGCGGTGGACCAGCCCAAGCGCTCGGCGGCGGCGTCAATGGTCATCTCGCTTCGCTCGCGCAACCTGCGCAGCTCGCCCGCCAATCGTCGGCGTCGCACTGTTGGACCTCGTTCCGCCATCAAGATCTCCAGCATCCCGACCGAAGGGTTACGTCGGCTCGCATCCTAGCGTGTCGTCCAGTCACGTATCCGTACCTGTAAATTTGCACATCTGCTTGCACGCTGGTCCTACATCGTGGAACATCAGAGGCGGTTGCGGCGAGCACATCACTCGGTTCCCTACAAGAGAGCTTTGAGGTGCGAGCCGCCATTCGCTAACACCCGAAGTAGGTCTGGAGGTGACGAAGATGGACTCTCAGTTTCTGGCCGAACTGGTGTTTCCAGGCCAAGAAAGTGCCGTGTCCGTTGTGCGCCAGTCTGTGCGTCACGTACTGAAGGCTGCTGGACATCAGGACACGTACGATGCGGAGGTCATCGTCAGTGAGCTGGTGGCCAACGCGATCAAGCACACTGCGTCTGGACAAGCAGGCGGGCTGGTCATAGCGAGTGTCGCGGGGATCGGCAACACAACGACCATCATCGAGGTAATCGACCAAGGCGCGCCAACCGTACCTCGCATGTGCGAGCCCGCCGACGACGAATGCTCAGGCAGGGGGCTCTATCTGGTCGCTTCGCTAGCGGCCCAGTGGGGCGTGGAGGGTGACGTGTTTGGAGGACGGCGAGTGTGGGCCGAAGTCCTCACCGTCGAGAGCGCGCCCGTCGTAGCTGTGGCGGCATCCCTCCTGGATGTGGAGCCCTAATGGGCTCCCTGGCGAGGACCACACGGCTTGGACGGATAACACCTCGATGCTTCGGTGTTCACGTCCAGCCACCCACGTCGCATTGTGAGCCGCTGGAGTGGTTCCTTGTGCGGACACCTAATCCCGAAGGACTTGTCCTCCATAGGACGTGCGACTGCGCAGGGGCCTCGTTCGAGCTTCGACAGATGGAGGGGAAGAACTACTGCCTGCGCTGGATTCGGAGGGTTGAGCGCGGAGGCGCGATGGCGGAGACGGATCGTTGGTCGGGCGCAGTGGGGGCAGCTCTTTGGACAGCTCTGCTCATGGGACATCTCCGATGAAGGGGCCACGCTGGGACAGCCAGCAGCCTGCCACTACGTCGGACTCCATCGCCGACGCAACGGAGCCGCGACCGTTCATCGCGCTCTACGTCCCCGCCATCCCGTTGGATCGGGAGAAGAGCCGCCGGACCGCCGGTCTTCCTAGTCCTGAGTTTGTACGTGAGGTGCTTCTCCGCACGTATGGCTCATGGGAGGCAGTCAGGGCAAGCCCGGACGGGCTTCGATGCCTCGCTTACTACCTGGAAAATCGCATCTCTTGAGCTGGGGTGAGGCGAGACGGCCCAGCCGGACCGCTCTTGGGACACCTCACCCCAAGCGGCGGCAAGGCGGTTGAAGTTCCTCTCCCGGCAGGGGTGAGGCGCCCGCGTTGCCGCCGCACATCGTTGCAGGCCAGTGTTCGGTATCCGAAAGGAGGTGACCGCTGGCGTCCTGGTACGACCGGCGTGAGCGGCGAGGCCGGCGGAATGGCCGTAGGCCACCCGTAGGGCGCGCGCACGCGTGTTCGGCCGGCCTCGCCGCGCCTGTGAGACGAGGAAGTGTGGATCACACTCAGAGGCGGCGTCAGTGGAGAAGGTCGTAGATGGCTATGGGGAATTGTCTGGTTCGTGCCGCCAAGCAGTTCCCCACGCCTTCACGGCCGGAGGTGGCTACTCACCCTGCTGGGCTGTCAAACGACGTGTGCGCAGGTGGTGGGTACGTAGCCGTACTTGCTGCCGTTGCTGAGGCGTCCGGAGATGACCTGATGCCACTCCCGTCCGGCCCTGCCGCACTTGCTGGCGTAGCGCATGTTCTCGTTCCCTACGACGTTGCAGACTCCCTGAAGCAGGGTGCCGCGCCTGACGACCCTGATGGGCGCTCCGTTCGGGAACTGACGGATTGCGACCTTTCGTCCAGTGATCTGGACCTTCTGGCATGGTGCCGTGGTGGTGTGTGCATAAGCCGGACTGATGGCGGGCGCGGCGCTGATCAGAAGCGTTCCGCAGATCAGGACCACGAGCGTCCTGCGCCCTTTCACTGAAGCCATCCCTTCCTCCTCATCGGTCGAAGCCTTGGTTATAACTGTTTGTAGTTAAGCGACTTCGCTTCGCTTGTTGTAGGGAGTGAGCGAGGGGCAGACGGGACTACAGGGGGCGTGCGGGAACTGGTGCGTCGGGGCGGATGCGCGCAGGCGGGCGGCGAGGAGCGTGGTCACGGTGGCGGGGGCGGTCGGCGGGCGGCGGGTTGCGCTCGCCGCGCCGGTTGGCGCGGGCCGGGACCGGCCTCCAGGCCGCATGCCCGGATCCGCTGGCCGGGCGGCGCGGCGAGCGTCGCCCGCCGGGCGGCGGCGGCGAGCGCTGCCGCCCCTTGATACCCATAAGAATAATTCGGCAACTTGACTCTTCGCTTTTCGGCCATATGCGGCGTCCGAGGACGGCGATGATTTAAGTTACGAATGCCACTGATTGCTTACCTGATCTCCGGCGGGGGTGGACCTGTGCCACCTGGCGGCTAAGGTGGCTCTTGTCGCGAACCCATCGGCCGCAGGGAGGAAAACGCCGTGACCGAAATGACTGGCGAGGCTGCGGAGCTAGCTGAAGAGGGAAGCTATTCCAGGGTCAAGCTCCTGCGCAGGCTGGAGAAGTCGCCTCGCTCGCAAAGGGTCGAAATCATTAGTAGAAATGTAAGCGACCTGATCGGTCAGGGCTGTCAGGTGTGGCTTACGGAGTTGGCGGCACTGGCGGAAGAGGTGCGTCTGACTGTACCCGAACTGCGGGCGCTGACGTCAGACCTGAGCTGGGCAAGTCGCGAGGCTGGCGAGGATATACCAACAGAGTCAATCAAGCCTGTGGAATTTGTGGACCTTGACTTGCTTCGACTGATCACCATTTACACCAGAGGGCAACGTTTTCGGTTCGACTTTAGGTTCCGCCTGCTCCATGAATCTGCGCACATATGGCTGCGGGAGCATGACGACGCTTTGATTCGCGCCTTCGGGGCGTTCGCGGCGTTCGGACTTCGGGAGCCAGATGGACGGCACATGTATATGCAGTCTGTTGAGGCTGTGGACGCCGATCAGGTGAGCCGTCATGTGTGCCTCGACGGCCTTTGGATCGGGTACTACCTTCCCGACCAACCGCAACTGATTCTCGCTCTGTCGGGCGACATGATCGGGCGCGGTGAAGCCGGAGGAAATTTGTATTTTCGGCGAGCCCGTGCGTTCTCTCGTCTCGGTGAGACGGAAAAGGCGTTGGCCGATGTATATCGAGCAATGGACATGCTCGGCTGCGGCAACAATGCCATTCATCAGGACTATGTTCGGGAGTGGCAGATTATCGAGGCCAGAGCGGACCTGGAGAAGGCTGGCGATGATCTCGCCCAGAGGCTGGCGACCGAGCTAAGAAGTCGGGCCGACAAGCATATTCATAAAGCCATACAGGACATGGAGGAGAGGGTTCGCAGCGCAGAAAGACTCGTCGGAGACGGGCTGCTCAAGGTCGTGGAAATCCTTGGATTGTTTGTCACGCTCGCAGGCTTCGCAGTGGGCGGCGGTTTCGCCATGATGAAGACACAGACATGGTGGCAGATCGTTGTCACCATTGTGCTGATCGGCCTGGGGTCTCTCGCATTCTTTGCACTGCTCCGGATTGTCATGCGATTCAGGAGGGAGTAACGCAGTGTCCATAAACATTCCGGCGTTTTACCCGGAGCTGGTAGAGCCAGTCCGCTTCATCGGTGGGAAGGAGTTCGACTTCTCACGACGTGTTGTGGTGATGGCCATACTCAACCGAACGCCTAACTCCAACCTCGACCCCCACAAGTCCATGGAAGTGGAAAGCCTCGCGCGTCGAGCGGAGGAGGTGGTCGCGGAGGGGGCTGACTGGATCGACGTCGGCGGCCGGGCATTCATCGGGGTCCGAACGCAGTTGCCAGCACAGGTGGAGATTGACCGAGTGGTACCGGTGATCGAGGCGATACGAGAAAAGACGGATGCGGTAATCTCGATCGACACTCACCTGCCTGAGGTAGCGCTGGCGGCCCACCAGGCAGGAGCACAGATCGTTAACGACACCTATGCCTTGCAGAGTCCGGGGATGACTGAAGTCGTCGCCGAAACCGGCATGGGTGTTATCGTCGCTCATAGCCTGGCGGGTCCGGGGATTCATCTGGAGAGGCCCACTTACAGCGATGTCACAGCAGATGTGGCGCGCTTCTTGCAGTCACGGGTGGAGCATGCCTTGCAGCACGGCATCCAGCCCAACCGCATCTTCATCGATCCTGGCCATGACTTGCACAAAAACACATTCGACTCACTTGAACTGACGCGCGATTTCAAGGATATCGCGCGTCTTGGCTATCCCGCGATGGCCGCGGTAAGCAACAAGCATCTCATCTGGGAATCATTGGGAGTGGAGCGCGGCACGCAGGCGGTCACGCATGGAACAGTCGCCGCGAACAGTATGTGCGTCTACATGGGCGCGCGGCTGGTGCGTGTTCACGACGTGAGGCGCAACGTCACTGCCATGCGACAGATGGAATCTCTGCTTGGTCTGGGAGAGCGTGGAGCGGCGGGAGTGGCGAGGCCGGCGGAATGGCCGTAGGCCACCCGTAGGGCGAGCGCAAGCGAGTTCGGCCGGCCTCGCCACGGCTAATCAAGCCAAGCCGCACAAGTGCTTTAGATCTAGCTGTGCAGGGTGGGGTTTATCCATCCTGCTTTAACTTTCCCGTCACACGGAGCACTGACGAGTAGAGCGATCTTGTCTTTACCCGCGACGGATACCTCCACCGGGGAAGGGCGACCTGGGCTCAGGAAGGTACTCCATGCAGAGTAACCGTCAACCTGCACCTCGACTTGCAGAATGCTGTTCGATCCTCCTTCGTCTAGCATTCCTACTTCTGCCGTGAAGGTTTTGGTATCATTGAGATAGTATTCGGCTCCCACCGAGCACTGCGAATATATGCTGCCTATGAGTACGTTGTTGTATTGCTTACCTCCGATGGATGTAGATCCAACAGAATAGGCGCCGCCGGACAAGGTGGACTGCTCAAGCGGAATGGCTTGCATATTCAGCAAGGATTTACCGTTCGCCGAGCCGGGCCAATGGCTGCTGTGTGACGTTATTCCAGTTGTGGGTGTTTGAGTCGAGCCTGCGCCTGCTACGGTGCTACCGGTCCGGTTTATAATCGCAGCGCCGACTGATCCGCCAAGCGTGAGGGTTCCGAGTGCAATTGCTGCAATAACTTGCTTCGAGTTCAATTTGCCCATGACTGCTACCTCGCGATCACGTGAGAGGTGCTGCTGCGCGTGTGCGGAAGCTCTAAGCCGCCTGGCTCCAGCCTTGCCAGCTATCTTGTTTCGCGCGAGGGTCGTTGGTCCCGAATGTATGTGACCAATAGATGCCGGGCTGGATGCATCGAGTCTAAATGCGACATGTCGGACTTTTGTTTTCATGCATCTCTCTCGCTGCTCACTAAGATCGCTGACATCAAATTGTGACGCAGGTCATAGTCGGCCTATGATGCCTGCCGTAATGACCCAAATCCGCCGATGCGTCCAATTCGCACAGCTATCCCGATGTCTCGATGCCCCCCACTTGGGGTGATATCAGAGCGTGTTTGATCCTGGTCGCGATGAGGTGTGAGCGCGCCTGGCTGGCAAAATCGGGGAACGCGGAGGGTCACCGGTCCGTTACTCTTACGACTCCCGAAAAATTCTCGACACCAGGGAAGCAGGTAGCTGTTGGCCCTTCAGGGTCCGATCCCCGTGACGCACGAGATCGTGTTTCCGCATGGTTGCTGTGTGATGGGGGCGGTCGTGCCGGTGCTCGACTTCGACGCGAGCACCAAGGATCGTCCGGTGGCGGCGCGTGACAAGCTCACCAGTGAGCTGATGTGGGCGGTGCCGGTGCTGGACGCCGATCCCGACCTCAAGGCGGCGGTGAAGTCGCTGACCGTCAAGGTCCTCTCTCCGGTTGAGCCGGAGATCCCGGAGCCTCCGGCAGAGCTGGCCGGGCTGCCGGTGGTACTCGTTCCGGTCATCTTCGAGGGACTGACCGTGACCCCCTACGTGGGCGGTAACGGCCGCCTGGCGTACTCGTTCAAGGCGACGGGGATTCGATCGGCGACGCTTACTGTCGCCAGAGCCAGGGGCGGGGCTAAGGCCGCCCAGTGACGCCCCGGGAGGGCTCGCCGGTGCGGCGGGTCAGGGGGATGCCGGTAGTGGCCGAGCTGCTGCCGATGGATGCTGCGACGGCATGTTCCGTCGCCCTGTGTGAGGAGTTCCGGCCGTCGTCGCTGACGGCGTGCGCGAAACCGATGCGGCGGGGCTGCGTCGCTGTCGCGGGGCTCTTCTCGACGTAGCGCACTGTCGATGCCGCTGGAGCTGATTCGGCTTCGGTGGTCTCTCAGTCGTCGTCGCTTCTCCTGCGGTGTGCCTTGGTAGCTCTGCCCTGCGTGAGTGGGCTGCCAGGGCGCTCCGTGGGCTCTTCTCCTCTGATTCGTCACGCTCAAGGCGAAAGGCGTCTTTGTGCTGCGCAAACTTCCCGGGGACGAGGTTCAGAACGTCGTCTCCACCCGGCCGGACACCTCGATCCATTACCGGCCGGTCGTCGTCCGGACTCCGGGCATCGTCTTCCTGGCCGTCCACCTGTCGCGGATGGTGGCCGCGCTGGTCAAGACGGTGTGGCGGCATCCGGTCGCGTGTACCCTGCTGGCTGCGGCGGGTGCGCTGGTGTACTTCTTCGGCTGGCGGGTCTGGGTGTCCGTCGCCGGTCTCGAAATCGCCGCGCTGGCGAGCTGGTTCGCGCTGTCGCGCTCCTCGTTTGAGGCGTGCGTGGCGCTGCCCGCGCTGACCTGGTGCCGGTGGATGTGGGTCTACCGGCGCAAGTGGGCCGGGATCATGGCGGTGGCCGGGCTCGGCCGATCGCTGGGCGGGCGCAGCTACCTGCCCGATCTGGTCAAGGTCACCTGTGACCGATACGCCGACCGGGTCACGGTCCGGATGCTGTCGGGGCAGGACCCGGATGAGTGGGCCGTCTCGACGGCGGGGCTGGCGCACGGGTTCGGCGCGGACCGCTGCCGGGTCAAGGTGCTCAAGCCGGGGCGGCTGCTGCTGACCTTCCCGCGCAAGGACGCCTTGGCCAAGGTGCTGCCGCCGCAACCCATCCCGGACCGGCCGCATGTGCATGCGGTGTTCGCGGGCCTGACCGAGGACGGGCGGCTGTTTCGGATGCGGGTGCATGGCACGCATCTCCTGATCGCCGGGGCTACGGGGTCGGGCAAGGGCTCTTATCTGTGGGCGGCGGTGCGGGGGCTGCTGCCCGCGACACAGGCGGGGCTCGCGGAGCTGTGGGGCCTGGACCCCAAGCGGATGGAGCTGGCCTACGGGCGGGCGCTGTTCCAGCGGTACGCGGCCACGGCCGAGGAGTGCGCGGTCCTGCTGGAGAAGGCGGTGGAGGTGATGCACGAGCGGGCGAGCCGGTACGGGGGCGTGCGACGCGACCACGACCCCACGACGCAGGACCCGTTCATCCTCGTCATCGTCGATGAGGTGGCGTTCCTGACCGCCTACCAGCCGGACAAGGGCCTGAAGGTGCGGGTCATGGCGGCGCTTTCGACGCTGACCACGCAGGGGCGGGCGGTCGGGGTGGCGGTCATGGCGGCGCTGCAAGACCCGCGCAAGGACGTGATGAGCATCCGCAACCTGTTCCCCGACCGGATCGCGCTGCGGCTGGATGAGGCGGAGCAGGTGGACATGGTGCTCGGCGACGGCGCGCGGGACCGGGGCGCGCTGTGCGATCAGATTCCCTTCGATCCGGACGACCCGAGCGTGGGGGCGGGCGTGGCCTACGTCCGGTTGGAGAACTCGCCCGAGCCGATCCGGGTCCGGGCTGGCTACACGAGCAACGACGAGATCAAGCGCATGGTCATGCAGTACACGGCGGCTGGGGAGGTTGCGTGAAGGAGATCCTGTACGGGCTGCGCTGCGCGCAGTGCGGCGAGGTCGGTCGGCTGGTCTGGGACGTGGTGCGGGCGCTCGTGGAGTGCCGTGCCTGTGGGGTGCGGGCCTGCTCGCTGATGACGGAGAACGAGCCGGGCGAGGAGTTCGGGGAGGACTTCGGCGAGGACGACGGTGGGGAGCCGTACGCCGAGACGGAGGGGTTCGGTAGCGCGTACAGCGGTGAGGGGGCCGCTTGACGGATGCTCCCGTCGGGGGGACGCCGCGTGCTCGGGAGGGTGCGCGGCTCCTTTCCCCTCAGGTTGCCAAGGTGCTGGCGGAGCAGGCCGGGGTGTGCGTCCGGCCACTGGCGATGTGGGTGCAGGATCAGCAGAGCGGTCAGCGGCGGTTGGTGAACGTGGCGTGCGGGGCGCGACTGGAGGACAAGTGCCCGCCGTGCGCCCGGCGCACTCGGCTCGCCCGGATGGCTCAGTGCCGTGAGGGCTGGCATCTGGAGGCGGAACCGCTCATCGGTCCGGCCGGTGGCCGGGCAGGGGTTGAGGAGTCGGCCGGCTCTTTCAAAATCGAGACCGCGGGAGAGGGCGAGGCCCGGGAGGGGGCCGGGAGTCGGCGGGTGCGGTCCACGCGGCGGCGGCAGGACGCGCCGGAGCTGCCCAAGCGAGACGGAAGCGGGAGCACTCTGGGGCGGACGTTCACCGGGAGGGAGGGGAAGGTGTATCAGCCGTCGATGTTCGTCACGGTGACGCTGCCCTCCTATGGCAAGGTGCGGTTCGCCGTGCTCACCTACGTCTACACCTGCCCGCCGGGCGCCGGCGCCGCCCGCGAGATCTCCAGCGCGCTGTTCCCCGACGCCGAGACCTTCGTCCACAGCACCCGGACGCTGCTGCGCTACGACCTCGACGGCGAGCGGGGCTCGGCCGTGCTGAACGCCGCCCAGCCGACCGTGCGGGTCGGCGAGCGGCCCGCCCTGCGGCAGGCGGGGGAGTTCTTCCTGCTGGGGGCCGAGCACCTGCTGTCCGGGCTGGACCACGTGCTGTTCCTGCTGGCCCTGCTCATCGGCGCGCGGCGGGCGCGGGACGTCATCGCCACCGCCTCGGCCTTCACCGCCGCCCACAGCATCACGTTCCTGCTGGCCGCGATGGGCGTGGTCGACGTCCCCGGCGGGCTGGTCGAGCCGGTCATCGCCGCCTCGATCGTCGTCGTGGCGCTGGCCAACCTGCTCGGCCGCGGCGAGAGCGGGCTCGGCCGGTGGCGGCTGCCGGTCGTGTTCGTCTTCGGCCTGGTGCACGGGCTCGGCTTCGCCGGGGCGCTCGATCTGGACCGGCAGGCGTCGTGGGAGCTGCTGCTGTCGCTGCTGAGCTTCAACGTCGGCATCGAGGTGACGCAGCTCGTGCTGGTGGCGGCGCTGTTCCCGCTGCTGGCGCTGCTGCGCCGCACGCCCGCGCACCGGTGGGCGCCGGCCGCGCTGACCGTGCCGATCGTGGCGGCCGGGCTGTACTGGCTGTTCGACCGTGTCCCCCTGCCACTGTGACACGGCCACTGTGACGCGGCGGTCAGTGGGCGAGCATGGCCTCGCTGCGTTCCCACAGCAGCCGCGCCGCCGCCGCGTCGTCCGCCATCGGGTGCGTACGCGACGGCCGCCGCTTCTCGTAGTGGCCGCCGGGCTCCCACCCGGCGCCCGGCGGCGTCGTGGCCAGCCAGACCAGGGTGTCGGCCCCGCGCTCCGGCGTCAGCAGCAGCCGCTTGAGCGGCGTGTGGTAGAGGAACCTGGCCAGGCTGTCGGTGCCGCCGGAGAAGTTCGTGGCGACCACGCCGGGATGGAAGGAGACCGCGGTGAGGCCGGAGGCGCCGTGGCGGCGCTGCAGCTCGCGGGTGAACAGGATGTTGGCCAGCTTGGCGTCGGCGTAGGCGCGGTTGCCGGAGTAGTGGCGTTCGTTGTCGAGGTCGTCGAGGTCGAGCCGGGCCCGCATGTTGAGCATGCTGGAGGTGTTGATGACCGTGGCGCGGCTGTCGGCCAGGCGCGGCAGCAGCAGCGTGGTGAGCAGGAACGGCGCCAGATGGTTGACCTGGAACGTCATCTCGTGCCCGTCGGGCGTCACGGTGCGCGAGCCCATGATGCCGCCGGCGTTGTTGGCCAGCACGTCGATGACCGGGTAGCGCTCCAGCAGCGTCGCCGCCAGCGCCCGCACCTGCGCGAGCCGGGCGAAGTCGGCCACGTGGAAGTCGGCGCCCAGCTCCTTGGCCAGGGCCTCGGTCTTGTCCGGGGAGCGGCCGACGAGCACCACGCGCTCGCCCCGCCCGTGCAGGATCCGGGCCGCCGCGCGGCCGATGCCGTCGCTGGCCCCCGTCAGGACCATGGTCTTGGCCGTCATCGTGGGACGTCCCTCCGTCGGTGACCTTCGGACCAGTGTGTCAGCGGGCGACGGCGCGCGTGAGCAGGCGCTGCAGCGTCTGCTGCTCCTCCGCCGCCAGCGGCGCCAGCGGGGAGTCCTCCGCCAGCAGGGCGAGCAGCCGTTCGCGCAGCTCGGCGCCGGCCGGCGTCAGGACGAGCTGCTTGGAGCGGCGGTTGGCCGGATGCGGGTGGCGTTCGAGGTAGCCCTGCTCCTCCAGCCGGTCGGCGACGAAGGTGGCGTTGGAGGGCTCGCACGCCATCCGGTCGGCCAGCTCGCGCAGCGTCAGCGGCGCCGACAGCTCGCGCAGCGCCGCGCCCTGCGACGTGGTCAGGCCCAGGGTGGCCGCGCGTACCCGCAGGTGGGACTCGATCTGCTTGGCCAGGCCGTGGACCAGCCCGCACAACTGGCGTTCGTCGCTCACACCCCCACTTTACTACAACTCGAACGATTGCAATTAGAACGGTTCTAGTTGTAGCGTTCCTGTCCGACGGCGCCGCCGACCGGCGGCGGCCGACCTCAGGAGAGCGGGGGAGAACCATGTCCACCACCACCTCGACCGGCGACCGCGCGCGGCTCACCAGCCCCCCGCGCATCCGGTCGCTGCGCCTCGGCGAGCTGACCGTCACCTACGTCCCCGACGGGCTGGTCCGCCTCAAACCGGGCGGCTGGCTCCCTGCCGCCACCCCCGCCGACTGGCAGGCCCACCCTGGCCACCTCGACCAGGACGGCCTCCTCGTCGCCGGCATCGGCGGGCTGCTCGTCGAACGGGGCGAGCGGGCGCTGCTCATCGACACCGGGCTCGGGCCCGAGTCGCACCCCGACGACCCCGCCGACCCCTTCATCGGGCCCCTGCACGGCGGCGACCTGCTGCGCAACCTGCGCAGCCTCGGCCGCGACCCCCGCGACATCGAGGCCGTCGCCATCACCCACCTGCACCCCGACCACCTCGGCTGGGCCTGGAGCACCGAGCCGGGCGCCGCCGAGCCCCCCTTCGCGCACGCTCCCCACCACGTCGGCGCGCCGGAGTGGGAGCGGCGCGACCTCGCCGCCGAGGGCGGCGCCCCCGCCGAACGCCTGGCCGTGCTCGCGCCCAACGTCCGGCCCGCCGCCGACGGCGAGGAGATCTTCCCCGGCGTGCGGGCCTCGTTCACGCCCGGCCACACCGCGGGACACACCGCCTACACCATCACCGGCGGCGGCCGGCGGCTCATCGCCTTCGGCGACGCCCTGCACGCGCCGCTGCAGGTCACCTACCCCGAATGGTCCTGCGGCATCGACCACGACCCCGACGAGTCTGCCGGGCACCGCCGCCGCCTGGTCGAGGAGCTGAGCCGGCCCGGCACCATCGGCTACGGCGGGCACTTCGCCGACGTGGTCTTCGGCCGCGCCGAACCCGCCGCCGGGCGTGGCGACGGGCGCTTCACCTGGGTGCCCGTCGCGTGAGCTCGCCCGGGTCCGTCGCGTGAGCTCGCCCGGGTCCGTCGCGTGAGCTCACCGGGGTGCCCTGTCGCGTGAGCGTCCCGGCCTCCCGCAACGCGGCCAGGTGGTCGGCGACCGGACCCAGCGTCAGCAGGCCGCTGCCGGCGCCCGCCAGCTCCCGCCGCCGGCGCCAGCGCCGCCCGCGCCCGCCGCGCCGCCGCCTGGTGACCGGTGGCCACCGCCGCCCGCGCCACCAGGCACCACATGGCCTCAAGCAGCAGGTCACGCGGCGGGTCCGGCACCTCCTCCAGCGCCGCCGCGGCCTCCTCGCGGCGGCCCGCGAGAGCCAGCCGCAGCGGGCGGGCCCACGGCTCGTACGGACCCGTGTCCTCCTCGCCCGGCGGGAGCGGCAGGCCGCGGCGGACGCGGGCGCACGACAACGCCAGCGGCAGCAGGCCGCGCTCAAGGCCCGGCATCCCCGCCCCGTCCAGCAGCCCGGCCGCCGCGCGGTAGGCGGCCTCCACCTCCGCGAAGGCGCCGCCCGTCACGTCGAGGCGCAGGGCCCGGTACCAGCCGGTGAACACCCGCACCAGCGGGCGCTCGTGCCGCTCGGCCAGGCGTTCCGCGGCGGCGGCGTGCCTGTCGGCGGCCGCGAGGTCGCCCAGCGCGCACCGGGCCTGCAACCGGATCAGCCGCCCGAGCACCTCGAAGGTCACCAGGCCGTGCCGGGACGACAGCGCCACCAGCTCCGCCCCGATGCCGTCCCGCCGCCCGGCCAGGCCGGTCCGCTCGAAGCTCTGCATGAAGACGGCGTTGAGCGCGAAGGCCAGCAGGGCGGGGTCGTCGAGGCGGCGGGCCAGTTCCTCCGCCTGCCGGGCCGCCTCCGGGCCGCGCGGCCCGTACGCGCCGCGCGACTCCAGCGCGACCGTGGCCAGCAGCCGCGCCCGCAACCGCGCCCGCGCGGCCTCCGACGACGTCGCCGCTCCCGACGAACCCGGCGCCTCCAGCGGCCCGGCGTCGGGCGGCGCGGGCAGCGCGGGCAGCGCGGCCAGGGTGCGCTCGGCGGCCGCCACCACCTGCGCCGCCTGCGCGGGATCGTCGGAACGCGTCCAGATCGCCGGCACGTCGAACGCGCCGATCACCCGCGCCGTCAGCTCCGGATCGCCCAGCTCCTCGGCCGCCGCGATCGCGGCCACCCGATGCCCCCGGGCCGCCTCCAGCCCCGCCCCGCCCGTCACCGCCAGGTCACGCATCAGGCTCACCGTCGACTCCAGCCGCGCCCGCGCCCCCGCGGGCACGCTGCGGTCGTAGGCCGCCGCCGCCCGCGCCCACACCGCCTCCGCCGTCCCCGCCGTTCCCGCCGCCTCCGGGCGAAGCCCGGGATCGAGCTGCGGGTCCTGGCGCAGGATGTCCGTCTCCAGGCGGCGCAGCGCCGGCCCGGGATCGACCCCCAGCTCCTCCACCAGCAGCGCCCGCGCCCGCCGCAGCACCGCCAGCGCGTCGCCCTGCCGCCCGGCCCGGTACAGCGCCAGGGCCAGCAGCCGCCAGCCGTCCTCCCGCCACGGGTGCTCGGCCACGTGCGCGTCCAGGTCGGGCACCAGCTCGGCCGCCGGGCGCACCGCCAGCCACGCCTCGGCCCGCCGCTCGGCCGCGTGCAGCCGCAGCTCCGCCAGCCGCGAACGCTCCGCCCGCGCCCAGTGCGCCCCGGCGAACTCGGCGTAGGCGGGCCCCCGCCACCACCCCAGCGCCTCCTCCAGCCGCTCCAGCGCCTCGCGCGGCGGCGCCGTCGCGGCCCCGGCCACCGCCTGCTCGAAGCGCCAGGCGTCCACCGCGCCGGGCCGGCGCGCAACGCGTAGCCGGGGCCCGGTGACCAGCAGCCGGCGGCACGCGGCGGGCGGTCCGGCTCCAGCGCGCGGCGCAGCGCCGCCACGAACGTGCGCACCGCGCTCACCGCGCCGCGCGGCGGGTCGTCGTCCTCCCACAGGTCGGCCACCAGGCGCTCGACCGGCACGACGCGGCGCCTGGCGACGATCAGCCGGGCCAGCACGGCCCGGTGCCGCGGCCCCTTGACGTCGAGCGCGCCCCCCGCCTCGTCGTAGGCCGTGACCGGCCCCAGCACCCCGAACCCCACCCGCACCCTCCGACCGTAGCGCGCTCATCGGATGCTCATCGCGGCGCGGCACGCTGGGAGCCGTCCCCGACCGAAGGAGAACCTCATGCGGATCGAAGGCTTCGACTACCGCCGCGTCCCCGTCGCCGACGGCGTGGCGCTCAACGCGGCCGTCGCCGGCTCCGGCAGCCCCGTCGTGCTGCTGCACGGCTTCCCGCAGACCCACCTCATGTGGCGGCACGTGGCCGCCGACCTCGCCGCCGACCACACGGTGATCGTCGCCGATCTGCGCGGCTACGGCGACAGCGACAAGCCCGCCGAGACCGGCCCCGACACCTACAGCAAGCGGACCATGGCCGCCGACGTGGTGGCGCTGGCCCGCGCGTTCGGGCACGAGCGCTTCGCGCTGGCCGGCCACGACCGCGGCGCCCTGGTCGCCTTCCGCGCCGGGCTCGACCACCCCGCCGCGATCACCCACCTGGCCTGCCTCGACGTCCTGCCCACGCTGGACATGTGGGACGTGCTGCGCGGCGCGAGCGCGGCCGTCGGCTTCCACCTCTACCTGATGGCGCAGCCGCCCGGCCTGCCCGAGCAGCTGATCGGCGCGAGCCCCGACGCGTTCTTCGGCCACTTCCTGGACCTGTGGACCGGCGACGCGCGGGCCGTGCCCGGCGACGTCCGCGCCGCCTACCTCGACGCCTGCCGCGCCGCGGTCCCCTCCATCGTGGCCGACTACCGCGCCTCGGCCGGCGTCGACGTGCGGCACGACCAGGCCGACCGCGACGCCGGCCGCCGCCTCGCCATGCCGGTCACCGTGCTCCAGCAGGACTGGGGCGCCGCGCTCGGCTACGACGCGGCCGCCCTGTGGCGGGCCTGGGCCGGCGACCTGCGTCACGACACCGTCACCTGCGGCCACTTCATGGCCGAGGAGGCCCCCGCCGACATCGCCAAGGCGCTGCGCGACCTGCTCACCCGCTAATCACCCCCCGCCGGTCAGCCCTCCCGATCAGCCCTCCCGGTCAACCCTGCCGGTCAGCCTCGCGGGCGGACTCGTCGAGGACGCGCGCCAGGTCGCCGGGGGCGTCGCGCATGAGGTTGTGGCCGCCGTCCAGGGCGACCGCGCGCCAGCCCGGGTCGTCGCGCAGCCGCTCGTAGGTCGCGGTGAACGGCGACTCGCCGTCCCAGCCGGCCGCGTACACGTACGTCCTGCGCCGCACCCGCTCCAGCCCGCCGGTCAGCCGCAGCGGCTGCAGCAGCGAGGCCAGCGGGTGCGGCGTGGCGCGCGGGTCGAAGAACGGCAGGGGACGGGTGGCGACGCCGTCGGCGGTGACGTCCAGGTACCACGCGCGCTCCTGCTCCGACACCAGTGCCCAGCAGGAGTCGCCGTCGCCCGGGACCACCGCGTCCAGGTAGACCAGCGCCGACACCCGCTCGGGCAGGCGGTCGGCGGCCCCGGTGATCACCATGCCGCCGTAGCTGTGCCCCGCCAGGACCGCGTCGCGGACGTCCTCGGCGGCCATCAGGGCGGTCACGTCCGCGATGTGGGTGTCGAGGTTGACGGTGCCGTGCAGCAGGTGGGCGCGCTCGGCGACGCCGGTCGGGGTGACCGTCAGGACGCGGTGACCGCGCCGGCGCAGCTCCTCGGCGAGGTCGGCGAAACACCAGCCGCCGTGGCACATGCCAGGCACCAGGACGATATCGCTCACGGGGGCGACTCCTCGGGCAGATCGGTACGGGTGCCGGGATCGTAGCATCGAACCGACCGGTACTATCTACGTATGCCGGTTCCCAAGGGCTCGACCATCGACCCAGGGCGCACCCGCGCCGCCATCGTCAGGACGGCCACCGCCCTGCTGTACGAGCGCGGCCTCGACGGCATCGGCGTCGCCGAGCTGTGCACCCGCCTCGGCGTGTCCAAGGAGACCCTCTACCGCCACTTCGGCACCAAGGAGGGCCTGGTCGAGGCCGTGCTGGAGGCCCGCAGCGACGGGGTGGTCGCCTGGGTCGGCGAGGCCGTCGCGGCGGCGGGCGACGACCCGGCCGCCCAGCTCGCGGCCGTCTTCGACGCCCTGCAGCAGTGGTACGACGAGCCCGCCTTCCGCGGCTGCGCCCTGGTCAACGCCGCCGCCCAGCACCACGTCCCACAGGTGCGCGCGATCACCGCCCGGCACCTGGGCCGGTACCTGGACCTGCTGACGTCCATCGCCGCCCGCGCCGGAGCCGCCGACCCCGGCCTGCTGGGACGCCAGCTCCTCATGCTCGTCGAGGGCGCCACCGTCGTCGCCGCCCACGGCCCCGCCCACCCGCGGGCGCGAACGCCCGGGGCGGAGGCCCGGGACGCCGCCCTCGCCCTGCTGGCGGCCGCCGGCTGACCGGCCAGGCCCTGAGGCCCGCGAGGCCGGCCAGGCCGCTGAGGCCGGTGAGGTCATTCGGCGGTGGGGCCGCCCAGCCCGGCCACGGCCGCGGCCATGCTGGGGAACAGCGGCAGCAGCCCGTCCAGCCCGGCGTCCCCCAGCACCTGGCGCACGTACCCGCGGCCGTCCACCACCGCCATGACCCCGCCGCCCTGATGCATGCGGTGCGCCAGCAGCACCAGCACGTCCACCCCGAAGCCGTCGAGGAAGTGCAGCTCGCTCACCTCCACGATGAGCCGCGCCCCGTGGCCGCGCAGCAGCCGGATCTCCCGTTCGACGGCGTCCACGGTGGCCTCGTCGAGGCTGCCGCGTAACGCGACGACCGCCCAGTTACGCCGGAAGTCCGGAATCCGCCCGCCCACTGCCACGCTCTTCGCTCTTCCGATCGCCTTACCGGGACACCGCCATCTTCTCTGACAAGAGAATTAAGCACACGCCGCGCCCCCCGTACCCAGCGGATCCTCAGATTGCCGGCACCACCGCCGCGAAGACCGGGCCAGAAGCCCGCGGGCGAGCAGGTCAGAAGGTGGCGATCGGGTTGACGGGGCTGCCGGACGTGCCGGCGAAACGGACCGGCGCGACCGCGAGCTGGAAGTCCCACTGGCCGAGCTCGGCGGCCGTCGCCGCGCACGCCTCCAGGTCGCAGTTGTCCAGCAGCCACAGGCCCATCGCGACGAGGCCCACCGCGTGCACCGGCATCAGCACCTCGTCGTAACCCGACGGCTGCACGTCCTGCGGGGTGTCGGCGCCGATCAGCGCGACCCCCCGGTCCCGCAGCCACGGCAGGCAGGAGGCGTGCCACCCGGCCTGCTGCAGACCGCTGTTCGCGCCGGACTCGTGCCGGGACCGGCCGTGGCCGGTGCGCAGGAGCACCGCGTCGCCCGGCCGCACCCGCACCCCCTGGCGGCGCTCGGCCTCCTCCAGGTCTTCGGGGAAGACGCCCTGCCCCGGTTCGAGCCACGGCACGTCGCGGACCCGCGCGACGTCCAGCAGGACGCCGCGCGTGACGATGCCGTTGGCCGCCGCCGTGACGGCCGCCCACGCCGACCCGGTCGCCGCGTCGACCAGCGTGTGCGGCCGCCCGTTGTACATCGTGCCGTCCCAGAACAGGTGGCACGGCGAGTCGAGGTGGGTGAGCGTGTTGCCGTGGAACATCAGGCCGAGCCGCTCGTGCGAGAAGCCCCAGCGCCGGTCGTTGTGGAAGGCGGGCGGCATGTGCTCGGCGCCCGGCATGTCGACGGCGCGCGGGCACGCCGTGGTCGAGCGCTCCATGTCCGTCGGCGCGGCGACCTCCCACGAGCACGACACGCTCCTGCCGTGGCGCACGGCCCGCGCCGCCGCCAGCCGCACGTCGTCGGTGATGTGGTTGAGCGTGCCGAGCTCGTCGTCGTCGCCCCACCGCCCCCAGTTCGACAGCGTCTCGAAGTAGCCGAGCACGTCGTCCTGTGTGGGCATCGACCGCCCTGCCGTCATGACCCGCCCTCTCCGACCAGCCGCCGAGGTCCGCTGAGGCGGCATCGTACTGGATCGGCGGGCCGGGCTGCCGCCCGATAACGGGATGCGGCGGGGCCGCGCCCCGGGCGAAGATGGCCGTCCGGCCGGTACCCGGATGAGGAGCGTGCCATGACCCCCGACCGACACCCCGAGGTACGGGTGCGCACGGGACGGCTGCGCGGGCGGCTGGAGGACGGCGTCGCCGTCTTCCGCGGCGTCCCGTTCGCCCGGCCGCCGGTGGGCGGGCTGCGGCTGGCCGCCCCCGCGCCGGCCGAGCCGTGGGACGGCGCGCGCGAGGCCGCCGCGTTCGGCCCGCCGCCGCCGCAGTCCAGGCTGCTGGGCGCGAACGCCGACCCCGGCGACGGCGACTGGCTGACCCTCAACGTCTGGACCCCCGACCCGGGCGCCGCCCGGCTGCCGGTGATGGTGTGGCTCTACGGCGGCGGCTACATGTACGGCCGCTCCGGCGACCCCCTGTTCGACGGCCGCGTGCTGGCCCGCGACGGCGTCGTCGTGGTCACCGTCAACTACCGCGTCTCCGCCGAGGGCTTCGGGCACTTCCGCGGCGCGCCGCCCAACCGCGGGCTGCTGGACCAGCTGGCCGCCCTGCGCTGGGTGCACGACGACATCGCGGCCTTCGGCGGCGATCCCGGCCGGGTGACCGTGTTCGGCGAGTCCGCCGGGGCCGGGAGCATCGCCGCGCTGATGACGATGCCCGCCGCGGCCGGCCTGTTCCGTCGGGCCATCGCGCAGAGCGTGCCCGGCACGTTCTTCTCCGCCGAGCTGGCCGCCGACCTCGGCGCCGCGACGGCGGCCGAGCTGGGCCTGCCCCCGGTCGCGGCCGAGATCGCCCGGCTGCCGCCGGAGCGGCTGGCCGACGCCGGCGACGCGCTGGCCGGCAAGATGGACGGCCGGACGGAGTGGGGCCTCGCGGCGCACGTGCGCACGCCGTACGCGCCGGTCGTGGACGGCGAGATCCTGCCCGCCGTGCCGTGGCGGCCACCGGCTGGCGCCGCCGCCGGCGGGGTCGAGCTGGTCGTGGGCCACACCCGCGACGAGTACCGGCTGTTCATGGCCATCACCGGCGACCTCGGCGCCGTCACCGCCGAACGGGCGGCCGCCGCGCTGCGGGCGCTCGCCCCCGACCCCGGCGCCTACCGCGCCGCCCACCCGCAGGCCGGCGACGAGCGGCTGTACGAGCTGGTGCACTCCGACTGGCTGTTCCGGATGCCCTCGGAGCGGCTGGCCGACACCCACCGCCGGCACGGCCGGTCCTACCTGTACGAGCTGACCTGGCCCGCCACCGGCATGGGCGGCGGCCTCCTCGGCGCCTGCCACGGGCTCGGCCTGCCGCTGACCTTCGGCAACCTGACCGCCGGCTCGGCCGGGCTGCTGCTCGGGCCGGAGGCGTCGCCGGCCGCGGCCGGGCTGTCGGCCCGGGTCCGCGCCGCGTGGACCGCGTTCGCCGCGACCGGCGACCCGGGCTGGCCGGCGTACGAGCCGGGCGACCGGCACACCTGGATCATCGACGCCGAGCCCCGCGTGGCGCCCTACCCGGAGGAGCCGTCCCGGGCGCTGTGGGCCGGGCACGCCTTCGACCCCCTCCCGCTGCTGCCCCAGGCGTGAGCCGCGCTCACCGGGTGCGCCGGGCGAGCAGGGCCAGCAGCCCGGCCATGACGAGCCCGAGCACGGCCAGCGACACCCGGTCGGCGGTGCTCTCGCCGTTGGCGATCACGCCGAACGCGGTGTGCGCCACCAGCGCCCCGCCGGCCAGCGCCAGGCTGTGCCGGTCGCGCCACCCGCCGTGCGCCGTCCACCGGCGCAGCAGCATCCCCGCCGCCACGGCCAGCAGCGCCGCCGCCGCCATCGGCACCGCCACCCAGCCGCCCTCGGTGAAGGCCGGGTGGCGGGCGCCGCCGAAGGGGAACAGCAGCGCCAGGTAGCCGAACGCCGCCACCCCGGCCAGGCCCGCGACGACCGGAGGCGCGGGCACCGCCAGGGGCGGGGCGGCCGGCGGCCCCGCCGGGCGGGGGGTCAGACGCAGCGCGAGCAGCGCCAGCACCGCGACGGCCAGCACGAACGCCGCCACCGCCGCCGGCGGCGCCTGGTAGCCGGGGTCCATGAAGGAGGTCGTCCACCGCAGCAGCCCGGCGCCCAGCACGAACACCGCCCCCGCCACGACCAGCCCCGTCCGCCCCAGGTAGGGCCGGTGACGCAGGTCCGGCAGGACGAGGTCCACCAGCAGGATCGGCAGCGCCACGCTGAAGACCGCGTGGTAGGGGATGTTCAGCTCGGTGTAGGCGCTGTTGAGCCCGAGCAGCCTGGGCGCCCAGCCGGCCACGCCGTAGAGGGTCGGGCTGGTCAGCGCCTGCAGCGCCAGCCCTTCCTCCACGATCCCGTACGCCGCCCCGAGCAGCAGCACGGCCGGCCAGCCGCGCCCGGCCCGGCGTACCAGCTCGCGGATCAGCACGGTGCCCGCGCCGTAGATCGGCGTCCACAGCAGCAGCAGCCACGCCTGGCGCAGGGGCGGATTGCCGAGCGTCAGCTCGGCGACGACCGGGGTGAGCCCGGCCAGCAGGAGCGCGGCCCACCGGCCGCGTGCTCGTGAGGTGACCATGCCCTCACGCTCTCCCGCCGCGGGCGCGCCGCGCTGCTGCCGCAGGGCCGGTCCTTGCCCTCTTCGGTCGCCTGCCCGGGGTGACTTAGGTTGCCACGGCGGGCGGCGCGATGCTGACTTCGGTTGCTTACCGGGCGCGACGCCGCCGGATACGATCGGCGACTGTGTTCGCAGCACGCAGCCGGGACGACACCGGGAGCAGCCGCGCCCCCGAGGCGGACGGGCCGGGCAGGCCCGGCGGCTCGCCGCGCGACCGGGCGGCCGGCGTCGGCGGGGTCGTGCTCGCCCTGGCCGGGGCCGCCGGCGTGATCTGGGGGGACCTGGTCCCCGGCGCGCCCGGCTGGTGGCTGTGGGCCGACGTCGCCGGCGGGGCCCTGGCGTGCGTGGGGCTGTGGTGGTGCCGGCGCCTGCCGGTGGCCGCCTCGCTGGCCGTCATCGCGCTGTCGGCCCCGGCCGCGGCGGCCGTGGCGGCGGGCATCGCCACGCTCGTCGCCGCGCTGTACCGGCGGCCGCCCGTGGCCGTGGCGGTGGGGGCGGCGTGGGTGGCGGCGACGCTGGTCAGGTTCGCCTGGCGGCCGCCCGGGCTGGCGCCGTACCCGGTGTGGGCGCTGGTCGCGGTGCTGTTCGGCGGGGCGGTCACCGGCTGGGGCATCGTGGCCAGGACCCGGCGCGAGCTGCTGGCGTCCCTGGCGGAACGCGCCCGCCGCGCCGAGGCCGACCAGCGGCAGCGCGCGGAGGAGGCCCGCCGCAACGAACGGCTGCGCATCGCCCGCGAGATGCACGACGTGCTCGCCCACCGGCTGACGCTGCTGGCCGTGCACGCCGGGGCGCTGGAGTTCAACCCGGCGGCCCGGCCGGAGGAGGTCGGCGAGGCGGCCGGGGTCATCAGGACCAGCGCCCACCAGGCGTTGCAGGAGCTGCGCGCGGTCATCTCCGTGCTGCGCGAGAGCCCGTCGGCCGAGCTCCCGCTGACCGGGCTCGCGCCGCTGGTCGAGGAGTCGCGGCGGGCCGGGATGCGGATCGAGCTGCGTGAGCGCGGCGTGCCCTTCGCCGGCCTGCCGGACACGACCCGGCGCACCGCGTACCGGGTCGTGCAGGAGGGGCTGACCAACGCGCGCAAGCACGCGCCCGGCCGGCCCGTCACCGTCGAGGTGTCCGGCGCTCCCGGCGGCGAGCTGACCGTCGAGGTGCGCAACCCGCCGCCCGCCGGGCGGGAGCCGGCGGGGCTCGCCGCTACCGGCGGCGGCGCCGGGCTCGCCGGGCTGGAGGAACGGGTGTCGCTGGCGGGCGGGCGGCTGGAGCGCGGGCACACCGGCGACGGCGGGTTCCGGCTGGCCGCGCGGCTACCATGGCCCCGTGAGCACAGAAGCGAGCCCAGACCCGATGGGTGAGCCGGCGAGCGGGCCCCCGGGCCCGATCCGGGTGCTCATCGTCGACGACGACGCGCTCGTGCGCGCCGGGCTGACGCTGATGCTCAAGGGCGCCCCCGACCTCCAGGTGGTGGGCGCGGTGGCCGACGGGGCGCAGGTGCAGGCCGCGGTCGGCGAGCACGCGCCCGACGTGGTCCTCATGGACATCCGCATGCCCGGCCTCGACGGCATCGACGCCACCCGCAGGCTGCGCGCCCGCCAGGACGCGCCGGAGGTCATCATCCTGACCACGTTCGACGCCGACGAGCACGTGTTCCGGGCGCTGCGCGCGGGAGCCGGCGGCTTCCTGCTGAAGGACACGCCGCCCGAGGGCATCGTCGAGGCCGTCCGGCGGGTCGCGGCCGGCGAGCCGAGCCTGTCGCCGAGCGTCACCCGCCGGCTGATCGCCCGCCTGGTGCCCGAGGAGGAGGACCGGCGGCGGGCCGACGCCCGGCGGGTGCTGTCGGCCCTCAGCGAGCGCGAGCGGGAGGTGGCGCTGGCGGTCGGGCAGGGCAAGGCCAACGCCGTCATCGCGGGCGAGCTGCACATGAGCGTGGGCACGGTCAAGGGCTACATCTCGCGCATCCTCACCAAGGCGGGCCTGGACAACCGCGTCCAGCTCGCCCTCGTCGTCCACGACGCCGCGCCGGACCGGCCGAGCTGACCGCGCTGACCGTGCTGACCGTGCTCACCTGGGGGTGGCGGCGCGCTCGCGCAGGATGCGCGCCGTCTCCTCGTCGGCGGGCAGGAACGCCTCCAGCCGCAGCTCCGACAGCGTGACGTCCACGGCGGTCGCGAACGACGTCAGCGTCGTCATCAGGCGCAGTTCGCCCTCCGGCACGCGCAGCCGCAGCGGCACCGCGAAACCGAGGTGCTCGGCGGGCGCGGCCAGCCCGCGCAGGTAGCCGTCCAGCTCGGCGACGAACGCCGCCAGCTCGGCATCGGGGCTGCGATGGAGCTGGTCGCGCAGGCTGCCGGTGATGTGGCGGCCCCACTCCGGCAGGTTGGCCACCCGGCGGGCCATGCCGTCGGGATGCAGCGCCAGCCGCACCACGTTGAGCGGGGGCTCCAGCAGCTCGGGCGCGGCGCCCTCGGTGAGCACGCCGAAAGCCGCGTTGGCCGCGACCAGCAGGCCGTGCGGCCGCACGACCACCGCCGGATAGGGCAGATGCCCGTCCAGGATGCGCTCCAGCGCCTCGCGCACCGGGCCCAGCTCGGGCGCGTCGAGCGACGACTCGGCATAGACCGGGGCGTACCCGGCGGCCAGCAGGAACGCGTTCCGCTCGCGCAGCGACAACCCCAGCGACTCGGCCAGCCGCACCACCATGCCGCGCCCCGGCCGCGAGCGTCCCTGCTCCAGGAAGCTCAGGTGCCGCTGCGTCGTGTCGGCCCGGATCGCCAGGTCGAGCTGGCTGACCCGGCGGCGCGAGCGCCAGCGCCGCAGCTCGCCGGCGAAGGGATTGGGATCTGCCGACACCGTCATGGACCCATTCATACCGGACACCACGGCGGCCGCGATTCCCTCCAGGGAATCGCGGCGCCGCATCCGGGCGCCGCACACTGGCGGCCATGAGCGAAACCATGAAGATCCAGGAGTGGGCCGGCCGATACGTCGCCCAGTGGAACGAGCCCGACCCGGACCGCCGCGCGGCCCTGGTCCGCGAGCTGTGGGCGGGCGACGGCGTCCAGGTGCTCGTCGACCCGCCGCAGGCGATCCGCGAGGCGGCGGCCGGGCTGGCGTTCCCGGCGCCGCCGCTGGAGGTGCGCGGGCACGAGGCGCTGGAGGCGCGGGTCCGGCGGGCCTACGAGATGTTCGTCGCGCCGGGGGAGCACGTGTTCGCGGCGGCGGGGGAGGCGTTCGCGCTGCTGCCCGGCCTGGTGGCGCTGCGGTGGTCGATGGTGTCCGCCCGTACGGGGGAGCGGGCCGGCGGCGGCCTGGACGTCCTGGCCCTGGACGCCGACGGCCGCATCCGCACCGACCACCAGTTCATCGAGGCGAGCTGACGAGGCCGCGGATCGCGCGCCGATCAGGTTTCCGCGCCGCGACCGTCGGTACCTGTGAGATCGACTCACGAGAGGCCGGCACGATGCGGAAACTGAGCTTCGCCATGAACGTGACCCTGGACGGCTACATCGCCGCGCCCGGCGACGACCTCGGCTGGAGCGGGGGAGAGGGACCGGACTCCTCACCGGGCGACGAGCTGTTCCAGTGGTGGTCCGACCGGGTGGCCGCCACGGGCCTGTCGCTGTACGGGCGCAAGCTGTGGGAGGCGATGAGCTCCCACTGGCCGGCCGCCGGCGAGCGGCCGGAGGCCACCCCGGCCGAGACCGAGTTCGCCCGCCGCTGGCGGGACATGCCGAAGGTGGTGTTCTCCGCCACGACCGCCACGACCGGCACGACCGGCACGACCGGCACGACCGGCACGACCGGCACGACCGGCTGGAACGCCCGCCTGTTCACCGGCGACGCGGTCACCGAGATCACCAGGCTCAAGGCCGGCGACGGCGGCCCCATGGACATCGGCGGTGCCACGCTCGCCGCGGCGGCCATGCGGGCCGGGCTGATCGACGAGTACGCGGTCGTCACCCACCCGGTCCTGGTGGGCGGCGGCACGCCGTTCTTCACCGCCCTGGACCGCTGGGTGAGCCTGAGCCTGGTCGAGACCCGGACGTTCCCCGGCGGCGTGGTGCTGACCAGGTACGAGACGAGACGGTGAGCACGCGGGGCCGCCCTCCGGTCACAGTGCCGGGGGCAGGCCCAGCCATGGTTTTCCGGTGGCGTCGAACCCCGTGAGCTCGGCGATCCGCCCGTCGGCGATCCGCAGGACCGCGAGGTTGAACAGCCGGTACTGCGCGTCGCCAGGGGCGCGGAGGTACAGCGCGGCGGCAGGCATGCGGTTGACCGTCGTGGCGACGCAGCGCCAGTCGTCGCGGCCGCGCCGGAAGAGCCCACCGGAGACCCAGCCGTCCACCGCGTCCCTGGCCGTCCTGCTCAACGTGCCCGGCTCGGGCAGCATCGCGAAGCGCAGGTCGTCGCGCAGCAAGGACATCAGCCCGTCGAGGTCGTTGCGCTCATGGGCGTCGATGTACGCCTTCACCACGCTGCGCTCGTCGTCCGACAGCTCGTGGGTGGCGGGGCTCCGCCAGTCGAGGCGGCGGCCGGGCAGCTGCTCGCGCATCGTCACCCGGGCCCGCTGCAGGGCGCTGGTCACCGACGCGACGGTCAGCCCGAGGGCGTCGGCGGCCTTCGACGCCGGCCAGCCGAGGACGTCGCGCAGGACGAGCACCGCCCGCTGCCGCGGCGGCAGGTGCTGGACGGCGACGATGAACGCCAGCTCGATCGTCTCCCGCGCCACCACCGACTCCTGCGGATCCTCGGGGAGCATCCCGTCGGGGTACGGCTGCAGGTACGACAGCTCGGAGCCGGGCAGCCCGGCCGGCACCGGCGTGCGGTCGTTGCGCTTGTCCAGGAAGTCGAGGCAGGCGTTCGTCGCGATCCGGTACAGCCAGGTCCGCAGGGTCGCGTGGCCCTTGAACGACTCCCGCTTGTTCCACGCCCGCAGGAACGTCTCCTGCGTCATGTCCTGGGCGTCGTCGTAGTTCGCGAGCATCCGGTAGCAGTGCACCTGCAGCTCACGCCGGTGGCGCTCGGTGACGAGCGCGAACCGGGCCGGGTCGCCCGCGCGGGCCGCCGCGATGAACGTGGCCTCGGCGGCGCCCAGCGGTCTTGCGTCGGTCATGGTGGTCGATCCTTTCATCGACGGAACCGACGAACCGGCGGAGCGTTTCTGATCGGTGGAGGCGGGCGGCCGGCGAAATGGATTAGAAATTTATATAAGTTGCTTATAGGATCTTCGGCGTGCCGCCCACGCCGCAGCCCGACGAGCTGCCCGACAAGCTGCCCGACGAGCCGTCCGACGAGCCGTCCGACGAGTTGGACGTCCCCCACCTGACCGACGTGCTGGAGGACTTCATCCGGATGTTCATCCGCCTGCCCTCGGTGCAGCGGCTGAGCTTCACCACGTTGTCCGTCCTCCACACGCTGGCCGGCCAGGGCCCCAAGCGCCTCACCGACCTGGCCGCCGGCGAGCAGGTCACCCAGCCCGCCATCACCCAGATGGTCGCCAAGCTGGAACGCGAGGGCCTGGTGGAACGCCGTCCCGACCCGTCGGACCGCCGGGCCGTGCTCGTCCGCGTCACCGAGGCCGGTGCCGCGATCGTGCACGGCCGGCGCGCCGACCGCAGGGCGCACCTCACCGACCTCACCGCCGCGCTCACCCCAGCGGAACGAGCCTCCATCGCGGCGGCCCTGCCCGCCCTGGCCCGCCTCGCCGAGGTGAACCGGCACCTGGCCGAGCAGCACCGGAGGAACTGACCATGCCCACCACCGACCGCCCCTTCCCTCTTGAGCCGACCCCCGTCCACGTGCCCGACGAGATCCTGGACGACCTGCGCCGCCGCCTGGAGCTGACCCGCTGGCCCGACGACGTCGGCAACGAGGACCGCTACTACGGCGTCGACGCCGTCTACCTGCGCGAACTCGTCGAGCACTGGCGCACCGGCTACGACTGGCGCAAGGCCGAGGCCGCGATCAACGCCTACGAGCACTACCACGTCGACATCGACGGCGTGCCGGTGCACTTCATGCGCCGCCCCGGCACCGGCCCCGACCCGACGCCGCTGATCCTCACCCACGGCTGGCCCTGGACGTTCTGGCACTGGTCGAAGGTCGTGGACCCGCTCGCCGACCCGGCCGCGCACGGCGGCGACCCGGCCGAGGCGTTCGACGTCATCGTGCCCTCGTTGCCCGGCTTCGGCTTCTCCAGCCCGCTGCCGCGCCACCCCGGCATGAACTTCTGGAAGGTCGCCGACGTCTGGCACACCCTGATGACCGACGTCCTCGGCCACCGCCGCTACGCCGCCGCCGGCTGCGACGTCGGCGCGCTGGTGTGCGGGCAGCTCGGCCACAAGTACGCCGGCGAGCTGTACGGCATCCACATCGGCTCCGGGCAGAAGCTCACCATGTTCAACGGCGACCGGGCCTGGGACCTCAGCGGCGGCCGGCCCATCCCCGACGGCCTGCCGGCCCACGTCCACGCCCGGGTGGTGGAGCTGGACCGGCGCTTCGCCGCGCACCTGGCGGCGCACGTCCTCGGGCCGAGCACGCTCGCGTACGGGCTGACGGACTCGCCCGCCGGGATGCTCGCCTGGATCCTCGAACGCTGGATCAAGTGGAGCGCCAACGACGGCGACGTCGAGACCGTCTTCACCAAGGACGACCTGCTCACCCACGCCATGATCTACTGGGTGACGAACTCGATCGGCACGTCCATCCGCACCTACGCCAACAACAACCGCTACCCGTGGACCCCCTCCCACGACCGGTGGCCGCGGGTGGAGGCGCCGACCGGCATCACGTTCGTCGCCCACGAGAACCCGCCCGGCGTCACCACCGCCGACCGCGTCCAGCACTTCCTCGACAGCGACCGGGCCCCCTGGTACAACCACGTCAACCTCACCGTGCACGAGCGCGGCGGCCACTTCATCCCGTGGGAGATCCCGGAGGAGTGGGTGGACGACCTGCGCCGCACCTTCCGCGGCCGCCGCCACGACTGAGCCGCGTCCCGTCGTTTTGACACCTTCTGCGGCTGACCGCTATCTATTGGCTAACCGTTAGGGGGTGGAGGGTGCAGGACGCGGTGCTGGCGATGCTCGCCAAGGAGCCGTCCCACGGCTACGACCTGCACGCCCGGCTGCGGCGCGCCCTCGGCCCGCTCGGCGAGTCGTTGAACCGCGGCCAGATCTACGTCACGCTGGCCCGGCTGGAGAAGGCGGGCCTCGTCGTCTGCGAGCGGTCCGACGGCCTGCCCGAACGGCCCGAGCGCAAGGTCTACGCGCTGACGCCGGCCGGCCAGCAGCGGGTCACCGCCTGGCTGGCCGAGGTCGGCCGGCCGAAGCCGGACCTGGCGGAGTTCCACCTCAAGCTCGCCGCCGCGGCCGCGGCCCGGCTCGCCGACCCGGTCGAGCTGGTGGCGGCGCAGCGCCGCGAGCTGCTGCGCCGCCTGCGCGAGGTGCAGCGCGCGGCGCTGGCGGAGCCCGCCGGGTCGGCCGCCGGCCTGCTGCTGGAAGGGGTCGTGCTGCGGTTGCAGGCCGACCTGCGCTGGCTGGAGGCGTGCGAGCGGGCCTGGTCCAAGGTCGACGACGAAGCCGAGGATGCATGAACGTGTCACAGCCCGCCCTCCGGGCGCGTCACCTGGTGAAGGCGCACGGCCAGGGACAGGGCCGGGTCCGCGCCGTGGACGAGGTCGACCTGGAGGTGCCCCAGGGGCAGCTGCTGGCCGTCATGGGGCCGAGCGGCTGCGGCAAGTCGACACTGCTGCACCTGCTGGGCGGCCTGGAACGGCCGACCGGCGGGGAGGTGTGGGTGGCCGGCCGGCGCATCGACACGCTCAGCGAGCGGGCGCTGGCCCGCCTGCGGCGCCGCTCGGTTGGGTTCGTCTTCCAGGCGTTCCACCTGGTGGAGGAGCTGTCGGCGGCCGAGAACGTCGAGCTGCCCGCGCTGCTGGCCGGGCGCTCCCGCCGCCAGGCCAGGCGGCGCGCCGGCCATCTGCTGGAACGCGTCGGCCTCGCCGGGCGCGCCCGGCACCTGCCCGCGCAGCTGTCCGGCGGGCAGCGGCAGCGCGTCGCGCTCGCCCGCGCGCTGGTCAACGAACCGCTGGTGGTCCTGGCCGACGAGCCGACCGGCAACCTCGACAGCGCCGCCACCCTCGACGTCCTGAGGATCTTCGAGGAGCTGCGCGCCGCCGGGCAGACCTTCGTCGTCGTCACGCACGACGAGCGGGTGGCGGCCACGGCGGACCGGCTGATCTCGATGCGCGACGGGATGTTCGTCGACGACACCTGGCTGGCCGGCGCCGCGCGGCCCGGACTCGGCGGGCTCATCGGGCTGGAGGGCTGAGCGTCATGGGCTCTTTCGTGCTCGTCGGCCGGCTGGTGCTCGCCGACCTGCGCCGGCACCGGGCGCAGGCCGCGATGCTGCTGCTCGCGGTGACCGTGGCCACCGCCACGATGGCGCTCGGCCTGTCCCTGGGCGGCATGAGCGACGCGCTGTACGCGCAGACCCGCGCGGCCACCGCGGGCCCGGACGTGGTGGCGCTCACCAGCGCCACCGGCCCCGCCGCGACCCCGGCCCTGGCGTCGCTGGCCGACGACCCCGACGTGATCGCGCACCACGGCCCCTACCGCGTCGTCTACGCCGACCTCACCGCGCGCGGCTCCGCCACCTCCCAGGTGGTCGTGCAGGGCTTCGCCGAGAAGCCCGCCGCGGTCAACCGGCCGCTGGTGACCTCCGGCCGCTGGGTCCGCCCCGGCGGCACCGTGCTCGAACGCGGCTTCGCCACCGCGCTGGGCGTCGGCGTCGGCGACCGCGTCACCATCGCCGGCCGCTCCTACCCCGTCGTCGGGATCGCCGTCACCGCGGCCACCTCGATCTACCCGTGGGCGGCCCAGGTCGGACCGGGCGGCGGCCCCACCGACTACAGCGGCCTGGCCTGGATGACCCGCTCCGACGCCCGCGCGCTGGCGTCGTCAGCGGACCTCCCCGTCACCATGGCGCTGGACCTCAAGCTGCGCGACCCCGCCGCGACCGGGACCATCGACGGCGCCGACCGCTTCCCCGACATCGACATCACCCTGCACTCCTGGCAGTTCACCGCCGCGCAGGACAAGGTCATCCTCAGGAACAGCCGGCCGATCCTGCTCGTCGGAAGCTGGCTGCTCAGCTTCCTGGCCGTCACCGGGGTGGCGGCGCTGGCCGCCGGGCGCGCGATCGAGCAGACCCGCCGGGCCGGGCTGCTCAAGGCCGTCGGCGCCGGCCCTGGCCTGATCGGCGCCGTCGTGCTCACCCAGTACCTGGTGCTGGCGCTGGCCGGCGACGCGCTGGGGCTGGCGCTCGCCCGCCTGGCCGGGCCCGCCCTCGCCAGCCCCACCGCCAGCCGGATCGGCGACGCGGCCGGGCCCGGCACGTCCACCGTCGTCACGGCGACCGTCCTCGCGGTGGCGGTGGCGGTGCTGTCCACGCTGCGTCCCACGACGCGGGCCCTGCGCACGGCCACCGTCAGCGCCCTGTCCGCCGCCCCGCGCAGCCCCCGGCACCGGCCCTGGCTCACCGCGCTGTCCGCGCTGCTGCCCACGCCGCTGCTGCTCGGCCTGCGGCTGACCGCCCGCCGCCCCGGCCGCGCCGTGCTGCAGGCGTGCGCCACCGCCACCACGGTGATCGCGATCGTCGGCCTGCTGACCATGCACGTCCAGCCGGAGCGGGGCTACGGCCTCGGCGGCGCCGCCGGCCTGCCCAACCTGCGCGGCGAGTACGACCGCCGGCTGGTGCTCGCCGTCACCCTCCTGCTGATCGCCCTCGCCGTCGTCAACACCCTCACCTTCACCTGGACCACGGCCGTCGAGGCCCGGGCGAACATGGCGATCGCCCGCACCCTCGGCGCCACCCCAGGCCAGGTCACCGCGGGGCTGTCCGCCGCTCAGCTCCTGCCGAGCCTGCCCGGCGCCGCCGCCGGCGTCCCGCTGGGCGTCGGCCTGCTCTCGCTCTTCGCCGCCAGGAACGCGGCCCAACCGCCCGCCGCCTGGCTGCTCGGCGCGGCCCTCGCGATCCTCCTGGCGACGGCGGCGCTCGCCGCCCTCCCCGCCCGCCTGGCGGCCCGCCGCCCCGTGGCGCAGGCCCTCGCCGCCGAGACGGCGTGACCGGGCCCTCCCGGCCACGTCCCGCGCCGGCCGACGGCGTGCCCGCCGTGGAACCGGCCGCCCCCTGGGCGAAGGACAACGACCGCCGGCAGCTCGTGGCCCGCACCCCCCACGGCGTTCCACCGGGACGGCGACCGCTGGACGAAGAGCCGCCTCCCGCCGAACGCGGCGACGTCAGCGCGGTTCCGCCACGGGCCCGTCCGACCTCTGGGCCCGTACCCGCCGACGACCCCGCCCCCGCACGACGAGGCCCCGCCCGGCCCGCTCAGCGACCTGCCCAAGAGAGCGCCGCGCGCGCTGGCCGAGCGCGCCCGCATCCGCTGGCTGCGCGCTGTGGAGGCGCATCTGTCGCCCCGGGGCCGGTGCATCGCGCTGATCCCGTACTACGCCGGCGCCCGCATCAGCGAGGTCGTCCGCCTCGATGTCGGCGACATCCAGATGCCGGCCCGCAAGGGCCGGCTGCGCCTGTACGGCAAGGGCGGCAAGTTCCGCGAGGTCGACGAGACCACACCCGCCGAGACGTCACTGGAAACAGGCCCAAAGCACCTCAAGACAGAAGAAACTGATGACAACCCGACGGAGACCATTATGAAAGCCGCCATCCGACACCTTCACACGCCGGACATCGCCCCAGGCACCTACGTTCCCGACGATCCACAACGCTTCATGTTCCTGGTCCAGATGATCGCCGGTCCCGATGACGGTCCTGGAGACGAGTCTTTCGATTTCACCGTCTGCACCCCGCAATGGCTTCAGGACCAAGTCGAACGCGACGACTGAACCGCCCCGGCTTTGATGGAGACCTCAGCGGTTGATTGCTAGGGCTTCGTTGGGGTGGTGCTGAGCGTAGTAGATCGCCTCGAACTCCTCGGGCGGGAGGTGTCCGATGGCTGAGTGCAGGCGGGTCGTGTTGAACCAGGCCACCCATTCAGCGGTGGCCAGTTCCACCTCAGCCAGGCTGCGCCACGGGCCCCGGGGCTTGATCAGCTCGGTCTTGTAGAGGCCGATATGCGATTCCATCAGGGCGTTGTCGAGCGCGTCGCCGACCGTGCCGATGGAGGCGTCGATGCCGGCCGCCAGCAGATGGGTGGTGAACCGGAAAGAGGTGTATTGACTGCCCGCGTCCGAGTGATGAACCAGTCCCGGCCCGGCCGGGTGGCCGGTGCGCTCACGCCGCCACAGGGCCATGTCCAGGGCGTCCAGCACGAGCGTGGTGTGCTTGGTCAGCGAGGCGGCCCAGCCGACGATCGCCCGGGAGTAGATGTCGACGACGAACGCGACGTAGACCACCCCGCACCAGGCCGTCACGTGGGTGAAGTCGGCCACCCAGGTGGCGTTCGGCTGCTGGGCGGTGAAGTCGCGCTGCAGCCGGTCGGCCGCCCGCTCGTGCCCGGGATCGGGCGTGGTGGTGCGGATCTTCTTGCCCCGCCGGGCGCCGTGCAGGCCGAGTGCGCGCATCCGGCGCTCGACGGTGCAGCGGGCCACCCGATGCCCCTCGCGCAGCAGTTGCTGCCAGACTTTGCGGGCGCCGTAGACGCCGTAGTTGGCGGTGTGGATGCGCTGGATGTGGGCGTCCAGTTCGGCGTCGCGCACCGCCCGCGTCGAGGGCGGGCGCCTCTTGGCGGCGTAGTAGGTGCTGGTGGAGATGGGGCAGCCGTGCTCGGTCAGGACACGGCAGATCGGCTCGACACCGAACACGCCGGCGTGCTGGTCGATGAAGGTCACGAGTGCGTGTGCGGCCGGTCGAGCTCGGCCGCGAAGAAAGCCGATGCGGCCTTCAGGATCTCGTTCGCCCGCCGCAGTTCGGCGTTCTCCCGGCGCAACCGCTTCAGCTCGGCCGACTCGTCCGTCGTGCGGCCGGGCCGGCTGCCCTCATCGATCTGCGCCTGGCGGACCCAGGTACGCAGTGTCTCCGCGGTGCCGATGCCGAGCTTGGTCGCCACCGCGTTGATCGTGGCCCACTCGGTCGGGTAATCCGGCCGCACCTCGGCGACCATCCGCACCGCCCGGCGGCGCAGCTCGGCGGGATAGGGAGACTTACCAGGCATGGACTTGATCCTCTCAAGAGATCAAGTCTCCACCGAACCCGGGGCGATTCACGACCGGCCCATCAGCGGCGCCCACCACGTGATCGTCAGCACCTACGATTGGGCAGCCATCGAGTCCTTTTCGACCGCTTGGTCAACCAGTGCACCGGGGAGACCTGGTCAGAAGTCACCACCAAGCTCAGCCGCTACGGTCACTACGAGTTCGCCGACTACATCCCCACCCCTGACCGCCAGCCACCATGAGCTCTTGTCCCTTCTCAATTGAGTTGGCGTGCGGGAGAAGGTGTGACCTGGTGGACGCCAAGTCGACTGAGACATTCGGAGTCACGGCGGTCTCAGAATCTTGGCGTGGCAGGTCGAATGTCTCAGATCACCTGGCGCATGATCAAGGAAAGCTGCGGCGCCTGACGCGGCTGTTGTAGGCGCCGCTTCTGGCGCCTCGCCCTGGGGTCCGCGGCGGTCAGCGCCTTCCCTGCCAGGAGTAGAAAGCGCCCTCCAGATGCTCGAAATAGTGATCGACGTGGTCTTCCGACCACTCCATGTCCTCGAGGATCGGAGCTGGATCCCCCTGCGGACTCCAGGCGTAGCCGTAAGGGCTCGCTAACGCCTCACCTTGCTGAAAGACGACAACGCCGCGCTCGCGGCGGACCTCCTCAAAGTCCATCCCGCCGACGGTGCGGGGGCCGAGTCGGTCGCCGTCCCTCATGGTGCGTGCGAACGCCTCCATATCCGCCGCCGAGCGGATGAATTGCTGGTCGTCGGTGCCGCGGAAGGCCACGATTGCCACGATCACGATGACCGCGGCTGCGAGGACGCCGACGAACGTCAAGGCTTTCGAACGTGAACCGCTGACTGACATGTGGCCTCCGGCTGATCGTCGCGAACATGGGTTTGATGATCGTAGGCGGACCATCTGAGCGGCAGCCACCTGTGGCGATGCATCTGAAGATGTCTTGCTTGCTATCAAGACGTTGCGAGGCCGGGGAACCACGCGTCCTTCTTCTTTGCGGTCTTAGCCTGTCGAGAGATCATCGCGGCATTCTTGCGCTCGTTCTCAATCCATCCATAAAGCGCGTCGCTTGGAGAAGCGCTCCAATTCTGTCCTGGCCTGGCATAGTCGCGGGCGACCGTTCTCCGGATCTCCGTGAGGAAGGCCGGCTCGACGCTGAAGACCATGCCTGGCCGCCGCGACAGGGCGAGGGCTCGCCAGACAGGCATGACAAGCAGACGGCGGGGTGTCACCCGTCCGAGCGAGGCGGCGCCTGCCCGCCCCGCCGGCCGGCAGGCCCGGCGTGACAAGGTCCGGCGCGCACCCGGCGGCGGCCGCGTGGCATGCCCGGCCGTCACCGAGCGCAGGTCGCGCGATAGGCGGCGCCCGTGACGTAACGCGCCCACTCCGCCCTGCTCAGCGGTTTCCCCGCGCGGGCGCACACCGCCGCCGCCACCGCCCCCGGCTCGACGGGCTGCTCGCGTACCGTGCCCACGCCGTCCAGCACCAGCACCCTGGAGCCGTCGGCGGTGAAGGCCAGGGCCTGCACGCCGTCCCGGTTGCCGTCGGGCAGCTCGCCCAGTGGCGCCTTCCGCACCAGGTCGAACAGCCGTACCCGGCCTTCCCTGGTGCTCACCGCGACGACGTCCTCGCGGGGCGACCTGACCGCCGCTCCGTCGAGGTTCCCCGTGATCGGCTCGCCGGCCGGGCGGCGCGTGGCCACGTTGTAGACGGTCAGGCGCCCGCCCTGGTCCACGATGGCGATCGACCTGCCGTCGCGGGTGAAGACGGCGGACGAGAGCGTGATCCCCTGGCCGGTGCCGGCGAACGGCCCGCCCATCGGCTCGCCCGAGGCGACCGAGTAGAGGCGCTCGGCGTCGGTGGACACCGCCAGGGTCCTGCCGTCCGGGGAGAACTCCACGTCGTGAACCTCCCGCACCTGCTGCGACCACAGCAGGCGGCGGGCCTTCCAGTCCCACATCCCCGGCCTGTACGTGCCGGAGCCCGTTCCGTCCACCACCGTGGCCAGCCGGGTTCCGTCGGGGCTGAAGACCACACGATCGGTCTCGGTGAACCCGGACGGCGTCAGCCTGGCCAGCTCCCGCCGGGTGCCCGTGTCGAGTACGGAGATCGTCCGGCTGCCGCCGACGGCGGCCAGTCGCCCGTCCTGGCTGAGGGCGAGCGCGCCCACCGGGTCGTCCTCGGCCCGGCGCTGCGCGGGCGTGCCCGGCGCCGCGCCGGGCGTCGTCAGGTGGATCTGCTCGAGGTCCTCGGTCGCCAGCAGGCGGCCGGAGGTCAGCGCGGCCTCCGCCCAGGACCGTCCCCGGGCGTCCTGTACCAGGTCGGCGAGGTCCACGGTGACGACCCGGTCCTCGGTGAGGTAGCGCAGCACGTGGCCGTCGAAGGCGACCTGGGGGACGCTCGGGTAGTCCTCCGGCAGGCCCTCCGGCAGCGTCACCTTCGTCAGGAACTGCCCGTCCGGCCGCCATACCTGGATGTCGTCGTGGGTGGCCGTGGCGAGCAGCCGGCCGTCGGCGCTGAAGGTCGCCTCGCCCCGGTTCCAGGCGACGCCGTCCTGCCCGAGCGTGCCGAGGACCGAGCCGTCCGCGGTCGCGACGATCCGCAGGCCGTCGCTCGCCGACACGGCGAGCGAGCGGCCGTCCGGGGCGCCGGCGAGCGGCCATTCGCACTGGTCACACCGGTCGTCCAGGGAGAGGGTCGACTGCCTGGCGAGGTCCGGTAGGCGCAGCCGGTCGATGCGGGTGATCGGGAACGAGGGGTAGGAGTAGACGGCCTCACCCGACGGCGTCATGGGGCCGAGCGTGGCGGAGGTCCTGATGCGGCGGTTGCGTTCCACGTCCCAGAGGCGGTCGCCGCCGCCGATCCGGACCACCGCGTACCTGTCCACGCTGTCGTACTGCAGGTTCAGGCCATCCCCGACCTCGTGGCCGAACCGCCACACCGCGATCCGCCGGCCCGTCCGCAGGTCCCACACCCCGGCCTGCTCGCTGGTCGCCACCAGCAGGCGGCGGCCGGTGGGGGAGAGTGCGGCGGCGGCCGGGCGGGCGCCGCCGAGACCCAGCTTGGCGACGCCGCCCGCGGATCTGCCCGTGCGCACGTCCCAGAGCCGTACCGCGTCACCGCTCACGCTGGCCATCGTCCGGCCGTCCGCGCCCAGGACGCGCAGCGTGCCGGCCGCCGTCGCCGGGTCCTTGAACACCGCCACCTCACGCTGCGCCAGCGACGTCGTCAGCGCCGTCCTGGTCTGCGGCGTCCGGTCCAGCTGCCAGGCGGCCAGGCTGAGCTGCATGGCCAGGCGCGGATCGCTCTGCCGATAGGTGTCGGCGAGCTGCGCCAGCCGCGATGCCTCGGCCTCGTCGAGCTGTACGGCGATGCGCTCGGCCCGCTCGTCGGCCAGGCTTCCCTGCTGCACCGCCAGGCCACCCGCGACCAGCGCGATCGTGAGCAGCCCCGCCAGGCTCAGCGCGACCAGCCGGTCGCGCCTGGTCCTGCGCCGGGTCAGCGTGGCGGCGGCGGCCAGGAAGTCGCGCTCGGCGGGGGAGAGCGTGATGTTCCTGCGGGCCGTGGCCGCCCACTGGAGTGCGGCCTCCAGAGAGGTGCCCTGGAACAGGTCGCCGTCCCTGCGGCCCGACCGGTCCCAGCGGCGGGCGGCGGTCAGGATCTCCCGGTGCACGGCCAGCCCGTCCCGGTTCGTCTCCACCCAGCGGCGGTAGCGGGGCCAGGCCAGCGGCAGCGCCGGGCGGGCCAGCCAGACCTCCTCGCCGTTCCGGGCGAGCAGGTAGCCGAACACCTCAAGGATCCGGGTCACGGAGGAGACCTCGGGCGGGGTCCTGCCCTCCAGCAGTTCGGCCAGCTCGGCCCGGCGCCCCGACAGGTCGCCGTGCTCCCCCACCGTGACCAGCCTCAGGAACACCTCCGGCGCGAGCTCGCGCTCGTCGGCATTGAGCATGGCGTACGCGTCCTCGGCCAGCGTGCCCAGCGCCGGATCGTCCGCCTCGGCGGCCATCCCGGACGCCTCCCTGCCGCCCTCGGCCAGCAGATGCCGCAGGTCCAGGCCCGTGCCGCCGCTGACCAGGGCGAGCAGCAACTCACTGGCGCGGGGCCGGTGCAGCGGCTCCTTGCTGAGCGCGGCGGCAACCATCGGACGCAACGGGGCGGGCAGCACGCTCAGGTCCGGAGTGGCGGACATGACCCGGTGCATGACGGCGCCCAGGCTGTCTGCCTGGAACGGGTCCACGCCGGTCGCCGCGTACAGCATGATCGCGCCCCACGCGAACACGTCGGCCGGCGGCCCGGCCCGGTGGCCGGTGAACACCTCCGGCGCCATGTACGTCGGCGTTCCCTTCACCAGGCCGGTCTCGGTCAGCGACATGTCGTCGGTCCTGGCGATGCCGAAGTCGATCACGCGCGGCCCGTCCGGTCCGAGCAGCACGTTGTCGGGTTTGAGATCGCGGTGGACCACCCCGGCGTCGTGGATGGCGGTCAGCGCCGTGGCCACCGCCGTCGCCAGCCGGTGCAGGTCGCCGCCGGAGAAGCGGCGGCCCGCGGCGACGGCGGCGCGCAGGCTCTGCCCCCCGACGTACTCACTGACGATGTACGGCCGGGGCCCGTCGAGCCGGGCCTCGATGATCCGCGCCGTGCAGAACGAGGCCACCCGCTGGGCCGCCGTGGCCTCCTTGGCGAGCTCGGCGACCTGGCCGGTGTGCAGCACCTTGATCGCGACCCGGGTGCCGTCCTCCGCGTAGCCCTCGTAGACCACTCCCTGGCCGCCCGCTCCGAGCCGTCCGGCCAACCAGTACGTTCCCAGCTGCTGCGGGTCCCCGTCGATCAACATGTGCACGGCTCGTTGGACGAGGGTACGGGCGGGAAAGTTGCGGCCGGCCGTCCGGTGTGACGCTCGATCCCGTGACCTCGGCGAAAATCGCCGGCTACCGGCCACGGCACGCGCCGCCGGAATGGGACCTGGTCGCCGACCGGCCGGCTCGCCCTGTGGTGCCCCACCGCACCGGCCTGCCCGACGATCCGCAGGTCTGGCTGCGGCACGAGACCATCGACGCCTTCGTACTGAAAGCCCCGGCCGTCGTGTCGGCGCCCTACTCGCCCGGCCGGCTGGCCGCTACGCCGAAGCCAATGGATCGCGACCCAGACCATCCCCGGCTTCGCCCTCACCCCGAAGCCCGGGACCACATCCCGCCTCCCGCCGACGCCGCACTGGCCGACGTGCTGCGCGGCAACGCCCCCGCGCGACTCCACGACGACGACATCGTCCTCTGCCGCCTCCACGGCAGCTACCCCTGGGACGCGGCTCCGACCGCCTTCGCCTATAACTGGGCACGAGACAACGGCGGCGCTCCCCAGCTGCGACTACGCCTGCTGCATCAGCCCGACCTCATGCCGGGCTCGTTGCCCGTTCCTGCCGGACCGCTGCCGTCACCGGGGCGAAGCCCGCGGGCGTGGCCGCCGAGATGCGGCCGCGGCGGTGGCGTCCGCAGCCGCTCCTGTTCGCCGGCGATCCGACCTCGGTCTCATCGAGGGCCGGCACTCCGGCTGCCACTCTCTGCGCACCGGCAGGGTCCCTTTTCTCCCTGATCGCACGGGAGATTCGCCAGCACCCTGCTCGGTACAGACGTGGCTACGGCCCGGGCTGGTGGCGCGAACCCCCGAGCGGTGTGGGCCTTCGGCCGTGCGCGAGGAATCACGTGTCCTTCTCGTCGCGCCAGCCGCCGGGTTCGGGATGGTAGCCGTAAGCGGCGGCCCGCACCGTGTCCTCGTCCTCCAGCCCGGAACCGATCGTGCCGCCGACGGTGGCCAGGGAGCTGATGATCCAGGCCAGGGTCAGGTAGTCGGCGAGGCCGGCCGGCCGTTTCAGGTTCTGTTCCAGCACCGAGGTGTCGATCAGCAACGCCGCGACGAGTGCCGTCCCGGCGAACAGCACCAGATAGGACACCACGGCGGCCAGGGTGAGGGTGAGGATCGTGCCCAGGTTGAACAGCCGGGCCAGCTCGGCCGGTGTCTCCCCGCCCGGTCTCTCCCACAGGCCGTGCGCGATGATGAGCCAGGTCACCAGCGCGGTCAGTCCGAGGAGCATGATCACGGTCAGGCGGAGCCCGCCGAGCGCGTCACCCATTTCCCAGATGGTGTCGGTGGTGAGCGCGAACGCGGCCGTGGCGAAGGCGCCGGCCAGGAGTTTGGACAGGCCCAGCAGGGCGCGTCCGGGGCGGTTGGCGCGGACCATTCCGGTCAGCAGGCGCAGCCGGCCGGCCAGTCGTGAGGCGACGTAGCCCAGTTCGCCGGCGTCGGCCTCGCCGATCACCCGGTGGATGGCGGCGACCTGGCCGGTCAGCTCGGCCGGTGCCCCGCCGGTCCGGGGTACCCGCTCCTGGGACGCGTCAGCGAGCAACCGGCCCACCAGACCGGGGACGGCGGCGTGAAGCGCTCGCAGCTGGCGTAGCCCCAGTGCGGGCAAGGACACCATCGCGACCCGGCGCCGGGCGGACGCCTGCGCGACCAGCGGCACCCGCTCGGTGTGCAGCGGCAGGTCGGTCAGGCAGATCGCGACGTCCCACCGGGCGTCGGCGCGCCGTCGGGCGAGATCGTCGAGCAGCGCCTCGACGCCGCCGTCGCGGCGCGGGGCCACCTCACCCCAGCCTGCCCGGACGGTCCACCGGATGTCCGGGTCCACCTGCTCGGCGAGCCGGCCGGCCAGTTCGGCGGCGAGCCGCGCGACCACCTGCGCCGGATAGTCCGGCGGGGTCGCCACGAGTCCGACGACGATCTCCGGCCGATGCTGCTCACTGTTGGCCATGGGCGCTCCTCGCCGGTAGCCGGGCGACGTCCCGGCAGTGACTACCCGTCGTGGCGCGACACATGCGGTCGTGCTGGATCGTGCTTGACGTCTCGTACCCGTATGGACACTGAGGGTGTCCGTCTGTGGGTTCAGACGGTTTTCCGGGGGTATCCGCCTGGGGGCCGCCCGTGGAGAGAGCGGCATCTGCGACGGGGGGATCGTCATGAAGGCAGTGGTGTACGAGGGGCCACGGCAGGTCAGGGTCAAGGAGGTGCCGGACGCGCGGATCGAACGGCCGACCGACGTCCTGGTGCGGATCACGTCCGCGAACATCTGCGGCTCCGACCTGCACATGTACGAGGGCCGGACCGACTTCGAGCCCGGCCGCTGGTTCGGGCACGAGAACCTGGGTCAGGTGGTCGAGGTCGGCGATGGGGTGGACAAGGTCCAGGTGGGCGACTGGGTCGTGCTGCCCTTCAACATCGCCTGCGGGCACTGCAAGAACTGCGAGCGTCAGCTCACGAACTACTGCCTGACCGCCCAGCCCGAGCCGAAGCTGGCCGGCGCCGCCTACGGCTTCGCCGACATGGGCCCCTACGGCGGCGGGCAGGCCGAGCTGCTGCGCGTGCCCTGGGGCGACTTCAACTGCCTGCGGCTGGGCGAGGACGCCGAGCAGCGCCAGAGCGACTACGTCATGCTCGCCGACATCTTCCCGACCGGCTACCACGCCACCGAGATGGCCGGCGTGCGGCCCGGCGACCAGACGGTCATCTACGGCGCGGGCCCGGTCGGGCTGATGGCCGCCCTCTCGGCGACCATCCGGGGAGCGAGCAAGGTGATGGTCGTCGACCGCCACCCCGACCGGCTGCGGCTGGCCGAGTCGATCGGCGCGATCGCCATCGACGACTCCAAGGTCGACCCGGTGCAGGTCGTGCTGGACGAGACGATGGGGCTGGGCGCGGACAACGGCTGCGAGTGCGTCGGCTATCAGGCGCACGAGCCCGACGGCCATGAGCAGCCCAACCTGACGATGAACCGGCTGGTCGCCTCGGTGCGCTTCACCGGGCGGATCGGCTGCGTCGGCGTCTTCATACCTCAGGACCCGGGGGCCGGCGACGAGCTGGCCAAGCAGGGCAAACTCGCCTTCGACTTCGGCATGTTCTGGTTCAAGGGCCAGCACGTCGGCAGCGGCCAGGCCCCGGTCAAGAAGTACAACCGGCAGCTGCGCGACCTGATCGCCGCGGGCAAGGCCGAACCGTCCTTCATCGTCAGCCACGAGCTGCCTCTCGACCAGGCGCCGGAGGCGTATGAGCACTTCGACAATCGGGACGAGGGCTGGACGAAGGTCGTCCTGCACCCGGCGACGGCGGGGGCGGGTGCCTGACATGGCCGGAGAGCTGAACGGACGCCGGGTCGCCATCCTCGCGGCCGACGGGGTGGAGCGAGTAGAGCTGGAGCGGCCGCGGCAGGCGCTGGACGACGCCGGCGCCCGCACCGTCGTGGTCTCCATCGCCGGCGGCGAGATCCAGGCACGCGACCACGACCTCGAGGACGCCGGCACCTTCACCGTGGACCGGCTGGTCGCCGAGGTGTCGGTCGACGACTACGAGGCGCTGCTCCTGCCGGGCGGGACGGTGAACCCGGACAAGCTGCGGATGGAACCCGCCGCGGTGCGGTTCGTCCGGGACTTCGTCCAGTCGGGCAAGCCGGTCGCGTCGATCTGCCACGGCCCGTGGAACTTCGTCGAGGCCGACGTCGCGCGGGGCCGCCGGCTGACCTCGTGGCCGAGCGTGCGCACCGACCTGCGCAACGCCGGAGCCGAGGTGGTCGACGAGCCGGTCGTCACCGACGGCAACATCACCACGAGCCGGTCGCCCGACGACCTGCCGGCCTTCTGCGAGCGCATCGTGCAGGAGTTCGCCAAAGACCCGCGGGCCACCGCCGCTGAACGCCCGGCGTGACATCGCCTGGTCGTGGCACGCCCTCCGGATGAGGAAGAGGGGGTCCTATTCGCGCTCCGGCGGGCCTCCGAACGAGCTACAGGACGGTCAGGTGGCCGTACCTGGACAGGGCCGCTGCCAGGTCGCCGGATTCGCCGCGGAGCGCCGCGTCGAGGAAGGCGGCGGTGGCCCCCGCGGTGATCCGTGGCCCGGCGGTCCTGCCGAGGGAGCCGACGAGCGCGGGCAGCGGCGGCAGGAACAGCGGAGCGTCGGTGAAGGTGAGGTGCGCCGAACCGGGGACGGTGAGCCGGTAGCTCGTCGCCGTGCTGAGCTGGAGCACCCGCGTGAGCCGGGGGATGTAGTCCGGCGCCTCGCCCGGCTGCACGTCGTGAGTGAGCGCGAGCACGGGCTGGTGAAACGGTTGCGGTGCGGGGTCCCGCGGGAAGCCGTCGATGTCGATGACGGCCGCGAACCGGGGGTCCTGGCGGGCGGCCTGCAGCGCGGCGGCGCCCCCGAGGGAGTGGCCGGTCGCCGCGGCCCGGCGGAGGTCGAGCCGCCCGGCCAGCAGGCCCGGGAGCTCGCCACGGTCCAGGCGGCCGAGCTGGGTGAGGACGAAGCCCAGGTCGGCGGCCCTGACCGCCGTCCACCCGGCCGCGCGTCGATCGTCCTCGGCCTGGTCGCCGGTGGACGCGACCCGGGTGCGGATCGTCCGGCCGCCGACGAGGGTGACGACGGCGGAGTCGTACGGGTGGTCGAGGGCCGCCACGACGTAGCCGCGGCTGGCCAGTTCCTCGGCCCAGGCGGTGCTTTGGGTCCGCACGCCGCCGAGCCCGGGCGAGAACAGGACCACGGGAAACCGGCCGCCCCTGGCGGCCACCGGGACATCAGACGCTGAACGCGTGCCGGCGCGTGCCGCCTCGTCCAGAATGAAGCCCGGAAGGCCGAGGTACTCGGCCTCGCCGCGGGCGACGAGCTGTGCCTCCTCAGCCGTACGGCCCAGGTACCACGCCCGCCGGGCGGCAGGATCGCGCTGCGCGGGATACCAGAGCTGGACGACGACCGTTCGCCTGTCGTCGGCGCGGGACGTCGCGGTCTCCGCCCGATCGGGGTCGGTCCACTGCATGACGGTGGTGCCGACGGCGTACGCGCCCGACGGCTCGGGGAACACGGGCCGGGGCAACGCCCACGCCGCCACCGCGCCCGCGAGAACCAGCGCCAGGCACGCCGCCGACCCCGGCAGGGCCAGCCACCACCGAGCCCGCCGCGCGGGACGCCCCAGCAGGCCGGGCACGGCGAACGCCAACGCGAGGGCCCCGCCTGCGAGGACGGGTATGAGCTGCCAGCGGATCCCGAGCACGGCCGCCACGATCGCGGACACCGCGAAAGCAGCCGCGCCGGCCCACGCGCAGGGCCGGCGCGCGCCGGGCGGCAGCCAGCGGGCCAGCACCAGCACGACGGCGGACGCCAAGGCCAAGAGCTCTGTCGCGGACAGGCCGAGGAAGACGGTCATAGTCATGGTGATCACGGTGGCGGAGCGGCCTCAGCCGGACAACGGCCGCAATGCGGAAAGCTGGGCGCGACCTCGGTATGACCTCCCACGACCGCTCTGCGACCGGGGTCGTAGGGCCTGGCAGCTCCAGGCGTCTGACCCCTGCCACCGCCCTCACCTCAGGCGACGACGAGCCGAGGTTCGGCTACGGCCAACGGCTGCTTGCATGAGCGGTCGGCCGCCCGGGTGTGGTGCGGCCGGCTTGGGCCAGCTGTTGGAGCGCCGAATGACGCAGCTGATGCAAGGTCCGCCCTCAAGGTGCGGGTCGAGTTCGGCGGAGGCGGTGCTCCATTGGTGCATCACCGCGGCGTACTGCTCGGGTCGTGGCCGCCTGCAGGAACTCCAGGAAGCGCTCGACAGCGGCCTCGACCGGCGATCCGGACGTCGGGTCGGCAGACAGTGCGACTCCGTATCACATGGCGGATCCCGCGAAGACTACGACGAGCTCCAGCCCGCCGCCCGAATTGGAGCTCGCTCGCACGTCGGCCCCGTGGGCCTTCGCGATCGCCGCGACGATCGACAGGCCGAGCCCGGCACCCTGTCCGGGAGTCGTGTGGAGCCGCCGGAAGGGCTTGAAGAGGTCGCCGAAACGTTCCTGGGGCACGTGCGGGCCGGTGTTGCGGACCGTCAGCGCTCCGCGGGCGAGCGTCACCTCGACGGTTCCGCCGGGATGGTTGTAGCGGACCGCGTTGTCGAGGAGGTTGGTGACGAGCCGGTTCAGCAGGACAGGATCCCCGGCGACGACGAACGGCTCTGTCTGCCCCGTCACGCTGACGCCGTCGGCGTCTCGTTCCGCCAGGGCGCGCCGCACCACCTGGTCCAGGGCCACCGGGCTCCTGCTGTCCAGGCCGTGTTCGGCCTGGGCCAGGACGAGCAAGGCGTCGATGAGCTTCTCCGCGCGGCGGTTGTGGCGCAGGAGCGTGCCGCGGATCTCGCCGACGTCCTCGGGAAGCCCGATCTCGATCGCCGCCCGTTGGACGGCCAGCGGAGTCCGCAGCTCGTGGGAGGCGTTCGCGATGAACCGCCGCTGCCCTTCGACGGAGCGTTCAAGCCGGTCGAGCATCGCGTCGAAGGTGTCGGCCAGCTCCTTCAGCTCGTCCTTCGGCCCGGCGAGCGCGATCCGTTCATGCAGGGTCGACAGGGACAGCCGCTGCGCGGTGGCGGTGATCCGGTGGATGGGCCGCAGGATCCGCCCGGCGAGCAACCACCCAACGGCCAACGAGACCAGTGTCAGGGTCCCGACCGTCAGCGCGGTCGCCTGCCACTGGTAGCCGATCACGTTGTTCACCAGTTGGGGCAGCTGCGGCAGCCGATTGTTCGGTACGCCCCGCGGCGGCGGCGCCCCTCCGCCGGTCAGCTGGCCGATCCGCACGTCCAGCGCCCGGCGCAGCAGGAGGTTGACCGTGACCAGCAACACCACCGAGGTGAGCAGGAACAGCCCGGAGTAGATCAGGGTGAGCCGTACCCGGATCGTCGTCACAGCAGGTATCCCGCACCCGGAACGGTCTGGATGCACGGTGGGTCGCCCAGCTTGGCCCGCAGCCGGCTGATCAGGACCCGCACCACTGTGGTGAACGGATCGGCGTTCTCGTCCCAGGCCTCTTCGAGGAGCCGTTCGGAGCTCACGACCGCGCCGTCCGCCCTCATCAGCACCTCCAGGACGGCGAACTCCTTGAGCGACAGCTGCAGGTGCCGCCCGTCCCGGGAAGCTTGCAGCCGGTGCCTGTCGAGCACGATCCCGTGCCGCATCAGCACCGGTGGCACCTGCGACTGGCTGCGCCGCCCCAACGCCTGCACCCGCGCGACCAGCTCGGTGTAGTCGAAAGGTTTGGGCAGGTAGTCGTCGGCCCCCATCCCGAGACCTGCCACTCGTTCCGGCACCGACGCCGCCGCCGTCAACATCAGGATCCGCGTACGGCTCCCGCGCGCCACCAGCTCGGCGCACACGAGGTCGCCGTGAATCCCGGGCAGGTCCCGGTCCAGCACGAGAACGTCGTAGTCGTGCACCGCCAGCCGCTCCACCGCGGCGGCCCCGTCGTACACCACGTCGACGGCCATGGCATGGCGGCGCAGCCCCACCGCCACGAGATCGGCCAGGTCGCGTTCGTCCTCGGCCACCAGAATCCGCATCCGACGTTCATACTCGATCCGGCGTTGCATGGGCGTTAACGGATCCGTTCACGACCGTGTAACCCGCTTCAGGCGACGCTGGCGGCCATGATCAGAGCCCTCTGCGCGGCCGTCCTGATGACGGCCTGCTCCATATCGGCACCGGCGTCCACGCTCGAATCGTCCTCATCGGCCACCACAGACGGGGGCTGCGCCACCAGCACGGCGCCACCGCCGCGAGCGGCACCGCCGACTTCGGTGAACACGCTCCGGCAGGCGTACTTCTGCGTGCTGGACAACTGTTACAGCGGCTCCGTCCTGGATGCGAAGGAGCTGCTGAAGAGCGCCTTCGCCGCCTGTACCCAGAACCTGCTGGGGCGCGGCGCGGATCGGGCCGGCCTTCGGTTGCCCGCCCTGACCGGGAACCGCGACACCGACTCGACCCGGCGGCCAGGCCGCCGTTGTTCATCACCAGCGTCCTGCCTGGCAGCCCCGCCGCCAAGGCCGACGGCGTGCCGGCGTTCATCGGGAACACCGTGGAGCTCAAAGAGGGCCCCATCACGCCGCAGCCCCCGGCGGTGACGTCAAAGAAACTCGCCGACAACGTCACCTACATCCGGCTGCCCGGCTTCTCCGAAGGCGCCGCCGACCAGGTCATCGCCAAGCTGCGGGACAAACCGAAGGCCGTGCTCCTCGATCTGCGTGGCAACGGCGGCGGGTCACCTCGCGAGGTCACCCGGCTGCTCGGCGCACCCAGCGAGGCATACCTCCTCGACGACGGCAGCGCCGTGCTCCTGCCCAAGGTCCGGCACCTCGGGCCCGCCCGCGAAATCATCGACACGATCGGCGTGCCGGTCGACCACTACGCCCCCATCACCGCGCTCGACCTGGCCACCGGGCGTGACCCGGGTGTGGCCAAGGCGCTGGCGCTCGTCTGACGCGCCTGCCGCGCCTGCCGCGCCTGCCGCAGCGGCCGTAGCGACCGTAGCGCTGCCGGCGGAGGGCATCGTGCTCGCGGTTGAGGCGAGCCTGCGCCGGCTCAAGACCCGTAAGCGGAACTGGACCCGTCCGAAGGAGTGGATCGTGAGCAACGCCGCCGGCACGCCCGTACTGAGCGCCCGCGCGCTACGCAAGGAGCATGGTGAAGGGGAGGGGTTGGTGCGCGCCGTCGACGGCGTCGATCTCGACGTCGGCGCGGGAGAGACGGTGGCGATCATGGGGCCGAGCGGCTGCGGCAAGTCGACGCTGCTGCACCTGCTCGGCGGGCTGGATAGGCCCTCGGCCGGCGAGGTGTCGCTGAACGGCCGGCGCATCGACAACATCAGCGAGAAGGCGCTGGCCAGGGTGCGGCGTACCGAAGTCAGCTACGTCTTCCAGTCCTTCCATCTGATGGAGGAGCTCACCGCCGTCGAGAACGTCGAGCTGGCGGCGCTGCTGGCCGGACGCTCGCCGCGGGTCGCACGGCGGCGCGCGCAGGAGCTGCTGGATCAGCTCGGGCTGGCCGGCCGGGCGCGGTTCCTGCCCTCCGCGCTGTCGGGCGGCCAGCGGCAGCGGGTCGCGGTCGCCCGGGCGCTGAGCAACGAGCCGCTGGTCGTCCTCGCCGACGAACCGACCGGGAACCTGGACAGCGCCGCCACCTCGGACGTCCTGCAGCTCTTCAAGGACCTGCACGAGTCCGGGCAGACGCTGGTCATCGTCACCCACGACGCGCGGATCGCGGCCACCGCGGACCGGACGTTCTCGATGCGTGACGGCGTGTTCGTGGAGCGGACCCGGCCGACCGGCGGCACCGCCGGGCCACTCGGCGCGCTCGTCGGGCTGGAGGATTGACCGCGATGGGGCGCATCCTTCTCGTGATCCGTCTCGCCCTGCGAGACCTCAGGCGTCGCCGTACCGAGGCCGCGCTTCTGCTGATCGCCGTCCTGGCCGCCACCACGACCCTGACGCTCGGGCTCGTCCTGCGCGACGCGGCCGGCGACCCGTACCGGAGCACCCGGGCGACGACCAGGGGACCCGACGTGGTCGCGAGCGCCGGCCCCGGCGGCCTCGCCAAGCTCGGGAAACTGGCCACCGCCTCCGGCGTCACCGCGCACAGCGGGCCGTACCCCGTCATCGCGGGAAAGCTCAAGGCGTCCGGCCGGACGTCGGACGTCCAGGCCATGGGGCGCGACGCCGCCGCCGCGGCGGTCGACCAGCCCGAGGTGACGCAAGGCACGTGGGTCAGCGACGGCGGAGTGGTGCTCGAGGCCGCCTTCGCCGGCTCGCTCGACGTGGGCGTCGGTGACCCGGTCGCCCTGGGCGGCAGGTCGTTCAAGGTCGTCGGCGTCGCGGTCACCGCCGCCATGCCGCCCTACCCCGGGGCGTCCTGCATCGTCTCCACCGGCTGTGTCAACGGCGCCATCCCCGACGACCGGGACCTGCCGGCGGGCTTCCTGCACAATCCCGGGCTGGTCTGGCTCACCCAGGCGGACGCGCGGAGCCTCGCCTCGGGCCGAAGCTCCCTGTCCTACGTGGTGAACCTGAAGCTGGCCGACCCGGACACAGCGCAGGCGTTCGTCGACCGGAGCGGCGGTGACCATGGCGGCGCCATGCCGATGCAGAGCTGGGAGAGCATCCTCGCCGATGCCACCGACCTGGCCAAGGACTCCCAGATCCTGCTGCTCATCGGCGCCTGGCTGCTCGGCCTGCTCGCCGTGGCCAGCCTCTCGGTGCTGGTCGGCGGCCGGATGGCCGACCAGCACCGACGCGTCGGACTTCTCAAGGCGGTCGGCGGCACGCCGGGGTTCGTCGCTGCCGTGCTGCTCGCGGAGTACCTCCTGGTGGCCGTCGTCGCGGCCGCGGCCGGGCTGACGATCGGAGCGCTGACCGCTCCGTTGCTCACCGAGTCCAGCGCCGGCCTCGTCGGCAGCGCGGGGACGGCGTCGCTGACCTGGTCCACGATCGGCCTGGTGACCGCCGTGGCACTCGGCGTCGCCGTGGTGGCGACCGCTGTCCCGGCCGTGCGCGGCGCCCGCTCCAGCACCGTCAGCGCGCTGGCCGACGCGGCACGCCCGCCTCGCCGCACCGGCTGGCTGATCGCCGTCTCGGCGCGACTGCCCGTCCCGCTGCTGCTCGCTCTGCGGCTCACCGGCCGCCGGCCGCGACGGGTGGTGCTGGGCGTGGCCACCATCGCGGTCACGGTCAGCGGCATCTACGTGCTGCTGGTGCTCAACGCCTTCCTCGCCGGCCAGCCAGGCACCGGCGCGTACACCGAAGCCCAGGTGGCGGTCCTGCGGCACGTGCTCCTGGTCTGGACGGTCATCCTGCTCACCCTGGCGGCGGTCAACGCCGTCGTCATCACCTGGGCGACGGTGCTCGACAACCGGCATGCGTCGGCGCTGGCGCGCGCTCTCGGCGCGACCCCGCGGGAAGTGACCGTCGCCCTGGCGGCCACGCAGGTGCTGCCCGCGCTCCTCGGCGCCGTCATGG
>NZ_JAKRKC020000005.1 GCF_022664455.2 Actinomadura luzonensis
GTGGACGGGCTGTACGACCCCGACCCCGAGGCGATCGGGAAGACGTACACGCGGCACGGCGGCTTCCTGCACGACGCGGGCGACTTCGACGCGGCGTTCTTCGGCATGAGCCCGCGCAGCGCCCTCGCCACCGACCCGCAGCACCGGCTGTTCCTGGAGTCGTCCTGGGACGCCCTGGAGCACGCCGGCATCGACCCCGCCCGCCTGCGCGGCAGCGAGACCGGCGTCTACGCCGGCAACATGCACAACGACTACTCCTCCCGCTTCATGCACGGCGCCGTCCCGCCGTCGCTGGAGGGCAGCCTGCTCACCTCCAGCACGCCGAGCGTGCTGTCCGGCCGGGTCTCCTACACCCTCGGGCTGGAGGGGCCGTCGCTGACCGTCGACACGGCGTGCTCGTCCTCGCTGGTCGCGCTGCACCTGGCCGTGCAGGCGCTGCGGCGCGGCGAGTGCGCGCTCGCGCTGGCCGGCGGCGTCACCGTGCTCGCCTCGCCGGACGCCTTCGTCGAGTTCTGCCGCCAGCGCGGCCTCGCCCCCGACGGGCGGTGCAAGTCGTTCTCCGCCACCGCCGACGGGGCCGCCTGGGCCGAGGGCGTCGGCGTGCTCGTCCTGGAACGCCTGTCCCAGGCCCGCCGCAACAACCGGCGCATCCTCGCCGTCGTCCGCGGCACCGCGATCAACCAGGACGGCGCCAGCAACGGCATGACCGCCCCCAGCGGCCCCGCCCAGGAGCGCGTCATCCAGCAGGCGCTCGCCGACGCCCTGCTCGACACCCGCGACATCGACGCCGTCGAGGCGCACGGCACCGGCACCACCCTCGGCGACCCCATCGAGGCCCAGGCCCTCCTCGCCACCTACGGCCGGATGCGCCCCGCCGACCGGCCGCTCTGGCTCGGCTCGGTCAAGTCCAACATCGGCCACACCCAGGCCGCCGCCGGCGTGGCCGGCGTGATCAAGATGGTCATGGCCATGCGGCACGGCGTCCTGCCGCGCACCCTGCACGTCACCGAGCCCACCCCGCACGTGGACTGGTCCGCGGGCAACGTCCGGCTGCTCACCGAGCAGGCCGGCTGGGCGCGCGGCGAGCAGCCGCGCCGGGCCGGGGTGTCCAGCTTCGGTATCAGCGGCACCAACGCCCACGCCATCGTCGAGGAGTACGAGCCCGCCCCCGGGCCGCGCCCCGCCCCCGCCTTCACCGGCCCGCTCGCCTGGCCCATCAGCGCCCGCGGCCCGAAGGCGCTGGCCGCGCAGGCGGCGCGGCTGCACGCCCGCGTCACCGAGGGGGAGCGGCCCGACCCGGCCGACGTCGCCCGCTCCCTGGCTGGCCGCGCCGCCCTCCCGCAGCGCGCCGTTGTGCTCGGCCGCGACCACGACGCCCTGACCGACCGGCTGGCCCGCTACGCCCGCGGCGAGAACGTCCCCGACGTCGTCGAGGGCGTCGCCGGCGAGCAGCCCCGCCCGGCGTTCCTGTTCACCGGCCAGGGCGGGCAGCGGCCCGGCATGGGACGCGGCCTCGCCGCCGCCTCCCCGGTGTTCGCCGCCGCGCTCGACGAGGTGCTGGCCGCGCTCGCCCCCCACCTGGACCGCCCGCTGCGCGACGTCATGTGGGCCGAGCCCGGCAGCCCCGGGGCCGAGCTGCTCAACGACACCGCCTACACCCAGCCCGCGCTGTTCGCCTTCGAGGTGGCCGCCCACCGGCTGCTGGAGTCCCTGGGCGTGCGGCCCGCCGTGGTCGCCGGGCACTCCGTCGGCGAGTACGCCGCCGCGCACGTCGCCGGCGTCTGGTCGCTCGCCGACGCGGCCCGCCTGATCGCCGCCCGCGGCCGGCTCATGCGCGAGCTGTGCGAGCCGGGCGCCATGGTCGCCGTCAACGCCGGCGCCGACGAGGTCGCGCCCACCCTCGCCGGGCTGGCCGACCAGGTCGGCATCGCCGCCGTCAACGGCCCCGCGAGCGTCGTGATCTCCGGCGCCGAGCGGCCCTGCCTGGCCGTCGCCGAGCAGTGGCGGGCGCAGGGCCGCCGCGTCCGCAGGCTCCCGGTCAGCCACGCCTTCCACTCGCCGCTCATGGAGCCGATGCTGGCCGCGTTCGCCGGCGAGCTGGCCGGGGTCACGTTCGGCCGCCGCCAGGTGCCGTACGTCACCGGCACCCCCGGCGACTGGTCGGACCCCGGCTACTGGCTCGACCAGATCCGGCGGCCGGTCCTGTTCCACGAGGCCGTCGGCGCGCTGGAGGAGGGCGGCGCCGGCGTCTACCTGGAGGTCGGGCCGCAGGCCGTGCTCGCCGGCATGGCGCACGACTGCGTCACCCGCGAGGACGCCGTGATCCTCGCCCTGCACCGCCGCGACCACGACGAGGCGGACGCCCTGGCGGCCTGCCTCGCCGCCGCCTGGGCCGCCGGGGCCGAGGTCGACTGGGCTGAGCTGGCCCGCCACGGCCGCCGCGTCGACCTGCCCGGCTACGCCTATGAACGCGAGCGCTTCTGGCTCGGCGCGCCCGCCCGCGGCGCCGACCTGTCCGCCGCCGGGCTGCACGAGGCCGGGCACCCGCTGCTCGGCGCGGCCGTGGAGCTGGCCGACAACGGGCCCGTGGCGCTCACCGGCCGCCTGTCGGCCGCCGCCGCCCCCTGGCTGGCCGAGCACGTCGTGGCCGGGTCCGTCGTGGTGCCGGGCGCGGCGCTCGCCGACCTCGCCCTGGCCGCCGGCGCCCGCACCGGGCACGGGCTGGCCGAGGAGCTGATGTTCGAGGCGCCGCTGATCCTGCCCGAGCGCGGCGACGTCGCCGTGCAGGTCGTCGTCGAGCCGCCGGACGCCTCGGGCGCGCGGCCCGTCCGGGTGCACTCCCGCCCGGCCGGCGACCCCGAGGCCGCCTGGACCCGCCACCTGTCCGGGCTGCTCGCCCAGGACCAGGCCGGCGACGCCCCCGCCGCCTGGGCCGCCGCCTGGCCGCCCGCCGACGCCGCCCCGGTCGAGCTGTCCGGCGGGTACGAGCGCCTGGCCGAGCAGGGCTACGAGTACGGCCCAGCCTTCCAGGGCCTGCGGGCCGCCTGGCGGCGCGGCGAGGACCTGTACGCCGAGGTGGAGCTGCCCGGCGACGTGGACCCGGACGGCTACGGCATCCACCCGGCCCTGCTGGACGCCCTGTTCCACCCGCTGCTGGTCGCCGGCGACCAGCCGGGGGACGGCCTGCGGCTGCCGTTCGAGCTGCGCCGGGTGCGCCTGCTCGCCGCCGGGGCCACCCGGCTGCGGGTGCGGCTCACCCCCGCCGGCGGCGACGGGTGGGCCGTCGAGGCCGCCGACCCGTCGGGGCGGCCCGCGTTCGCGCTGGCCTCGGTCCGCACCCGGCCGCTGCCCGCGGGCGCGCTCGGCCGGGCCGCCGCGCCCGCCGCCTACGGCGTGGACTGGGTGGAGGCCGCCGCCGAGCCCGGCGACGCCGACGCCGTCGTCATCCCGTGCGCGAGCGGCCGCGACGGCGTGCCCGCCGCGCTGCGGCGGCTCACCGCGCAGGTGCTGGACGCCGTCCAGGACGAGCGGCTGGCCGGGTCGAGGCTGATGTTCGTCACCCGGCCGGGAGACCTGGCCGGCGCCGCCGTGCGGGGTCTGGTGCGGGCGGCGCAGGCCGAGCAGCCGGGCCGGTTCGTGCTGGCCGAGGCCGAGGAGGGGCACGCGGACTGGTCGCGGGTCGCCGCCGTCGGCGAGCCGGAGGTCCGGGTCCGCGCCGGCCGGCTCCTGGTGCCGCGCCTGGCCCGGCGCGAGCCCGCCCCGGCGGCCTCGCCCGACCTGCCGGGGACGGTGCTGGTGACGGGCGGCACCAGCGGGCTCGGCGCGCTGGTCGCGCGGCGGCTGGTGGAGCGGCACGGCGTCCGCGACCTGCTGCTGCTGTCCCGCCGCGGCCCGGAGGCGCCCGGCGTGGCCGAGCTGACGGCCGGGCTGGAGGAGCTGGGGGCGCGCGTCACGGTCAAGGCGTGCGACGCCGGCGACCGGGCCGCGCTGGAGTCGGTGCTCGCCGCCGTGCCGCTGCTGACCGGGGTCGTGCACGCGGCCGGCGTCCTCGACGACGGCCTCGTGGAGGACCTGACGCCGGAACGCGTCGCGGCCGTGCTCGCCCCGAAGGCGGACGCGGCCTGGCACCTGCACGAGCTGACCCGCGACCGGCCGCTGTCGATGTTCGTGCTGTTCTCGTCCCTGGCCGGGGTGCTGGGCAACGCCGGGCAGGGCAACTACGCCGCCGCGAACGCCTTCCTCGACGCCCTCGCCGAGCACCGCCGCGACCTGGGCCTGCCCGGCGTGTCGATCGCGTGGGGCCTGTGGGACACCGAGTCCGGCATGTCCGGCACCCTCGGTCAGGCCGACCTGGCGAGGCTGGCCCGCGCCGGCATCGCTCCGCTCGACGTCCAGCAAGGCCTCGCGCTGTTCGACGCCGCGCTGGCCGCGCCCGACCCGGTCGTGGTCGCCGTGCGCTGGGACACCTCGGGGCTGCGCGCCCGCGCCGCGGACGGCGACCTGCCGCACCTGCTCAAGGGTCTGGTCAGGACGCCCAGGAGGGCCGCGGGCGGCGGCGAGCAGGGCGAGAGCCTGTCCTCGCTGATGTCCCGCCTGGCCGAGCTGACCAGGGAGGAAGGGCTGCGGCTGCTCACCGACCGGGTCCGCCGGCACGTCGCCGTCGTCCTCGCGCACGGCAGCGCCGAGAAGATCAGCGTCGACCGGGCGTTCACCCAGCTCGGCTTCGACTCCCTGACCGCCGTCGAGCTGCGCAACCGGCTCAACGCCGACACCGGGCTGCGGCTGCCCGCCACGCTCGTCTTCGACCACCCCACGGTCGGCGCGCTCGCCGAGTACCTGTTCAGCACGCTGGCCCCAGCCGCGTCCGCCCCCTCGCCCGAGGAGACGCTGCGCGGCGCGCTCGAACGCGTCGGCTCCATGCTCAGCAGCGCCAAGGACGACGGCGAGGCCATCCGCAGCAAGCTCGTCGCCGTGCTGCAGAGCGGCCTGGCCAGGTTCGGCGCCCCCCAGAGCGCCCCCGACACCGTCATGGAGAAGATCGACGCCGCCTCGGACGAGGAGATCTTCGCCCTCATCGACAACGAACTGTGAGCGGAAGGCACCACCCATGCGCACCGAGGACAAGCTCCGCGACTACCTCAGACGGGCCACCGTCGAGCTCGCCGAGACCCGGCAGCGGCTGGCGGACGAGGAGAGCCGCCGGCACGAGCCGGTGGCGATCGTCGGCATGGCGTGCCGGTTCCCGGGTGGCGTGCGCTCGCCGGAGGACCTGTGGGAGCTGGTCGCGGGCGGGGTGGACGCGATCGGCGAGTTCCCCGACGACCGCGGCTGGGACGTGGAGGGGCTGTACGACCCCGACCCCGAGGCGCTCGGCAAGTCCTCCACCCGGCACGGCGGCTTCCTGCCCGACGCGGCCGACTTCGACGCGGCGTTCTTCGGCATGAGCCCGCGCAGCGCCCTCGCCACCGACCCGCAGCACCGGCTGTTCCTGGAGTCGTCCTGGGACGCCCTGGAGCACGCCGGCATCGACCCCGCCCGCCTGCGCGGCAGCGAGACCGGCGTCTACGCCGGCAACATGCACAACGACTACTCCTCCCGCTTCATGCACGGCGCCGTCCCGCCGTCGCTGGAGGGCAGCCTGCTCACCTCCAGCACGCCGAGCGTGCTGTCCGGCCGGGTCTCCTACACCCTCGGGCTGGAGGGGCCGTCGCTGACCGTCGACACGGCGTGCTCGTCCTCGCTGGTCGCGCTGCACCTGGCCGTGCAGGCGCTGCGGCGCGGCGAGTGCGCGCTCGCGCTGGCCGGCGGCGTCACCGTGCTCGCCTCGCCGGACGCCTTCGTCGAGTTCTGCCGCCAGCGCGGCCTCGCCCCCGACGGGCGGTGCAAGTCGTTCTCCGCCACCGCCGACGGGGCCGCCTGGGCCGAGGGCGTCGGCGTGCTCGTCCTGGAACGCCTGTCCCAGGCCCGCCGCAACAACCGGCGCATCCTCGCCGTCGTCCGCGGCACCGCGATCAACCAGGACGGCGCCAGCAACGGCATGACCGCCCCCAGCGGCCCCGCCCAGGAGCGCGTCATCCAGCAGGCGCTCGCCGACGCCCTGCTCGACACCCGCGACATCGACGCCGTCGAGGCGCACGGCACCGGCACCACCCTCGGCGACCCCATCGAGGCCCAGGCCCTCCTCGCCACCTACGGCCGGATGCGCCCCGCCGACCGGCCGCTCTGGCTCGGCTCGGTCAAGTCCAACATCGGCCACACCCAGGCCGCCGCCGGCGTGGCCGGCGTGATCAAGATGGTCATGGCCATGCGGCACGGCGTCCTGCCGCGCACCCTGCACGTCACCGAGCCCACCCCGCACGTGGACTGGTCCGCGGGCAACGTCCGGCTGCTCACCGAGCAGGCCGGCTGGGCGCGCGGCGAGCAGCCGCGCCGGGCCGGGGTGTCCAGCTTCGGTATCAGCGGCACCAACGCCCACGCCATCGTCGAGGAGTACGAGCCCGCCCCCGGGCCGCGCCCCGCCCCCGCCTTCACCGGCCCGCTCGCCTGGCCCATCAGCGCCCGCGGCCGAGGCGCTGGCCGCGCAGGCGGCGCGGCTGCACGCCCGCGTCACCGAGGGGGAGCGGCCCGACCCGGCCGACGTCGCCCGCTCCCTGGCTGGCCGCGCCGCCCTCCCGCAGCGCGCCGTTGTGCTCGGCCGCGACCACGACGCCCTGACCGACCGGCTGGCCCGCTACGCCCGCGGCGAGAACGTCCCCGACGTCGTCGAGGGCGTCGCCGGCGAGCAGCCCCGCCCGGCGTTCCTGTTCACCGGCCAGGGCGGGCAGCGGCCCGGCATGGGACGCGGCCTCGCCGCCGCCTCCCCGGTGTTCGCCGCCGCGCTCGACGAGGTGCTGGCCGCGCTCGCCCCCCACCTGGACCGCCCGCTGCGCGACGTCATGTGGGCCGAGCCCGGCAGCCCCGGGGCCGAGCTGCTCAACGACACCGCCTACACCCAGCCCGCGCTGTTCGCCTTCGAGGTGGCCGCCCACCGGCTGCTGGAGTCCCTGGGCGTGCGGCCCGCCGTGGTCGCCGGGCACTCCGTCGGCGAGTACGCCGCCGCGCACGTCGCCGGCGTCTGGTCGCTCGCCGACGCGGCCCGCCTGATCGCCGCCCGCGGCCGGCTCATGCGCGAGCTGTGCGAGCCGGGCGCCATGGTCGCCGTCAACGCCGGCGCCGACGAGGTCGCGCCCACCCTCGCCGGGCTGGCCGACCAGGTCGGCATCGCCGCCGTCAACGGCCCCGCGAGCGTCGTGATCTCCGGCGCCGAGCGGCCCTGCCTGGCCGTCGCCGAGCAGTGGCGGGCGCAGGGCCGCCGCGTCCGCAGGCTCCCGGTCAGCCACGCCTTCCACTCGCCGCTCATGGAGCCGATGCTGGCCGCGTTCGCCGGCGAGCTGGCCGGGGTCACGTTCGGCCGCCGCCAGGTGCCGTACGTCACCGGCACCCCCGGCGACTGGTCGGACCCCGGCTACTGGCTCGACCAGATCCGGCGGCCGGTCCTGTTCCACGAGGCCGTCGGCGCGCTGGAGGAGGGCGGCGCCGGCGTCTACCTGGAGGTCGGGCCGCAGGCCGTGCTCGCCGGCATGGCGCACGACTGCGTCACCCGCGAGGACGCCGTGATCCTCGCCCTGCACCGCCGCGACCACGACGAGGCGGACGCCCTGGCGGCCTGCCTCGCCGCCGCCTGGGCCGCCGGGGCCGAGGTCGACTGGGCTGAGCTGGCCCGCCACGGCCGCCGCGTCGACCTGCCCGGCTACGCCTATGAACGCGAGCGCTTCTGGCTCGGCGCGCCCGCCCGCGGCGCCGACCTGTCCGCCGCCGGGCTGCACGAGGCCGGGCACCCGCTGCTCGGCGCGGCCGTGGAGCTGGCCGACAACGGGCCCGTGGCGCTCACCGGCCGCCTGTCGGCCGCCGCCGCCCCCTGGCTGGCCGAGCACGTCGTGGCCGGGTCCGTCGTGGTGCCGGGCGCGGCGCTCGCCGACCTCGCCCTGGCCGCCGGCGCCCGCACCGGGCACGGGCTGGCCGAGGAGCTGATGTTCGAGGCGCCGCTGATCCTGCCCGAGCGCGGCGACGTCGCCGTGCAGGTCGTCGTCGAGCCGCCGGACGCCTCGGGCGCGCGGCCCGTCCGGGTGCACTCCCGCCCGGCCGGCGACCCCGAGGCCGCCTGGACCCGCCACCTGTCCGGGCTGCTCGCCCAGGACCAGGCCGGCGACGCCCCCGCCGCCTGGGCCGCCGCCTGGCCGCCCGCCGACGCCGCCCCGGTCGAGCTGTCCGGCGGGTACGAGCGCCTGGCCGAGCAGGGCTACGAGTACGGCCCAGCCTTCCAGGGCCTGCGGGCCGCCTGGCGGCGCGGCGAGGACCTGTACGCCGAGGTGGAGCTGCCCGGCGACGTGGACCCGGACGGCTACGGCATCCACCCGGCCCTGCTGGACGCCCTGTTCCACCCGCTGCTGGTCGCCGGCGACCAGCCGGGGGACGGCCTGCGGCTGCCGTTCGAGCTGCGCCGGGTGCGCCTGCTCGCCGCCGGGGCCACCCGGCTGCGGGTGCGGCTCACCCCCGCCGGCGGCGACGGGTGGGCCGTCGAGGCCGCCGACCCGTCGGGGCGGCCCGCGTTCGCGCTGGCCTCGGTCCGCACCCGGCCGCTGCCCGCGGGCGCGCTCGGCCGGGCCGCCGCGCCCGCCGCCTACGGCGTGGACTGGGTGGAGGCCGCCGCCGAGCCCGGCGACGCCGACGCCGTCGTCATCCCGTGCGCGAGCGGCCGCGACGGCGTGCCCGCCGCGCTGCGGCGGCTCACCGCGCAGGTGCTGGACGCCGTCCAGGACGAGCGGCTGGCCGGGTCGAGGCTGATGTTCGTCACCCGGCCGGGAGACCTGGCCGGCGCCGCCGTGCGGGGTCTGGTGCGGGCGGCGCAGGCCGAGCAGCCGGGCCGGTTCGTGCTGGCCGAGGCCGAGGAGGGGCACGCGGACTGGTCGCGGGTCGCCGCCGTCGGCGAGCCGGAGGTCCGGGTCCGCGCCGGCCGGCTCCTGGTGCCGCGCCTGGCCCGGCGCGAGCCCGCCCCGGCGGCCTCGCCCGACCTGCCGGGGACGGTGCTGGTGACGGGCGGCACCAGCGGGCTCGGCGCGCTGGTCGCGCGGCGGCTGGTGGAGCGGCACGGCGTCCGCGACCTGCTGCTGCTGTCCCGCCGCGGCCCGGAGGCGCCCGGCGTGGCCGAGCTGACGGCCGGGCTGGAGGAGCTGGGGGCGCGCGTCACGGTCAAGGCGTGCGACGCCGGCGACCGGGCCGCGCTGGAGTCGGTGCTCGCCGCCGTGCCGCTGCTGACCGGGGTCGTGCACGCGGCCGGCGTCCTCGACGACGGCCTCGTGGAGGACCTGACGCCGGAACGCGTCGCGGCCGTGCTCGCCCCGAAGGCGGACGCGGCCTGGCACCTGCACGAGCTGACCCGCGACCGGCCGCTGTCGATGTTCGTGCTGTTCTCGTCCCTGGCCGGGGTGCTGGGCAACGCCGGGCAGGGCAACTACGCCGCCGCGAACGCCTTCCTCGACGCCCTCGCCGAGCACCGCCGCGACCTGGGCCTGCCCGGCGTGTCGATCGCGTGGGGCCTGTGGGACACCGAGTCCGGCATGTCCGGCACCCTCGGTCAGGCCGACCTGGCGAGGCTGGCCCGCGCCGGCATCGCTCCGCTCGACGTCCAGCAAGGCCTCGCGCTGTTCGACGCCGCGCTGGCCGCGCCCGACCCGGTCGTGGTCGCCGTGCGCTGGGACACCTCGGGGCTGCGCGCCCGCGCCGCGGACGGCGACCTGCCGCACCTGCTCAAGGGTCTGGTCAGGACGCCCAGGAGGGCCGCGGGCGGCGGCGAGCAGGGCGAGAGCCTGTCCTCGCTGATGTCCCGCCTGGCCGAGCTGACCAGGGAGGAAGGGCTGCGGCTGCTCACCGACCGGGTCCGCCGGCACGTCGCCGTCGTCCTCGCGCACGGCAGCGCCGAGAAGATCAGCGTCGACCGGGCGTTCACCCAGCTCGGCTTCGACTCCCTGACCGCCGTCGAGCTGCGCAACCGGCTCAACGCCGACACCGGGCTGCGGCTGCCCGCCACGCTCGTCTTCGACCACCCCACGGTCGGCGCGCTCGCCGAGTACCTGTTCAGCACGCTGGCCCCAGCCGCGTCCGCCCCCTCGCCCGAGGAGACGCTGCGCGGCGCGCTCGAACGCGTCGGCTCCATGCTCAGCAGCGCCAAGGACGACGGCGAGGCCATCCGCAGCAAGCTCGTCGCCGTGCTGCAGAGCGGCCTGGCCAGGTTCGGCGCCCCCCAGAGCGCCCCCGACACCGTCATGGAGAAGATCGACGCCGCCTCGGACGAGGAGATCTTCGCCCTCATCGACAACGAACTGTGAGCGGAAGGCACCACCCATGCGCACCGAGGACAAGCTCCGCGACTACCTCAGACGGGCCACCGTCGAGCTCGCCGAGACCCGGCAGCGGCGCCCGCGACGAACGGCACGAGCTGGTTCATCGTGCCCACGTTGTGCTGGTCCTCGGGCGCGAACCGGTTGGACGACATCAGGCTCATCGTGACCCGGTCGGTGCCCAGGTGCCGGGCCAGGCCCGCCGCCACGAACGCCATCAGCACGGCGGGAGCCGTCACGCCGTGCACCCGCCCGGCCTCGGCCGCCCACCCGCCGAGGGCGCGCGAGTGCAGCGTCAGCTCCAGCCGGTTGCGCTTCGCCTTCGCCGGCAGCGTGGGCAGGGCGTCCGTGAGGCCCTGCGCCAGCACGCCCCGCCAGTAGCGCTCCGCGCCCTCCTGCCGGGGCCGCCACGACTCCTCCCGCTGCCGCCGGGCGAGCTCGCGCGGCGCGGGCCCGGTGACGGCGGTCGCGCCCGGGTCGGCCAGCAGCGCCTTGAACTGGTCCTGGACGTGGTGGATCGACCACAGGTCCACGATGAGGTGCGAGAACGTCAGCGACAGGTAGAGCGGCGAGCCGTGCATGGCGACCAGCCGCCCCCGCCAGTTCAGGTCGCCCTCCATCGCGAACGGCACCGCCAGCAGCTCGGCCTTGGTCAGCTCGTGCTCGCCCGGGTCGGTCACCACCCGGTCCACGACCTCGACCGGCGGCTCGATCGCCGCGTGCACGCGCTGCACCGGCGCGCCGCCCACCACGTGGTACGTCGTGCGCAGCGCCTCGTGGCGGTCCATCAGCCGCCGCAGCGTGCGCAGGACGTGCTCCACCGAGCTGCCGCGCAGGTCCCAGGTGCTGGGCAGGTTGGCCTCGGCCAGCCAGTCCTCCGGATACCGCTCGATCTCCCGCCAGCTGAAGAGCTGGCCATGGCTGAGCCGCGCCTCGACGGACATCGGTCATCCCCCTCCGCAGCCTTTTCCCGTCCGTCATTCATCGCGGAGGCGAATGGCCGGGGTCAAGACCGGGACGCGCGCGGAGCGGTGGCCACAAATGGCGGCAACTTCATGCCGGCGGCGCGGGCGTGTGCCGGGGCGGACCGCCACCTTAAAGTCGCAATGTCTATGTAATAGCCGCGAACTGCACGGCTGTCGAGTAATTCCACGCGGCCGTCCGGATAAACCGCCGGCGTCGTGCAACGACGATTCCCGAGGCTTTGAGGTGGCGCATTGATGGCTGGTGAGTCGAGGCAGGGGGCCGTACAGGACGAGCCGGTGGCCGTCGCCGTCGTCGGCATGGCGTGCCGGCTGCCGCGCGCCGCCGATCCCGGCCGGTTCTGGGAGCTGCTGCGCGAGGGCGAGGACGCGGTCACCGAAGCGCCGGAGGGCCGCCGGGCGCCGGGCGCCGCCCACCCGCGCGGCGGGTTCCTGGACGACGTGGACGGCTTCGACGCCGCCTTCTTCGGCATCTCGCCCAACGAGGCCGCCGTCATGGACCCGCACCAGCGGCTGGCGCTCGAACTCGCCTGGGAGGCGCTGGAGAGCGCCCGCGCCGTGCCCGCCGCGCTGCGCGGCAGCGCCGCCGGCGTCTTCCTCGGCGCCATCTCCAACGACTACGCCGCCCTCCAGGACCGGCTCGGCCTCGGCGCGCTCAGCCGGCACGCCTACACGGGCGCGAACCGGGCGATGATCGCCAACCGGGTGTCGTACGTGCTGGGCCTGCGCGGCCCCAGCCTGACCCTCGACACCGGGCAGTCGTCGTCGCTGGTGGCCGTCTGGATGGCGGCCGAGAGCCTGCGCCGCGGCGAGAGCGACCTCGCCCTCGCCGGCGGCGTCAACCTCAACCTGCTGCCCGAGACCACCGAGGCCATCGCCGGCTTCGGCGCGCTGTCGCCCGACGGCCGCTGCCACGTCTTCGACGCCCGCGCCAACGGCTACGTGCGCGGCGAGGGCGGCGCACTGGTCGTCCTCAAACGGCTGGCGGACGCCGTGGCGGCCGGCGACCCCGTGCACGCGGTGCTCCTCGGCGGCGCCGTCAACAACGACGGCGGCGGCGACGGGCTCACCGTGCCCAGCGCCCGCGCCCAGCAGGAGGTCATCACGCTCGCCTGCGCCCGCGCCGGGGTGCGGCCCGAGCAGGTCCGCTACGTCGAGCTGCACGGCACCGGCACCAAGGTCGGCGACCCGGTGGAGGCCGCCGCCCTGGGCGCCGCCTACGGCGCGGCCCGCCCCGACGGCGAGCCGCTGCTGGTCGGCTCGGTCAAGACCAACATCGGCCACCTGGAGGGCGCGGCGGGCATCGCCGGCCTGCTGAAGGTGGTGCTGTCGCTCAAGCACCGCGAGCTGCCGCCCAGCCTGCACTTCACCGCGCCGCCGCCCGAGATCCCCCTGGACGAGCTGCGGCTGGACGTCGTACGGGCGGCCCGGCCCTGGCCGGGGGCGGACGGGGCGCCGGCGGTGGCGGGGGTCAGCTCGTTCGGCATGGGCGGCACCAACTGCCACCTCCTCCTCACCGAGCCCCCCGCCCCTGAACGGCGTGCTGTGCCGCCCGCTTCCTCCGCCGCCGGAGCGTCTGACGGGCCGTCCGCTCCCCTCACCGCCGAACCGCCACTCCGGGTGGCCGGGGCGGGGGTGCCGTGGGTGGTGTCGGGGCGGGACGAAGGGGCGTTGCGGGAGCAGGCCGCCCGCCTGGCCGCCCTGGCCGCCGACCCGGAGACGGAGCCCGGCGACGTCGCGTACAGCCTGGCCGCCACCCGGTCGGCGTTCGAACGCCGCGCCGTCGTCCTCGCCGCCGACCGCGAGACCCGCGCGGCCGCGCTGCGCGCCCTGGCCGCCGGCCGCCCGCACGACGCGCTCGTCACCGGGACCGCGACCGGCGGCGGGACCGCGTTCGTCTTCCCCGGGCAGGGCTCGCAGTGGCCGGGCATGGCCCGCGACCTGCTGTCCGCCTCGCCCGCGTTCGCCGCGCGCCTGGCCGAGTGCGCCGGCGCGCTCGCCCCCTTCACCGGCTTCTCCCTCCTGGACGTGCTCCGCGGCAGCCCCGGCGCCCCCGGCCTGGACCGCGTGGACGTCGTCCAGCCCGCCCTGTGGGCCGTGATGGTCGGCCTCGCCGAGCTGTGGCGGGCCCACGGCGTCGAGCCCGGCGTGGTCGTCGGCCACAGCCAGGGCGAGATCGCCGCCGCCACCGTCGCCGGCGCCCTGTCCCTCCAGGACGCGGCCCGGGTCGTCGCCCTGCGCAGCCGCGCCATCGCGGGCATCGCCGGGCGGGGCGGCATGATGTCCGTGGCCGCGCCGCTCGCCGTCGTGGAGGAGGCCGCCGCGGGGCTGCCCGGGCCCGTGCACGTCGCCGCCGTCAACGGGCCGCGCGCCGTCGTGGTGTCCGGCCCGCGCGAGGCCCTGACCGCGCTCGCCGCCCGGCTCGACGGCCACCCCACCAAGATCCTCCCGGTGGACTACGCCTCGCACTCGCCCGAGGTCGAGCAGGTACGCGACGAGGTCCTGGCGGCGCTCGCCCCGATCCGGCCGGTCAGCACCGCCACGACGTTCGTCTCCACGCTGACCGGCGAGCCCATGGACACCGCCGGCCTCGACGCCGCCTACTGGTACCGCAGCCTGCGCCGCCCGGTCCGCTTCGAGCCGGCCGTGCGGGCGGCGCTGGCGGCCGGCTGCGACCTGTTCGTGGAGTGCAGCCCGCACCCGGTGCTGGTGGCGGGCGTGGAGGAGACGGCGGAGGCCGCCGGTCGGGACGTCACCGCCCTCGGCACCCTGCGCCGCGACGACGGCGGGCCGGGACGGGTGACGCGCGCCCTGGCCCAGGGGTACGTGTGGGGCGCGCCGGTGGACTGGTCGCGGCTCTGCCCGGGGGCGCGGACGGTGGACCTGCCGACGTACCCGTTCCAGCGCCGCCCCCACACCCCGCCCCGCGCGGCCGTCACGGTCCGGCGGGAGACCGGGCCCGCCGCGACCCCGCCCGACGCAGGTGCCGAGGCGCGCGAGCGCGTCGCCGCGACGCCGGTCCGCTCGCGTGAGGAGGTGCGCCGCCTCGTCCTGGACCTGACCGCCCGGCTGCTCGGCTACGCCGACCCGGCGGAGGTGCCGCCCGGGCGCTCGTTCAAGGACCTCGGGCTGGAGTCGGCGGCGGCCGTCGAGCTGCGCGACGGCCTGCGCACGGCGACCGGGCTGCGGCTCCCGACCGGCCTCCTGTTCGACCACCCGAGCCCCGACCGCCTCACCGACCACCTCTGCGCCCAGCTCGCCGCCGGCACCGACGCCCCGGCGACCACCAGCGCCGCGGCCGTTACGGTCGCCGCCGGGGCCGCGCCGACCGACCACGACGACCACGACGACGACGCGATCGCCGTGATCGGCATCGGCTGCCGCTACCCCGGCCGCGTCGCCTCCCCGGAGGACCTGTGGCGGCTGGTCGCGACCGGCGCGGACGCCGTCGGCGAGTTCCCCGCCAACCGCGGCTGGGACCTCGACACCCTCTTCGCCCCCGGCGGCCCGGGCGCCAGCGACACCAGGCACGGCGGTTTCGTCCACGACGCCGACCTGTTCGACGCCGCGTTCTTCGGCATCAGCCCGCGCGAGGCCGCCGCCATGGACCCCCAGCAGCGGCTGCTGCTGGAGGTGTGCTGGGAGGCCCTGGAACGGGCCGGCCTCGACCCGGCGGCGCTGCGCGGCTCATCCACGGGCGTGTTCGCCGGCGCGATGGCCCCCGAGTACGGCCCCCGCCTGCACCAGCCCACCGGCGCCGCCGACGGCCACCTGCTCACCGGCACCGCGCTCAGCGTCGTCTCCGGCCGCGTCGCCTACACCCTGGGCCTGCGCGGCCCGGCCATCACCACCGACACGGCGTGCTCGTCCTCGCTGGTGTCGATCGTGCTCGCGACGCAGGCGCTGCGGCGCGGCGAGTGCGAGCTGGCGCTGGCGGGCGGCGTGACGGTGATGTCGAGCCCGGGCATGTTCGTGGAGTTCAGCAGGCAGGGCGGCCTGGCCCCGGACGGCCGCTGCAAGGCGTTCTCCGCCGCCGCCGACGGCACCGGCTGGGCCGAGGGCGCGGGCGTGCTCGTCCTGGAGCGCCTGTCCGACGCCCGCCGCCGCGGCCACCCCGTGCTGGCCGTGATCAGGGGCGGCGCGGTCAACCAGGACGGCGCCAGCAACGGCCTCACCGCCCCCAGCGGCCAGGCCCAGCAGGAGGTCATCCGGCGCGCCCTGGCCGACGCCGGGCTGTCGGCCGCCGACGTGGACGCGGTCGAGGCGCACGGCACCGGCACCCGGCTCGGCGACCCGATCGAGGCGGAGGCGGTCATCGCCGCCTACGGCCAGGACCGGCCAGCCGGCCGCCCGCTCTGGCTCGGCTCGCTGAAGTCGAACATCGGTCACACGCAGGCGGCGGCGGGGGTGGCGGGTGTGATCAAGATGGTGATGGCGTTGCGGCACGGGGTGTTGCCGCGGACGTTGCACGTCAGCGAGCCGACGCCGCATGTGGATTGGTCGGCGGGTGGGGTGCGGTTGCTGACGGAGCCGGTGCGGTTGGGGGGTGCGGCGCGGGCGGGGGTGTCGAGTTTCGGGGTGAGCGGCACGAACGCGCATGTGATCGTGGAGTCGGCGCCCGTGCAGGAGGTTTCGCGGGGTGAGCCGTTGGCGGGTGCGGGTGTGCTGGTGTGGGTGGTGTCGGCCAAGAGCGGGCAGGCGTTGCGCGCCCAGGCGGCCCGGCTCCGCGACTACGCGGCGACCCTCGCGGACGACGACCTGGCCGCAGCCGGCCGCGACCTCGCCCGCCGGGCGAAGCTCGCGCACCGCGCCGTGGTGGTCGCGGAGGGCCGGGACGACCTGCTGGCCGGCCTCGACGCGCTCGCCGCCGCCCGCCCCCACAGCTCCGTGATCACCGGCGTGGCCCCGGCCGAGACCGGGACCGTGCTCGTCTTCCCCGGCCAGGGCTCGCAGTGGACGGGCATGGCGACCGGCCTGCTGGATGCGTGCCCGGTGTTCCGGGCGGCGCTGGAGCGGTGTGACCGGGTGCTGGCGCCGTTGACCGGGTGGACGGCGAGTGCGGTGTTGCGGCAGGAGGCGGGCGCGCCGGAGCTGTCCGGGACCGCCGTGGTGCAGCCGGTGTTGTGGGCGGTGATGGTGTCGCTGGCCGAGGTGTGGGCGGCGGCCGGGGTGTCGCCGCAGCTCGTGGTGGGCCAGTCGCAGGGCGAGATCGCGGCGGCGTGTGTGGCGGGCGCGTTGTCGCTGCGGGACGCGGCCCGCGTGGTGGTGTTGCGCAGCCGCGCTCTGGAGCGGATGACCGGCACCGGCGCGATGGCGGCGCTGGACGTCCCGGCGTCGGTGGCGCGGGAGCTGATCGACGGTGAGCGGCTGTGGGTGGCGGTGGAGTCCAGCCCGGCCGGCTGCGTGGTGGCCGGTGACCCGGCGGCTTTGGAGGAGGTGACGGGGGCGCGGGTGCGGCGGATCGCGGTGGACTACGCCTCGCACACCCCGCACATGCGCGCGTTGGAGGGCGAGCTGGGCCAGGCGCTGGCCGATGTCCGGCCGGGCCCGGCCACGGTGGCGTTCTGCTCCTCGGTGACCGGAACTGTGCTGGAGGGGCCGGAGCTGACCGGCCGTTACTGGGTGGACAACCTGTGCCTGCCGGTGCGCTTCGACCCCACCATCCGGACGGCGGTCGCGCAGGTGCCGGGCCGGCCGGTGTTCGTCGAGGCCAGCCCGCACCCGGTGCTCGTCGGCGACGTGACCGAGATCTGCCGCGACACCGGCGCCGGAGTGTGCGGGACCCTGCGGCGCGGCGAGGGCGGCCCCGCCCGCCTGCTCGCCTCCTTCGCCCAGGCGTGGGCCGAGGGCGCGCCGGTCGACTGGGCCACGGTGCTCGGCGACGGCCCCCGTCCCGCCGAGCAGCCCCCCACCTACGCCTTCCAGCGCACCCGCCACTGGCTGGACGCCGACGCCGCCCGCCACCCCCTGCTCGGCCAGGCCGTCCCGCTGGCCGCCGACGACGGCTTCCTGCTGACCGGCCGCCTGTCCCGCGCCGCCGCCCCCTGGCTGGCCGACCACGTCGTGGACGGCGTCGTGCTCCTGCCCGGCACCGCCTTCGCCGAGCTGGCGCTGGAGGCCGCCGCCCGCGCCGGGTGCGACCTGGTCGAGGAGCTGACGCTGGAGGCCCCCCTGGTCCTGCCGGACACCGGCCCGGCCGAGGTGCAGGTCACCGTCGGCGGCCCCGACGAGCACGGCCGCCGCGCCCTCGCCGTGCACGCCCGCCGCGCCGGCGACGACCCCTGGACCCGGCACGCGCACGGCCTGCTCGCCACCGCCCCCGCGCCCCCCGCCGAACGCCTGCCGTCCTGGCCGCCGGAGGGCGACGAGCTGGACTCCGGCGACCTGTACGAACGGCTCGCCGCCCGCGGCTACGGCTACGGCCCCGCCTTCCGCGGCCTGCTCGCCGCCTGGCGCGTCCCCGGCGGTCCCGCGTACGCCGAGGTCGCGACGCCCGAAGGGCTCGACGTGACCGGCTTCGGCGTGCACCCGGCCCTGCTGGACGCCGCGCTCCACCTGGCCGTGGCCGGCGCCGACGGCCTGCTGCTGCCGTTCTCGTGGAGCGGCGTGCGGATGGCCGCCTCCGGCGCGGGCACGCTGCGCGTCCGCCTCGACGACCTGGGCGACGACCGGGTGGCGCTGGCCCTGTTCGACGCCTCGGGCCAATGGGTGGGCGGCGTCGAGACGCTGGCGCTGCGCAGGACCGCCGCCGCCGGCCCCGCCGCCGTGCCCGCGTACACGATCGAGTGGACGGAGGCGGCCGCGCCCGCCACCGGCGGGCGGCGCTGGGCGGTGACCGGCGTGGCCGCGCTCGCCGACGAGGTCGAGGCGGAGCTCGCCGCGGCGGGGATCGCCGCCCCCCGCTCCTACGATCTGGTCTCCCTCGCCGACATGGCCGCGGGCGAGCCCCCCGACCTGGTCCTGGCCCCGCTGCGCGGCGACCCCGGCGACCTGCCGTACGCCGCGCACGACACGCTCGGCGAGGCGCTCGACCTGGTGCAGGGCTGGCTCGGCGACGAGCGGCTGACGGGCTCCCGCCTGGTCTTCGTCACCCGGCCCGGCGACCTGGCCGGCGCGGCGGTGCGGGGCCTGGTGCGGTCGGCGCAGTCGGAGCAGCCCGGCCGGTTCGCGCTGGCCGAGCTGCCGGCGGGCTTCACGGCCTGGGACCGGCTGGCCGCCGCGATCGCGGCCGGCGAGACCCAGCTCGCCGCGACCGGCGGCACCCTGCGCGCGCCCCGGCTGACCCGCCGCGACCCCGCCACGACGACCACGCCCGATCAGACAGGCGCCCCCCACGACCCGGTCACCTCCGGCCTGGCGGGGACGGTGCTCGTCACCGGCGGCACCGGCGGCCTCGGCGCGCTGGTGGCGCGGCGGCTGGCCGAGCGGCACGGCGTCCGCGACCTGATCCTGCTGTCCCGGCGCGGCCCCGAGGCGCCGGGCGCTCGACCTGGCGGCCGAGCTGGAGCTGGGCGCGCACGTCACCGTCGCCGCCTGCGACGTCGGCGACCGCGAGGCCCTGCGCCGGGTGCTGGACGCCGCGCCCCGCCTGACCGGCGTCGTGCACGCCGCCGGGATCCTGGACGACGCTCTCGTGCAGGACCTCACCCCGGACCGGGTGGCGTCCGTGCTGGCCCCCAAGGCGGACGCCGCCTGGCACCTGCACGAGCTGACCCGCGACCGCCCGTTGTCCCTCTTCGCGCTGTTCTCCTCGGTGGCGGGCGTGCTGGGCAACGCCGGGCAGGGCAACTACGCCGCCGCGAACGCCTTCCTCGACGCTCTCGCCGAGCACCGCCGCGACCTCGGACTGCCCGCCGTCTCCATCGCCTGGGGCCTGTGGGACGCCGACTCCGGCATGACCGGCACGCTCGACCAGGCCGACCTGGCGAGGCTGGCGCGCGCCGGCATCGCCCCGCTCGACGTCCAGCAGGGCCTCGCCCTGTTCGACGCCGCCCTCACCGCGCCCGGCCCGCTCGTCGTCGCCGCCCGCTGGGACAACGCCGGCCTCCGCGCCCGGGCCGAACGCGACGACCTGCCGCCCGTGCTGCGCGGACTCGTCCGCGCGCCCCGCCGGGCGGCGGCGCAGACCCGCCAGGCCACCGCGGCCGCCCCGGCGGACGGCCCCGAGCTGGCCGAGCGGCTGGCCGCGATGAGCGAGGCGGACGGCCGCCTGCACCTCATCCAGCTCGTCCGCGGCCACGTGGCCGCCGTGCTCGCCCACCCGAGCCCCGACCAGGTCGAGGTGGACCGCGCCTTCAACGAGCTGGGCTTCGACTCGCTGACCGCCGTCGAGCTGCGCAACCGGCTCGGCGCCGACACCGGGCTGCGGCTGCCCGCCACGCTTGTCTTCGACCACCCCACCGTCACCTCGCTCGCCGACTACCTGTTCCACTCGCTGGCCCCCGACGGGCCCTCGCCCGAGGACGCGCTGCGGGCCGCGGTGGACCAGGCCGAGTCGACGCTCCAGGCCGCGAACGGCCAGGCGGACGCCGTCCGCCGCCGGCTCGTCGCCATCCTCCAGAGCGCCCTGGCCAGGATCGGCGCCGGCTCGGCCGCCGACCCGGCCACCACGCGACCCGGCTCGGGCGGGGCCGCCGAGGAGATCGTGTCCGCATCGGACGAGGAGATCTTCGCCTTGATCGACAACCGATCGATGACATCCCCGTTGAGGACCTCCCTGGAAGGGCCTGGCCATGGCCAATGAGGACAAGCTTCGCGAATACCTGAAGCGGGTCGCCGTCGAGCTGACCGAGACCCGCCAGCGGCTGGCGGACGAGGAGAGCCGCCGCCACGAGCCGGTGGCGATCGTCGGGATGGCGTGCCGGTTCCCCGGCGGCGTGGAGTCGCCGGAGGACCTGTGGAAGCTGGTCTCCTCAGGGGTGGACGCGATCACCGAGTTCCCCGGCGACCGCGGCTGGGAC
>NZ_JAKRKC020000006.1 GCF_022664455.2 Actinomadura luzonensis
GTGGACCTGCCGAACACGGACACCAAGGGCAGCAGAAAGACCAAGACCCGCGGCGGCAAGAGCGGCATCGGCGGCGGCGTCGCCTCGTTCGTGGGCGACCTGGCGTTCGACGCCCTGTCCAACGTGGATTGGGGCAAGGAGTTCAAGGCCAGCGGCGCCGCCAGCAAGATCGGGTCGGTGCTGGGCAAGGTCGGCAAGGGCGGCATCATCGCCACGATCGCCGGTTTCCTCGCCGACCCGATCGGTGACGCCATCGCCGGCGGCAACAACAAAGGCATCGAGTCGGCGCTCGGCAACGCGTTGAAGGAGGGCACGGCCGGGGCCGGGATCGGGGCGCTGGTCGGGTCGATCGTGCCCGGCATCGGCACCGCCATCGGCGGCGCGATAGGCGCCGCGCTGGGCGGGGTGAAGGGCGGTATCGAGGGGTTTTTCGGGGAGCGGCTGACCGGGGCCGGGGTCAAGAACGCGTTCAGCCTCGACGGCATCGCGAACATGTTGAAGGAGGCCGGGCGGCTGTTCGGCGGGGCCGGCCTGTCCATTCAGGAGAAATGGGCGAATCTGTGGCAGGGCCTGGACAAGGGCACCGAAGCCGGGTCGGCGGGCCTGTCGCAGCGGCTGGGGGGCTTCCTCGACGTCACGAACGGGAAATTCGTCAGCTTGGCAAAGGGGGCGCCGAAGAACATCCAGGCGATGTGGGCGTCCATCAAGCGTGATCTTGACGCGGGGATCTCTCCCAGCCAGGAGAAGATCGATGCGTTCGTGCGGGCCGGCGGCGCGGAGTTCCTCAAGTTGGGCAAGAACGCGCCGGAGAACCTGAAGGAGGGCTGGCGTCAGGTCCAGCTCGGGATCGACACCTTCACAGGGGTGGCCGCGAACAAGCTGGGCGTCTTCGCCAACTCGGCGTCCGGCAAGTTTCTGCAGCTGAAGAAGGACGCGCCGGCGCACGTGCAGTCGATGTGGTCCGACATTCAGGCCAAGATCGCTTCCGGGCAGCCGGTGCCGCAGAAGTTGATCGATGACTTCATCGCCAAGGGCGGCGCGGGCTTTTTGAAGCTGCGGCAGGACAGCCCGCAGGCGGTGCGCGACGCGCTGGCGGACATCAACCGTGATCTCGGCACGGGGCTGGCGCAGGCCTCGCTCAAGCTCGGCTCGTTCGTGCAGGACGGGAACGGCAAGTTCCTCAAGCTCAAGACGGACGCGCCCAAGAGTGTGCAGGACATGTGGGCCGGCATCAAGGCCAAGATCGACGCAGGGAAGCCCGTCAGCCAGAAGGAGATCGACGCGTTTGTGCAGGCAGGCGGCGCATCCTTCCTCAAACTGGGCAAAGACGCGCCAGCCGCCACAAAAAAGACATGGCAGGACATTTCGGCGGGCGTGAATCCCGGGCTCGCGCCAGCGAAAAAGGCCGTCGCCGACACCGCAGCCGAGATGCAGAAGTCTTTCGGCACCGCGAAATCCGGCATCCAAAAGGTGTGGGAGGCCCTGCCGGACGCGATCAAGAAGCCGCTGGCGTGGATCGTCAACACCGGCTACAACAAGATCGCCGACATGTGGAACGCGATCGCCGGCGCGGTCGACTTCCCCAAGCTGCCGAAGCTGTCCTTCGCCACCGGCGGCGTGGTCCCGGCGGGCGGGTACGGAGTTCAGCCGGGCTACTCCCCCGGCCGGGACACGATGCTCGCCGCCGTCAGCCCGGGTGAGGCGTGGCTGCGGCCGGAGCTCGCGCGGGCGCTCGGCGGCCGGTGGGTGGATGGCGCGAACCGGGCCGCCCGCACCGGTGGTGTCGCGGGGGCGGCCCGGTTCGTGGCCGGCGGCTACGGCTTCGCCAAGGGCGGCACCGTGGGCGGCGGCAGTACGGCATCGGGGAAGGCCGGCGGCAAGAAGAAGGAGCAGACACCGCTGGAGAAGATCCTCGCCACGGTGTCGGCGAGTGTGCGGGCGCTGTTCGCGGACGGGCTCGGCGCGGGTGCCCGCAAGGCGCTCACCCCGATCAAGAACGCCATCAGTTCGGCTGTCGGTACCCGGACCCAGATGCAGCAGCTCCTGGGGCGGATCCCGGCCCACTTCATCGACCAGGTGATCGCGAAGTTCGACGCCAAGGACAGCGAGCTGAACCGGGACCGGGGCGGGGTGCTGCCGCCCGGCCGTTCCCGGGTGCACAACGGGACGGGCCGGGACGAGTGGGTGCTCACCCCCGCCGCGGTGGCGGCGCTGGGCGGGCCGCGCGCGGTGCAGCGGCTCAACGAGGGCGGGGCAGCCGCGCTGTACCGGTCGTCCCGGGCCGGGGCGCGGCCGGTGCGGGTGGAGCGGCGCGGCGACGCCGGCGGCGACCGGATCGTCAACGTCTACCCGCAGCCCGGCCAGTCGGAATTCGAGATCGGGCGGGCGGCCGGACGTCGTGTCGGCGCCGAAGTGTACTGAGAGGGCGGACGATGACGAACCGGGTCGCGGCGACCTACGACGGCAGCAGCTACAGCGGCGGCGCGCACACCATCAGCTTCGACAAGGCGCAGCCGGGCGCGCGGCTGATCCTGGTGGTGTCCTCCTGGCAGGTGCTGAGCATGGTGCCGGCCGGGTGGACGCAGGATCGGTTCTCCTCCGGCTACAGCTACGTGTACGTGCTGTCCAAGGTCGCCGCCGGCACCGAGACGTCGGTGTCGCTGCTGGTGGCCGACGAGCGGGTGCACGCGATCCTGTACGAGCGGGACGACGCCCAGCAGCGGCTGTTCGCCACCTCCGCGACCACCAGCACCGCCTCCGCGCAGACGCCGAACGTGACGATCCCCGCGGGCGCGACCGGGTTCGTCGTCGCGGGCCTGAACACGCCGCTGGGCAGCGTCGCCGGCGCGACCTGGGATCAGGGGTTGGCCACGACGTACAGCGCGGACGCCGACGACTCCTGCAGCGTGTTCGCGGCCGGGCCGCTGCCCGCGGCCGGGACACGACGCTTCAGCGCAGGCAACCTGCCTGCGGGTGAGAGCGTCACGGTGGTCGCGGTGGTCGGGTACGGCCTCACCGACGTCCAGGCGCCGACCGTGCCGGGTAACCTGCGCGCGACCAGCATCAGCGGCGCCGCGGTGTCGGTCGAGTGGGACCCCTCGACCGACAACATCGGCATGGCCGGGTACGGCGTCTACCTGGGCGGTGTCAAGCAGGGGGCGGATCAGGCCGGCACCTCGCACACCTTCGGCGGGCTGGTCGCGGGGCAGACGTACACGCTTGAGGTCGACGCCGTCGACGTGGTCGGCAACCGGTCCGCGCGGGCGCAGATCGTGGTGCTGGCCGAGACCGACGTCACCCCGCCGTCGACGCCGCCGAACCTGCGGCTGGTGGGGGCCACCCTGACGACGGTGGAGGTGGCGTGGGACGCCTCCAGCGACAGCGTGGGCGTGGCCGGGTACGGCATCTACCTGGACGGCGCCAAGCAGGGCGGCGACCAGGCGGGCCGCACCTACCTGTTCTCGCGGCTGGCGCGCGGCACCACGTATCTGGTGGAGGTGGACGCGGGCGACTCCTCCGGCAACCGGTCCGCGCGGGCCGGGCTGCAGGTGGAGACGCTGGCCGGGGCCGACCCGTCCGAGCCGATCGGGCTGACCGCCACTCCCGGGGAGGAGCAGATCACGCTCGCGTGGGGCGCGGCCGAGCCGGGAGGGCTGCCGATCGTCCGCTACGAGGTGCTGCTGGACGGGCAGCTCGTGGCGAGCACCAGCGGGTTCGGGTACATCGTGGAGGACCTGGAGGCGGGCGGCGTCCACGAGGTGGGGGTTCGGGCGGTCGACGCCGGCGCGGCGCGCGGCCCGGCCGCCACGGTGACGGTGCGGTTGCCGCCGGCGTCGTGGACGGCGTTGGCGACGCCCACGTTCCGGCTCGGGTCGTGGGTGGGCAACGCGCGCGACAGCGCCGGCGTGGACTGGGTGGTCAAGGACGAGGAGGGCTGGTCGGCCGGGCCCGACGCGCTCACCCTGTCCGCCGACTCGGACTCGGGCGATGGCGGGTTCTCCGGGGCGGGCCGGTACGGCGGCCGGGCGGTGATCCTTTCAGGTGTCGCGGTCGCCCCCTCCCGGGCGGCGATGCTGGCGGCGCAGGACCGGCTCACCGCCGAGCTGTTCCCGGCCGCGTCGACGGTCCTGCGAGTCGGCGAGGGGCACCTGACGCGGCAGTCCCGGGTCCGGGTGACCAGCGCGGTGGAGATCACCGACCAGGGCAGCCGTGTCTTCTCCTGGACGGTGACGGTCAGGGCGGCGGATCCGCGCCGGTACGCGACCCGGCCCGTGCACGCCGAGGTGGAGTTCGCGCCCGCGCAGACGACCGGCGCCGCCACGATCACGCTGGCGGGCGACTACCCGGCCATCCCGGGCCGGCTGCGGCTGATCGGGCCGGTGGCCGATCCGGTGATCCGGCACGAGGAGCTCGGGCTTCAGATCGTGTGCAAGCCGGGCACGGTGCTGCCCACGAGCGAGTACGAGATCACGATCGACCTGGCCACGCGGGCGGTGTGGGCGATCGTGCCTGCCGTGGTGTGGCCGGAGCCGCGGCCCGGCCGCAAGCTGCTGCAGGTGTTCCCGGCCCGGTTCGCGTTCCAGCGGGGCCCGAACACGATCCGGCTGTCCGGCGGCCTGGTGGCCGGGCAGGAGGACGTGGGGCCGCGGCTGACGCTCGACACGACCGACGCGTGGATCTGACGGTAGCCGCCGATTCGGTCATTCTGCCTGCGCTTCTGCACGGCCACGTCACGGGGGGCAAGAGGTGGCGAATCGGGTCGCGGCCACGTATGCGCAGGCCACGGCAAGGACCACGCACACGATCAGTTTCACCGCGCCGGCTGCGGGCAGCCGCCTGATCCTGCTGATCTCCAGCTACAACACCGTGTCGAGCGTCATGACCGGCGCGCAGGCGTGGACGCAGGACGTCGGGTTCATCCCGTGGAACTCGCTGTATGTCTACTCGCGGATCGCGACCGGGACGGAGACGACGGTCACCATCACCGTGGCCAGTTCTGATGCGCGGGTCCACGCGGTGCTGCACGAACGCGACGACTGCCCGACCAAGCTGTTTCAGCAGACGATCGCCGTTCCCGTGGCCGCGACGACGATCTCCGCGACCGCGACCGTGCCCGCCGGCGCGGCCGGGCGGGTCTTCACCGTCCTGAACACCAGTGACGGGTCGAACCCGACAGGCGTCACCTACAACCAGGGGTTGGTCAGCAGTTTCACCGCGGCCGGGACCGGCAGCGGGTCGGCGTTCGCGACGGGCGCCATGCCGGCGGCCGGGTCGCGCACGTGGACGGCCAACAACATCACCGCCAGCGAAGAAAACGGCGGCTGGGTGGTGATCGGGTACGGCGTCACCGATGCGCAGGCGCCGACGACGCCGGCGAACCTGCGCACCACGGCGGTGGCCGGGACCAGCGTCGGCGTGGCGTGGGACGCCTCCAGCGACAACGTCGGCGTGACGGGGTACGGCGTCTACCTGGGCGGTGTCAAGCAGGGCGCGGACCAGGCGGGGCTGACCGCGACCCTGTCGGGGCTGATCGCGGGGCAGACGTACACGGTCCAGGTCGACGCCGTCGACGCCGCCGGGAACCGGTCGGCCAAGGCCAGCTTGCAGGTGACGACGGACGGGACGCCTCCCTCGGTGCCGGGGAACCTGCGGGTGACGGCGGTGTCGAACACGCAGGTGTCGGTGGCGTGGGACGCCTCCAGCGACAACATCGGCGTGGCCGGGTACGGCGTCTACCTCGACGGGGCCAAGCAGGGCGGCGACCAGGCGGGACTGGGGCGCACCTTCACCGGGTTGACGCCTGGCCAGTCCTATCTGGTGCAGGTCGACGCCGTCGACGCGGCAGGCAACCGGTCGGGCAAGGCGTCGGTGACGGCCACGCCGGAAGTGGACACGCAGCCGCCGTCCGCGCCGCCGAACCTGCACCTCACCGCGGGCGGCCCCTACGGGTTCACCAGCGTGGACGCCGGTGCGGCCGGGGCACTGAGGGTCGGCGGGCAGGCCGGTGCCGTGCTTCATACGGTGCTTGCACTCGGTGTCGTCCTGGTGGACGGGCTTGACGGGGGCGCGGTGGCGGACGGGCTTGGGGTCAGTCACGGCAGTCCTTCGGGTGGTCGGGGTTGGGGCAGGTTTCCCATCCGGCGCGGACGCGGAGGGTGTGGACGAGCGGGGTGTCGAGCAGCCACGCGGCAGGGTCGTCGGCCATGGCGGCGTGCTCGCGGTCCATGGAGGGGGCGACGGACTCGTACGCGGTGGCGCTGTGCGGCAGGGGGATGCGGTGCAGTTCGAGCGCGGCCCAGCCGACGATCGCGGCGGCGTTGCGATGCATCCACCGCAGGACGACTTGGCAGTGACCAGCCGACATGCCGCCGTTGATGCGGTATTCGGTGCCCGTGCCGTCGATCCACATGTCTGCCTGATGGAGGCGGCTGTACCAGTTCACAGGGGCTCCCGGTTGGGCCGCCCCTGCCTCCCGGGGGTTCACAGGGGCAGGGGCGGGGTCGTGGTCAGGCGTCGCGGAGGCAGGCCAGGAGGCGTTCGTTGGACCGGTTCCGCGCGATGTGCGTCAGGGCGGCGGTGAGCACGCCCAGCACGATGTGATCCGGAGTCGAGTCGGTGAACTTGAGCTCCCAGGCGCTGTACGCGTCGCCGATCAGCGCGGGGTGCAGGGTGCCGCCCCACTGGGTGGCCCACCGGGCGGTCGTCTCTTCGGCCCAGGCGGGGGTGACGACTTCGGCGATCGTGATGGTGCCGGTGTCGATGTTGATCGCGTAGTGGATGCCGTCCCGGTGGGAGACCCGCACCTGGTAGTCGTCGATGCTGTACTCCGGCGCGGTGAAGCCGAGACGGGCCAGTTCGTCGGTGAAGTGGTTCCGGTAGGCGTTCGCCATAGTGATTCCTCCTGGTCTCCCGTTCAGGGCCGCAATCCCTGAACCGATGCTCAAATATTACAAGCTATTTATTGCCGGTGTCCAGGGTGCCGGGCGGCCGGTGAAGCAGCACTTCCAGAGCGGCGATTTCGTCGCCGTCCGGGCCTTCCTGCTCGACCAGCAGCGCGAGCACCGCCAGATCGTTCGGCGGGATGACGGCGGCGCGGCCGGCGCGCACGGCGTCCGGGAGCGGCGCGAGGATGCCGGTGATCGTGGCCAGCCTGGCGCGCAGCCGCAGGTTCTCGGCACGCTCCCGCTCGACGTGACGGCGGGCGTCGCACCACAGCGCCAGCAGCACGGACAGCCCGGCCGCCACAGCGATCGTCAGGAGCGCCGGCCACGGCCCGGTCACGGCCAACCCCGGTGTCGGTGAGGTCTCACGACAGCGGTGTGTAACTCATCGCGGCGCTTACGTCTCGGCAGGCCGGACGGCTGCCAGGACGTTAGCCGCGGATCCCCCTACTGTGCGCGGTCGGGTCCCCAACCCATCGCGCCCCCTCCCCGGGAGGGCGGCGCCGGCGGACGTTGGAGGGGGACCCACGTGGGTGCCGAGAACGTTTTTGTCCCACAGGTGCAGCGGGTCTGGCTGGCGCCGGTCGGCACCACCGCACCCGAGGGGCCGACGATCGCGATGCCGACCGGCTGGTACGACATCGGCCTGTTCACCCCGGACTCGCTCAACTGGGCGACCGACCCGCAGTTCGAGGAGGCTCGGGCCGCGCAGTCGAACTTCCCGGTGCGGCGGTGGCAGACCGAGGACGCGGCCACGCTGGAGGTGGACCTGCTGGAGTGGTCGCTGAATTCGTTCCGCGCGGTCTACGGTGGCGGCACGATCGAGGAGGTCACCCCGACCGGTGACCCGACCCCGCCGTCGTACTTCAAGTTCACCCCGCCCGCGATCGGCTCCCGGACGGAGGTGGCGGCGTGCCTGGAGCTCGGCGACGGCCTCAAGCGCCTGCGGCGGATCATCCCCCGCTGTGAGCAGGCCGAGGGTGTGGAGCAGGGGTTCGACCGGGCGGCCGCCTCGACGTTGCCGCTCCGTCTGTCCGTCCTGGGAAGCGATGTGGGCGCCCCGTACTACGACCTCATCTCGGGGACCTGGGCGGCGTTCGATCCGCCCACCGGCCCCTAACCAGGTGCACCAGGGACGCCCCCGGGCCCGTGCGGGCCCGGGGGCGTCCCGCTGCCCGGGGACGTAAACGCGCTGCCCGGCTACCTTCCGCCGCGCAACCCGCCACACGGACCGTCAGGGGGCACGGGGATGGATCTCGACGCAGCGCGCAGGGCCAGAGCGGCGAAGAAGGGCGGCGCGGAACCGCTGATCATCGGCGGCGACACGATCGCCGTGTTGCCGGCGGAGTTCCCGCTGGACGTGCTGGAGCCGCTGATCACGGGGGTGGACCTCGACATCGCGCTGCTGGCGCGTTCGGTCGTGGACGCGATCCAGGCCGACAACCGCGCCGAGTCCGGGTCGGCGCTGATCAGCATGATCGTGGACATGGTGATCACGAACCCGGGCCTGCCGGCCGAGCTGCTGTCCGCGGCCAAGGAGATGCTGCGCCGGCTGATCGGGGCGGACGGCTACGACCGGTTCGTCTCGGAGCGGCCGTCCCGGGAGGACCTGGCGGAGTTCGTCAGGGGCCTGTTCGCCAAGTACGGGTGGGCGGATGCAGGTGATGTCCTGGGGGAATCGATGCCGCCCGCCGATGGCTCGCCCGGTGGGACGACCTCGACGCCGACTTCCGGGCCCGTCTTGGAGGACTCGACATCGACGGAGTCTGGGCCGACCCCGGAAGTGACGGGTTCATCGGGCTACGCCGCTTCCTTGCCTACTGCGAGCGGCTCCCTCCAGATGCCCTAGTCAACACCAGCCCGGAGGAGCGGCGGCAGCCGTGGACGACCGGGCATGAGCTGCAGGCGCAGACGATCGAGACGATCAGCGTGGTCGCGACGGAGAAGTGGCGCTACCCGAAGCCGGTGAAGATCAAGCGGCCGGCGTGGGTGGTGGCCCGGCAGGGCGGCGGCCAGTCGAGCATCGATCGGGCGTTCTCGATGCTGATGGCGTCGTCGCGCACGATCAGCTGACCCCGCGGGGTCGGGGCCGTACCGGGGGTTCTTCCAGGTGCGGCCCCTTCGTCGTTTCTCCGGCGCCGTCAGGGACGTAAGCGGGCGTTTGCGGGACCCTCCCCCGCCGGGGGTGCAGGCGTATGGCCGAAGAGGCGGTTGACGGCGGGCAGATCGAACTTGAGGTCGTCGCCGACGTACCGAGTACGTTCGAGCGGAAGCTCCGGCGGGAGGTCGAGCGGCGGGTCCGGGACATCAAGGCCCGTATCCAGGCCGAGGTGGACGCGCGCCGGGTCGTGGCGGAGACGCGGGCGGCCGCGCAGGCAGCGGAGCGGGCCGCCACGGTCAAGGTCACGCTCGACCGGTCGACGCTCGGGCGCGAGCTGCGTGACGCGCTCGCGTCCCTGTCGGGCCAGTCCACCACGGTCAAGGTCAACGCCGAGGTCGACGCCGCCCAGATGCGGGCCGAGGTGTCCCGGGCGGCCAGGTCGTCGCCGGCCACCGTGGACGTCAAGGCCAACACCCTGCCCGCCCGGGACGCGATGGGCCGTTTCGTCCGCGGCGCCGGCAGCGGAGGCGGAGGCGGGGGAGGCGGTGGGGGCGGTTGGTTGATCAACCTGGCCGTCAAGGTGGACGACAAGTTCCTGCAGCCGGTCGAGGCCAAGATGCGGCAGCTCGCCACCACGGTCGGGATGCTGACGCTGAAGTACGGCGCGTTGGCGGTGGCGGCCGGGATGGCGTCGGCCGGGCTGCTCGCGGTCGGCGCGTCGGCGTCGCAGGCGGCCGGGGTGCTCGCCATCCTGCCCGGCATCGCCGGCGCCGCGGTGCAGGGGCTCGCGGCGCTGTTCGTCGGCCTGTCCGGGGTCGGGACCGCGCTGGGGGCGCTGTCGCAGGCGGACAAGGCCTCAGCGGGGTCGGCGGCGTCGTCGGCGGCCGCGCGGGAGGCGGCAGCCGAGCGGATCAAGAACGCTGAGCGGTCGATCCGGGACGCCGCGCACGCGCGGATGCTGGCCGATGAGCGGGTGCAGGACGCCAAGGACGCCGCGGTGGACGCCGCCAGGGCGGTCGTGGCGGCCGAGGAGCGGGTGAAGGAAGCCGTCGAGCGGGTCGCTGAGGCGCGGCAGCGGGTCGCGGACGCGGTCGAGGCGGCCGCGGAACGGCAGGCGGCCGCGGCCCGGTCGGTGGAGATGGCCGAGCGGCGGGTGGCGCAGGCGCAGCGTGCCACGCAGCGGGCGCAGGAGGACCTGAACGAGGCGCGTAAGGCCGCGAAGGAACGGCTGGAGGACCTGGCGCTCGCGGTCAAGGGCGGGGCGCTGGACGAAGAGGGCGCGCAGATCGCGATCGAGCGGGCCAAGGAGCGGCTGGAGAAGGTCCTCGCCGACCCGTTCGCGTCCGACCTCGACAAGCGGGAGGCCGACCTCGCCTACAGGCAGGCGTTGCAGCGGCTGGATGAGGTCAAGGAACGCAACCAGGACCTCGCGGAGGAGTCGGCCGACGCCAACGCGCGCGGTGTCGAGGGGTCCAAGGAGGTGCAGGCCGCCAAGGATGCGCTGGCCGACAGCGTCCAGGCGGAGGCGGACGCCGAGTACGAGCTCGCGCAGGCCCGTAAGGACGCCGCCAAGGCGGCCGTCGACTCGGCGCGGGCCATCGCCGAGGCGCAGGAAGGCGTACAGGACGCCTTGAAGGGGGTCAAGGACGCCCAGGACGGGGTGAAGGACGCCCAGAAGGCGCAGGAGCGCGCGGCGCGGGACGTGCGTGAGGCGCTGTGGGAGCAGATGCTCGCCGCCGAGCGGCTGGCCGACGCGCACAAGGAGCTGGCCAAGGCGAAGCGGGATGCGGCCACGGCCGGCCAGAGTGGCGGTGGCGGGGTGGATCCGGCCGCCCAGGCGCTCGCCGACCTCAGCCCGAAGATGCGCGAGTTCGTGCTGTTCCTGCACAACCAGGTGCGGCCCGAGCTGCGCGACATCCGGGTGGCGACGCAGGAAGCGCTCGCGCCCGGCCTGCGGGACGGGGTCGAGGCCGCGATGCCGCTGCTGGGCACGCTCAAGCAGGGCCTGTCGGCCACGGGCAGCGTGATCGGTGACCTGGTGCGGGACCTGGGCCGGCTCATGGGGTCCAGGGCGTTCTCCGGCTACGTGTCGCGGATCATGGGCCGCAACAACGTCGCGATCTCGTTGTTCGGGAAGGCCGGGATCTCCGCCTTCAAGGGCGTCACCCGCATTGTCGACGTCAGCATGCCGTACGTCGTCAAGTTCGCCGACCGGGTCGCCGGTCTCGCGGACCGGTTCGACAAGTGGACCAAGCAGGCTCGTAGCGACGGCAGCCTCGATGAGTTCTTCCAGAACGCGTGGGCGGCGGCCGACCGGCTGTGGAGGATCGTCTCCAACCTGGGCGGGGCCCTGCTCAAGGTCGGCAAGCTGGCGTTGCCGTCCGGCGGCACGCTGCTGGAGGACCTCGCCCAGGGGGCGGAGGACCTCAACGCGTGGCTGGACAAGCCGGAGGTGCAGGCCCGGTTCAAGCGGTTCTTCGACGAGCTGGTGCCGCTGCTGCGCGCCGCGGGGAGCCTGCTCGGCGCGGTGGTGCGGTTCGTCGGCAAGCTGGTCGAGGCGATCGTGGTAGACGGCACCCTGACCGATTTCCTGGGGTGGCTACGCAACGTTGTCACCTGGATGTCGGACCTGCTCGACAACCCGGTGGCCGGCGAGATCGCCAAGTGGCTGGTGATCTTCGGGTTGGCCGCCACGGCGATCGGGCTGCTTGCGAAGAAGGTCAGCGCCCTGATCTCCGGGCTGAAGCTGCTCGGCAAGGCCGCCAAGGGCCTGTCCAAGCTGACCGGGCTGTCGAAGCTGTTCGGGGGCGGGAAGAACGACGGCGGCAAGGGCGGCTCCGGCGCTGAGGTAGACACGGTCAACATCGACGCCGACAAGGTCAACATCGATGACGACGGCCGTACCACCAGCAAGTCGAGCAGGACCCGGACGCGCGGCGGCCGGC
>NZ_JAKRKC020000007.1 GCF_022664455.2 Actinomadura luzonensis
GTGCTGATCGGGTCGACGGAGAAGATGGGCGTCGGCACCAACGTGCAGGCCCGCGCGGTGGCGCTGCACCACATGGACTGCCCGTGGCGGCCGGCTGACCTCGCGCAGCGCGAAGGCCGGGTCGAGCGTCAGGGCAACTTCAACCTGGACCACCACTCCAAAGACGTACAAATCCTCCGATATGTGACGGAAGGGACGTTTGACGGCTATAGCTGGCAGACGGTGGAGCGGAAGGCACGGTTCATCGCCCAGCTCCAGCGCGGCAACCTCGACGTGCGCGAGATCGAGGACGTCGGCGACGCCGCCCTGTCCTTCGCCGAGGTCAAGGCGCTCGCGACGGGTAACCCGTTCCTGCTGGACAAAGCGCAGGCCGACGCCGACCTGCAGCGGCTGGAGCGGCTGGACCGGGCATGGGCGCGTAACCAGGCCGGTCTGGAGCGGGCTGTGGCCGACCACAGCGAGAACATCCGCATCACCGAGATGTTCATCGCGGACTGGCAGGCCGCGCTGGACGCCCGCGTCGAGACGCGCGGCGACGCGTTCACGATGACGCTCGGCGGCACCACCTACACCAAGCGGGCCGACGCCTACGAGCCGCTGAGGAAGGCCGCCGCCGACCATCTCGGGGCCCGGCCGTGGGTGGAGGGGAAGCGGGTTCAGATCGGCGAACTGGGCGGCCACCCCGTCTACGCCGAGACCGGCCGCGATACGAACTTCAACCGCGTGGTCAAGGTCGGTTTCGACTGGCCGCGCGGCATGGCGCCGTTCCGGCAGGAGCACCTGGGCGAGGGCGGCGGCCGCGGCATGATGGCCACCCTGGAGAAGCGGCTCGCCGCGCTGGAGGACCAGATCGCCGCCGGCCGCGTGCAAGTCGAGACGTCGCAGGAGGAGCGGGCGCGAGCCGAGCGAGGCGTCGGGCAGCCGTTTCCGCACGCGGACACGCTGCGCCAGGCCCGCGTGCGGTCGCAGGTGCTGAACGAGCTGATCGGCGCGATCACGCGGCGGGACGAGCTGAAGGCCAACCTGCGCGACAACAGCAGCCAGGAGGACAAGGACAAGTTCGCGCAGGCCGAGGCGGACGTGCAGGTCGGGGAGCGGCGGCTGGCCGACCTTCGGCCGGCGGAGCGGCCCGACCCGGCCGCGCAGCCGGACCCGGACCTGACGCCGCGCACCACGGACCCGGTGACCATGGTGTCGGCCGACGACGACGGGGAGGCGGTGGTCGACCGGCCGGACGACGGCCTGGTGAGCCTGCCTGAGCAGGACGCCGAGGGGAGCGACGGGGAGGACCTGGACCACGGCCAGGACGACGGCGAGCTGGAGGACGCCGGAGGCGAGCAACTGCCCGACGACGTCGTTGACGACATGCCCGTGCCCGAGGAGCCCGAGGCCGCGCCGAACGAGCCCGCCCAGGAGGACGCGGCTCCTGCGGCCGGGGAGCGTGGCGGGCGGGACGAGCCGCAGACCGCCGAGCAGGACGAGCAGGTGGCGCGGCCGCGCGCTGCCCGCCCAGGCGGCACCAGCACCCGAAGCGGCGGCGGCGGTGGCGGTGGCCGGGCTGGTGGCCAGGGGGCGGCGCGCCCGCAGGTGACGAGCAGCCCGCCCAGGCAGCCCGAGCGGGACGTACGCTCCCCCCACGCCGGAAGGGCCGACCCCGCCCGAGCAGCGCGACCCCGCCCCCGAGGGGCAGGTGTACGGCGACCAGATCCGGCCCGGCGACACCCTCGCCGTGCCCCCGGCCGGGCCCGGCGCCGGAGTCGGCCGGCGTATCTCGGCGCGCGGCACCTACGTCCAACCGGGCGGCGCGGCCCGGCTCGGCAGCGACCGGGTCACCCGCACCGTCGTGGACGTCGAGCCGACGTCGGGCGGCCACGCGGTCAAGGTGCGGTTGGACGACGGGCGCACGATCAGCGTGCGCGCCGACGAGCTCATCGGCCGGGGCGACCCGGCCGAGGTCCAAGACGCGGCCGGGAAGCGTGTCGGCGAGTGGGTGTCGCACCGGCGGGTGGAGTTCGGCGACCGCATCTCCTACACGGTGCCCGGCCAGAACCTCCCCGCGAGCTTTGACCGGGAGCAGTACGGGGTGGGCCGGTTCGATGAGGTGCGCGTGTCCGGCACGGTCGGCGTGCGCCAGCCCGGCATGCCGTACGGCGAACTGACCGAGGTCACCGTGCGGCTGCCGGACGGGACGCTGGTGCCGGTGGAGCGGATGCGCGGCCGCTGGCCCGAGCGGGTCATCCTCCTCGATCCGGTGCCGGGTGAGGAGGACCTGGGCGAGGCCCCGGCGCCGACCGCGGCCGAGGGCGGCCCGGATCCGAGCGCGCCGGCGGCCGCCGATCTGGTGTCCGGGGACCGGCTGCCGGCCGTGCCCGGCGGAGCGCCCGGCGTGGTGGAGCGGACGGAGCGGCCCGGAGACGGGCTCACGCACGTGACGGTGCGCACCGACGACGACGCCCGCCACGTCCGGCCGATCCCGGACGAGCGGCCGGTCCCGGTGGCCGACGAGCCCGCCCCGGCGGCCGTCGATGCCACCGAGGTTGTGGGTCTGGCGGTGGGTGACTGGTTTGTCGACGAGGACGGTCAGGTGCTGCGCGTCGTGTCCGAGCCGGTCGTGGACGGCGACCGGGTGCGGTTCGACGTCGCCACCGTGGACGGGGCCGCGTTCGAGGTGGACGCTGACCGGGGCGCGGTGGTTGCGCGGGTCACCGCCCCCGGCAGCGGAACCGGCGCGCCTGACCCGGCACCGGACCCGGTGGCGGAAGCGGTGGCGGCGGACCTGGACGAGGACCACGCCGCCCGCCCGGCGCCGCTGCCCGACCCCGAACCGGCCGCCCGGGTGGCGGTCGCGCCGGTCGGCGACGACGTGCCGGTGGGCCGGGTACGGCTTCGCACCGCGCAGCGGCGCCGCGTCCTCGACCTGGAGCTCGACGCGCAGGACGCGCCTGTCAGCGCCGAGTTGGCGCAGGCGGCCGCGCGGCTACGCGCCCGCCAGCCGCTCACCGCGCCGCAGATGCGGGCGCTGGCGGCCCACCTGCGCGCGCTGGGCGAAGACGAGAGCCTGCCGGGCGCGCGCCGGCGTTCGCACCAGCGCACCGCCGGGTGGGTGGACGCCGCCTACGCGCGCATGTCCGGGTTCCCGGCGCCGCCGCACGATCCGGGCCGCGCCGCGCCGGAAAAGGCGTACGCGGCCAACCTGACGATGGGCGACACGATCGCCGTCCCTGACGAGAGCGACCCGGGCCGCGTGGTGTTCGGGACGATCACCGCGCGCCGCGCCATCAGAGGGTTCGGGCTGGTGCAGGTGCACGTTCGCATGGCGGATGGGAGCGTGCAGCAGCGGCTCATCCCGGACAAGGTCGACGTGTGGGTGATGCCCGACCTGCCGCCGGACCGGGAGGTGCCGCCCACCCTCGACGCGGCCGGCGACGAGCTGGGGTTCGAGCCGGAGGAGCACGTGCACCCGTCGCGGATCGAGGTCGGCGACGCCATCCGCTACCCGGTCGGCGGAGGCCGCTACCCCATCGCCCGGGTGCAGTCCATCCGCCAGGTGTCGCGGCCGTTCGCCGAGCGCGACGAGTGGCGGGCGGAGCTCGCGGTGCTGGACGAGCGGGACCGGCCGATCCACACCGAGACCGTCACCCTGGCCTCGACCGGCCGGCCCACCGTGGTGCGGACGTTCCGCGGGCCGGGCTCGGCGGATCAGTCGTGGGAGAGCGCGTTCTCCTACGACGGTGACGGCCAGATCGCCGCTGACCGGCTGCAGGTGGGTGACCGGGTGACGATAGCTGGTGTTCCTGCCCGCCGAACCCGGCAGACAGGACGCCGAGCTGCCGAGCGACGGGAACCGTCCCGTGTAGCAGCCCAGACCCGATTCCGGCCGGAGTCGCAGGACGACCTCGCCCCGGCCGGTGAGAAGGCCAAGGCCAGAGCGAACATCGCGGCCGTCCGGACGCTCCGCGCGCTGCAGGAGTCCGGCCGCCAGCCGACCGAGGACGAACGCCGCGTCCTGGCCCGCTGGTCCGGGTGGGGCAGCGTGCCGGTCATGTTCGCCGGCAAGCCCAAGCGCGCGAACTACAAGGACGACGCCGCGCACGCCCGCGCCGTCGCCAAGTGGGAGTCGTTCGGCCCGGAGCGCGACGAGCTGCGGGCGATGCTCGACGCCAAGGAGTGGCGGGCCGCCGCCCGCAACACCCTGAACGCCCACTACACCGACGCGGGCCTGGTGGGCGCGGTGTGGGAGGCCGTGCAGGGGCTCGGCTTCGACGGCGGCAACGTCCTCGAACCCGGAAGCGGTGTCGGCACGTTCATCGGCATGGCCCCGGAGCGGGCGCGCATGGTCGGTGTCGAGCTGGACCCGACCACCGCGGCGATCTCCAAGATGCTGTACCCGCACGCCGAGGTCCGCAACGAGAGCTTTGCGGACACCCGCGCCCCGGAGGGCGCGTTCGACGCCGTGGTCGGCAACGTGCCGTTCGGCAAGTACACGTTGACCGACCGGGAGCACAACAAGGCCGGCCACTCGATCCACAACCACTTCATCCTCAAGAGCCTGGCGCTCACCCGGCCGGGTGGCGTGGTCGCGGTGCTCACCTCCCGGTACACCCTCGACTCGCAGGACGCGAAGGCCCGCCGCGACATGGCCGCCATGGGTGACCTGGTCGGCGCGGTCCGGCTCCCGGCCGGCGCGCACCAGCGGGCCGCCGGCACCGACGTCGTGACGGACCTGCTCCTCTTCCGCAAGCGGGGCGAGGGTGAGCAGCCCGGCGACACCTCGTGGGTGGAGTCCTCGCCGATGGAGATCGGCGGTGTGGAGCTGCCGGTCAACAACTACTTCCACGCCCACCCCGAGCACGTGCTCGGCGAGCTGGCGGTGGGCCGGGGCCAGTTCACCGCGCAGGACCTGACCGTACGCGGGGATAAGGACGCCGCCGCCGCGATGCGGAACGCGCTGGCCGGCATCGTCGCCCGCGCCAACACCGAAGGCCGCGGCTACCAGGCCCGCGCCGCCGACGAGCCCGCCGTGGAGCTGCGCCTCGCGGACAGCGTGCGCGAGCACGAGGGCTACATCGCCGCCGGCGAGGACGGCACCTTCACCCAGGTGTCCGGCGGCGCCGTCGAGGCGCTGGACGTGCACCCGTCGCAGGCCGAGCAGCTCCAGGCGTACATGGGGTTGCGCGACGTCGTGACCGCGCTCCTCGATGAGGAGTCCCGCGCCGACGCCGAAACCGCGCGGATGCGGTCGCTGCGGGCGGAGCTGAACCGCCGCTACCGCGACTTCGTCGCCCGGTACGAGGCGATCTCCAAGCCGCGTAACCGCATCTACACCCCGGCCGAGGCCAAGGCCGCCGCCGAGGCGGAAGGGCGGAAGGTCGAGGACGCCGACAAGGTCGCCACCGCGACCGCGTTGTTCCGGCAGGACCCCGCCAGCGCGATGGTGTTCGCGCTGGACCGGTGGGACGCCGACACCAAGACCGCCCGCCCGGCCGACATCTTGAACAAGCGGGTCGTGGCCGTCCGCAAGGGACTCCCCGACCGGGCCGAGGACGCCGGGCAGGCGCTCGCGCACGTCATGGACTTCTACCAAGAGGTTCGGCTAGACGAGATCGCCCGGCTGCTCGGCGTCGAGGAGCCCGAGGCGCGGCGGCAGCTCGGCACGCGGGTGTTCAACGACCCCGCCCAGAGCGGCCGGCTGGTGGTCGCGGCCGAGTACCTGTCCGGCAACGTCCGCAAGAAGCTCGCCATCGCGCGCAAGGCGGCCGAAGACGACCCGACGCTGCTCGGGAACGTGGCCGCGCTGGAGAAGGTCCTCCCCCGCGACCTGACCCCGGGCGAGATCGACGCGAAGATGGGCGCCCCCTGGATCGGCGAGCGCGTCGTGCAGGAGTTCCTGCAAGACATTCTCGGCACGCGCGGCGTACAGGTCGAGCACGGCGGCGGCTCGGCGTGGGCGGTCAAGGGCCCCGCGCACGGGATCGAGGTCACCTCGACGTGGGGCACCCCGGAGCGGCCGGCGCCGGAGATCGCCGAGGCGCTGCTTCAGCAGCGCACGATCAAGGTCACCAAGACCATCCGGATCAACGGGGAGAAGAAGACCGTCCCCGACCCGGACGCGACCATCGCCGCGCAGGAGAAAGCGCAGGCGATGGCCGAGCGGTTCTCCGAATGGGTGTGGGAGGACCCGGACCGGGCCGCCCGCCTCGCACGCCGCTACAACGACCTGTTCAACTCGGTTGTCCTGCGCAGCTACGACGACGCCGACCCGGCGCTGCCGGGCCTGGCGGACGGGTGGACGCCGCGGCCGCACCAGAAGGCCGCCGTCGCGCGGATCCTGTCGGAACCCGCGGTGCTGCTCGCGCACGAGGTCGGCGCGGGCAAGACGGCCGAGATGGTGATGGGCGCGATGGAGCTGCGCCGCACCGGCCTCGCGCGCAAGCCCGCCATCGTGATCCCCAACCACATGCTGGAGCAGTTCTCCCGCGAGTTCCTGGAGATCTACCCGCAGGCGAGAATCCTCACCGCCAGCTCGGAGGACCTGCAAGGGGACAAGCGGCGCGAGTTCGTCGCCCGCGCCGCCACCGGCGACTGGGACGCCGTCATCCTGACGCAGAAGGCGTTCGAGAAGATCGACATGCGGCCGGAGGCGCAAGAGGCGTACATGAACGCGGAGCTGGACATGCTCCGCGAGCAGATCGCCCGCGCCAAGGAGCGTGAGGGCAAGTCCCTGCTGCTGAAGGACATGGAGCGCAAGCTCGCCGCCGCTGAGGAGAAGCTGAAGTCGAAGCTCGACGGCGTCAAGGACGAGGGCGCGGTCTACTTCGAGCAGACCGGCATCGACTACCTGATGGTGGACGAGGCGCACCACTTCAAGAACCTGCGCACCGCGTCCGCGATCGAGGGCGCCGCCATCGACGGCTCCAACCGCGCCAGCGACCTGCACATGAAGCTGCACTACCTGCGGTCGACGTCGACCAGCGGGCGGGTGGTCACCCTGGCGACCGGCACGCCGATCGCCAACAGCGTGACCGAGGCGTACACGATGCAGCGCTACCTGCGGCCCGACCTGCTGGAAGACGCCGGGCTGGAGGACTTCGACTCGTGGGCGGCGACGTTCGGCGAGATCGTCACCGAGATCGAGCTGAACCCGGACGGCAACGGGTTCCGGCAGAAAGCCCGGTTCGCGAAGTTCCGGAACGTGCCCGAGCTGATCCGGCTGTACCGGATCGCGGCGGACGTGAAGACCGCCGCCGACCTCAACCTGCCGACCCCGCCCGTCCGCAGGGACGCGAACGGCAACCGGGGCGAGACCGTCGTCATCCCCGCCAGCGAGGAGCAGCTTGCGTACATCGCGGAGCTGGGCCGGCGGGCCGAGAAGATCCGCATGGGCGGGGTGGACCCGGCCGAGGACAACATGCTGAAGATCAGCGGCGACGGCAAGCGCGCCGCGCTGGACATGCGGCTGATCGACCCGGGCGCCGGCGGCGAGGGCGGGAAGATCGACGTCGCGTCCGACCGGATCGCGGCGATCTTCCACGAGACGAAGAACCACGTCTACCCGGTCTCGAAGGACAACCCGAACCCGCACCCGACGCTGGGCGCGCTCCAGATCGTGTTCATGGACCAGGGCACTCCGCAGCCCAAGTCGTCCGGGCCGAAGCTGCGCAGGCACGAGGTCCCGGCGGGCGCGGTCGCTGCCGGGATGCTGATGTGGGATCGCGGCCACGCCAGGAAGGTGCTGGCCGTGCGCGCGAGCGAGGACGGCAACAGCTACACGGTCGACCTGGCGACAGCGAAGGGCTCCAAGCAGATCCAGGTCAACTCGTGGGACTACGTGGACATCTCCCGCGAGGGCGAGTTCGAGGACGCCGGCGTCGAGCGATGGTCGGCGTACGACGCGATGAAGGAACAGCTCATCGCGCGCGGCGTGCCGGCGGAGAAGATCCGCTACATCCACGAGGCCAGCACCGACCAGCAGAAGGCCAAGCTGTTCGAGGACGCCCGCACCGGCAAGATCGCC
>NZ_JAKRKC020000008.1 GCF_022664455.2 Actinomadura luzonensis
ATGAGGTTCCTCCAGCGTGCTCCCCAGGCGTCCGCGCGGCCACCCGACCTGCGTCCGCCGCGGTCGATGTGGTGGTGGGCTTTGCCTGCTGCGCTGCTGGTCGGTGCGGCGGTCTGGGGGGTCAGCGCCTGGCTGCTGCACGACTTGGGCACGGTGCCCGCCGCCGAGCAGGTCTCGGCCCGGATCGAGGCGGTGCGGACCGCGCTGGCGGCCGGTGCCGGGGTCGGCGCCGCGGTGACGCTGCTGCTGGCCGTACGCCGGCAGCGGCATCAGGAGCTGGCGACCGCGCACACCACGCACGACGCCGTCGAGCGCCGGGTGACCGAGCTGTACACCAAGGCCGCTGAGCAACTCGGCAACACTCAGGCCCCGGTTCGCCTGGCTGGCTTGTACGCGCTGGAGCGCCTGGCCCAGGACACCCCGGCGCTGCGCCAGACGATCGTGGACGTGATCTGCTCGTACCTGCGTATGCCGTACACTCCGCCTGCGCTGCCCGCCGAAGACGCCACGCCCGCCGTGCCGCGAGCCGCCATCGCCGGCGTCGCCGCGCCATCGACCGGTCGTGACCCGCAGGAGGAACGCCAGGTCCGCCTGACCGCGCAGCGTATCCTGACCGCCCACCTGCGCTACGACGACACCCCGGCCCCGCGCCGCCGATGGTGGGCGTCGCGCCGCCCGGACCGCAACCCGCGCCACTGGCCGGACATCCGGCTCGACCTCGCGGGCGCCGTCCTCATCGACTTCGATCTCAGCACCTGCCGCGTGGGCGCGGCCGGGTTCGGCGGGGCGACCTTCTCCGGCGACGCCGGGTTCGGCGGGGCGACCTTCTCCGGCCCCGCCGTGTTCGGCGAGGCGACCTTCTCCGGCACCGCCGGGTTCGGCGGGGCGACCTTCTCCGGCCCCGCCGTGTTCGGCGAGGCGACCTTCACCGGCCCCGCCAGGTTCGGCGAGGCGACCTTCACCGGCCCCGCCAGGTTCGGCGAGGCGACCTTCACCGACGCCGCCTGGTTCGACGGGGCGACCTTCACCGGCACCGCCTGGTTCGAGGGGGCGACCTTCTCTCGCCCCGCCGTGTTCGGCGAGGCGACCTTCACCGGCGCCGCCCGGTTCTACGGGGCGACCTTCACCGACGCCGCCGGGTTCGACGAGGCGGCCTTCTCCGGCCCCGCCGTGTTCGACGGGGCGACCTTCTCCGGCCCCGCCGGGTTCGGCGAGGCGGCCTTCTCCGGCACCGCCCGGTTCGGCGGAGCGACCTTCACCGACGCCGCCGTGTTCAGCGAGGCGACCTTCACCGGCACCGCCCGGTTCGACGGAGCGGCCTTCTCCGGCACCGCCCGGTTCGACGGGGCGACCTTCACCGACGCCGCCCGGTTCGACGGAGCGGCCTTCACCGGCCCCGCCCGGTTCGACGGGGCGGCCTTCACCGGCCCCGCCCGGTTCGACGGGGCGGCCTTCACCGGCCCCGCCGTGTTCGGCGAGGCGACCTTCACCGGCACCGCCTGGTTCGGCGAGGCGACCTTCACCGGCCCCGCCTGGTTCGGCGAGGCGACCTTCACCGGCCCCGCCAGGTTCGGCGAGGCGACCTTCACCGGCGCCGCTCGGTTCGACGGAGCGAGCGGGCTGGAGGACGCGGAGCTGGGCGGGGTGCGGGTGGTGCCGACGGCCACGGAGGTGCGGCGGGTGTGGCCGGCGTGCTGGCAGGTGGAGGCGGCGGCGGACGGCTGGCAGACGCTGCGCCTGGCGTCCTCTGGGGAGAAGGAGGGCGGCGGGGCGGGACCGACCGAGGACGCGGAGGGTTGACATAAGGGCAGTTACTCAGCGCTACTTTGGGGCCCATCACAGCTACCCGAGCATCGGGCCTTGCCCTTCGGCGGGAACAGGTCCTCCAGGTTCATACGCCGACGCTCCACACGCTCGTCCAGGCCCTCCACTCGGGTCCGTTGCCCGGTACTCCTTGCCGGTGTCGAACATCCCCGCTACGTCCACTTTAGCCCGGTAGCGGCCGGACTGGCAGGGCTGGTAGGTGAGGACGTAGCGGTGGTCCGGGACCATGCTGGGGCGCTCATGCGGTGGCGTTGAGGAAGGTGTTGACGAGCGGCACGTGCCGGTGGCCGCGCAACCCAGATCGCAGGTCGTTCAGGGCGCTGCTGCCGCGCGCGGATTCGACACCGCCCATGAGCTGGAGGACCTGCTCGGCGACCTCGACGGCGGCGTCGAGGTCGCCGAGCGCGAGGTGTGCCTCCGACCTGCGTGCGAGGTAGATCGCGGCTCCTCGCACTTCTTGACCGCTGTCGTAGGCGTCTTCACCATTCACGGCGGCGTCGAAGTGCTCCAGGGCGCGGCGCGGCTCGCTCAGGGACAGGGCAGAGCTGCCGGCGAACTGGTGCAGCTCGCCCGTGTTGAGCCAGTACAGGGCGGCCAGGTCCGCGCGGGCAGGAGGCGCGTGCCCGAGCACGGAGAACGCCGCCTCGATCGCCCGATACGCCTGCACCGGCTCTTTCAGGAGCGAGTGAGCGCGGGCCCGGCGAGCGTGCAGCAGGGCCAGCAGCCGGGGCGAGGTCACGCGGCGGTTGGCCAGTGCGCCGTCCAGGAGGTCGAGCGCCCCCCGCGGGTCGCCGGTGGTGTAGCGCTGGTTGGCCCAGAACGCGAGGGTGAGGGCGCCGGTCGTGTCGTCGTCTCCGCTGGCTGCCGAACGCAGCGCGGCGATGAAGTGCCGCTCCGCGTCCGCGTGATGTCCGCTGTCGTAGGCGCACCAGCCGGCCAGACGGCACGCTTCGGCCGCAGCGCCGTACAAGCGCCGGCCGACCTGCTGGCTGTGGGAGGTGTTGGTGAGCAGGGCGCGGATGAGCCGGATCTCGGTGGTGGCGGCGTCGTACACGCTCGCGGAACCGATCTCGTCGTCCAGGTGGCGCAGGGCCGCTAACCGGGTGTCGAGCTGGTCGGCTACCCCGGCTCCGATGCGGCGGCCTCCAGCGGCCGCAGCAGCGGGTTCGGCGGTTGTCCATTGCGCGACCATGGCGGCCAGCGCGCTGCTCGATGCGATCAGAAAGCCTCGCCGGTCCACTGGCCCTCCCATTTCGCCCAATACAGTGACGCTACCCGCGGGCGTCCATGGCGACTCCAGTACCGCGCGGTCCTCGCTGGACGCTGCGAGCAGCCACGTGGGCCAGCCCCGGGCATCCACCTCCCGCTGGCCGATGCCCAACAGGGCGGCCATCGCGTACTGCGTGGTGATCTCGGGGACGGCGGCGCCGGCGATCCACCGCGACACCTTCTCCTTGCGGCTGGCCATCCCGCCGTAGCCCAGCGCGCAGTGCCGCTCGGCCACCTGGCGCAGGAACGCGGCAGCCGTCCAGCGCCTGCTCCTCAGAAGCGCTGCCAGCGGATGACGTTCACGTGCGATGTCCACGGGGCTGGCCCCCTGGTCGGGTCGCCCTTCAGTGTGGTCCTGCCAGGTGGCTGCTGTGAAGCCCCCGCCAGCCAGAAAGCAACCCGAAGCAACCAATCGGCAACCGAAAGCAACGCCCCGGTGTCTTCACGGACCCGCAACACCGAGTCACGGTGAGGGTGAGCCGCCCCTGCTACCCGGACAGGCAGCAGACGCGGGCGGACCGTCCTCACCCCAGGAGGTCCTCATGACCGCCACGACTCCCACCACTGCCCCCGCCGGCCGATACGCGCCCCCGCCCGGCGGCTGGCGCGATCCCAGGAGCTTCGTTGATCCCGATGTCTGGGACCGGCAGATCAAGCTCCTCGTCCGCGACCACCCGTGGGACACGGTCATGGCCGAACGCTGCTTCGGCCAGGCGATCGCTTACCTCATCACCGCCATGGAGAAGCACGGCCAGCACCTGGAGATCGGCTGCGGTCCCCTCATCGACCGCGCCGTGCACGGGTTCATCCTCGACACCCGCAACTACCGCGACTTCTGCGCCAAGTACTTCAACGGCGAGTTCCTGCACCACGTCCCCGAGATCGAGTTCAAGTACGACGGGTCGGTCCAGAAGACCGCGCACGTCGTGGCCGGCAACGGCTTCGAGGTGGACTGGTCGCTGTGGGAGGCGGACTTCGCCAAGTGCACGCCGTGTGCGCCCGGCACTGACTGCCACTGACCGGGCCTGATCGAGTGTAGGGCCAGGAACGTTACGCGTTCCTGGCCCTACGCCATGTCTGGGCATGGGGTGGCCGATTCTCCGGTGATCACCGCCGGTGGCGCGCTACCGTGACGCGGGTCCTGTCCCTCGCGCCCCAAGGTGCCCGCCATGCCCATCGAGCCCGCCCGGCCCGCTGTCACCGACACCGTCAGCTACTGGGAGGTGCACATCCGGTTCGCGGAAGCGCTCAACCTCGCCGTACCAGCCGCGCAGCCGGAGCCCGACACCGCGGCGTTGCCTACGGTGGCCGGGGCCACTCTCGTGCTGAGCGGCCACCAGGTCCGTCACCCCATCGACGGCAAACTCATGACCCTGGTGGACGAGGGCGTGTTCTTGTACGGGCCGGACGACGAACCCGTCTACCTGCCAGCGTACTACATCGACGTCTACCCGACCACGAACGGCGACTACGCTCGGTTCGTCGCCGCGACCAAGCACCGCCGGCCGCAGCACTGGAACCGGACAGGGTCGCCACCGGAAGACCTGATCGATCACCCGGTGGTGTACGTGACATGGCGGGACGCCGCCGCGTACGCCGAGTGGGCGGCCAAAGCCCTGCCGACCAGCCAACAATGGGAGAAAGCCGCGCGAGGGTTGCGCGGCGACACCTACCCGTGGGGGTCACAGCTGACCCCGGCTAAGGCCAACGTCCGCGAGTCCGGGATACGGCGTACCACCCCCGTCGATCGCTACCACAGCGGCGCGAGCCCGTACGGCGTGTACGACATGTGCGGCAACGCGTGGGAGTGGCTGGCCACCCAGTCGACGCCTGGCCGGTACGAGCTGAAGGGCAGCGCGTTCACCAGCCCTTTCAGCAGAGCCATGCCGTCGCTGTTCAACGACGCCGCCGCGGACATGCTGGATGATGACACCGGCTTTCGGTGCGTCACGCCGGCCGAGACGCTGCGGGCCCTGCTCAAGATGTCCGGGTAAGAGATCAACTCTCGGCAACGATCCGCGACACGCCGCGCACACATCTGCCACCCTGACTCTGATTCAGAGTAAGGTCACCGCCATGAGTGGATCTGTGAAGCCGGGGCCTACCCCGAAGGGCGGCCATCGTCACACCGTCCGTTTCCGGTCCGACGTGTATGACCACGCGAGCAAGGTGTGGAAGAAGCTTGGCTTCGCCGACTTCGGCTCCTACGTGGACTTCACGTTCGCGCTGGCGCACGGTAAGTGGCAGGAGTACAAGTTCGTCTCGGCGGACGAGGCCAAGGAGTATCTGCTCGGCTTGTCCCAGGGACTGCTGGTCCCTCCGCCGCATCTACGTGGCCAGGAGACGCTGCCACTCATCGAGACGACTGCCGCGTAGCGCTCCGCTCGCGGTGCTTTCCGGAGGATCTGCCTAGACGCTGAGAAGTGACCTGGACGCCGCCGAGGTGTCCTGAAATGCCACGAGGGCCCCTGCGCCGTGTCAACCGCCAAGAAGACGTGCGCAAGGACCCCCGATAGAGGCCACCGGTTCCCGGCGGGCTTTCGCATGCCTGGAGCCGGTTAACCAGAAGCTAGGAGCCACAGTAATCGATGGGCCCCCGGCTCTGCCAGTCGTGCCCGGATTCGGCGTGTCGGAACCGGGTGAAACCGGCATAGCTGTGCTGCACAACTCCATACCCGCCCCACGAGGGGCCGAACCGGGGCATGCCGTCCTGACGGCCGCCGCGACCTGGGCGGCGCTCGCGCCGCGCGTCGCCGCGAACGACCGGGTACGGCTCGCCGTCAACGGCCGCGACTACCTGCACCGCGACGAGCTGCGGCTCACCACGCGGCTGCCGGCGTACGTCGCCGCCGTGCACGTCTACCATCACGACCTGGCCGCGTGGCTGCCCGGGGATTTCGACGTCGCCAAGGCGGCCGCCGCCGGCGCGGCTGATCCGGTCGGTCTGGTGGAGGCGGAGACGGCCGACTTCATCGCGCTGCTCGCGCGGTGCGGCGGCGACTGCATCTCCGACGTCGCCCCGCCCGGCGGCCGTCACGTGCTGGTGCCGTGGGCGGTGAAGCGGACCTACCCGGAGATGCGGCGCCTGGCCGAGGCGCTGGCCCGCCGGTATGTGACGTTCGACCCGAAGCCGGCGCAGAACCGCCACAACGGGTTGATCACGCCGCCCGGGTCGTGGCACCGCCGCGGCGGCTACCGGCGGCTCACGACCACGCTGGAGCATGCGTTGTGGGTGTGCGACCACCCGAACGGGCCGGAGGTGTGGGACGCGCTGCTGGACGCGCTCGCCCCCGAGCTGGAGGCGCTGGAACTCCCCCAGCCCGGCCCCGGCCCTGACGCGGCGGCGGGTGTACCTGGTGACAGCCCCGTTACCGACGCCGCGGCGCCGCCAGCGCGGGCAGACCTGGCCGTCGACGAGCACGGGCAGCACTGGCTCCCCCGCCCGGACGGGCCGCTCCCCCGCCTGTCCCCCCGCCTCGAAGAGATCGCGCAGACGGGCCGGTACGACTCCCGCCAGTACGGCAGCCCCTCCGAGGCCCGCCAGGCGGTCATCGCCGGGGCGGTCTCGTGCGGGTGGCAACTCGGCGACGTCGCCGCCCATCTACGGGCCGGCCGGTGGCCGGGCCTCGCCGGCTTCTACAGCAGGTACCGCGACGAGCAGGCCCGGACCAAGGCCCTGCGCACCGATTGGGAAAACGCGGCCGTCTGGCTGCTGGAGCGGAGCTTTGGCCGCAAGAGCCACACAAGGGAGAGAAGACACGGGGGGGTTAGAAGGATCTTGGTTGAGGGGTTGTGGGTCGAGGTGAAAGACCCGACCACTACCCGGGAGCAGCAGATCGGGGAACTACGGAAGTCCCGCGCATGGTATTCCGCCCTATGCGCCGCGGTGCGGGCGGGCCGGTGGACGGGCAAGAAGGGCCTCACCGTGCGGCGGGTGCTGCTCGCGTTGCTGAAGGCCGCGCAGCTCTCCAAGAGCATGACGATCGCGTGGGGGGTGCGGCACCTTGCCCTGCTGGCCTGCCTGGACGAGACGACGGTGGCGCGCACGCTGAAGCTGCTGCGCGACGAGCCGGACCCCTTCGTGGACTGGGTGGCGGCGCACCGTGGCGAACGGGCCGCGGTGTACCGGCTGATCGTCCCCCAGGCGTACGCGGAGGCGGCCGCCTGGCGGCAGTGGGCGCCCGGCCGGCTCGGCGGCATCCACCCCGTGTTCCGGGTGCTGGGCGGCTCGGCGGCGTTCGTGTACGAGGTGCTCGGCGTCGACCCGTTGCGGACGTTCGACGTGCCCGGCCTGGCCGGGCTAGGGGTGACGGCGGCGAACGAGGGCCTGCGGACGCTCGCCGAGCACGGGCTGGCCGGGCGGACGCGGGAGGGGTGGGTGCGCGGGCCGGCCGACCCGGAGCAGGTGGCGGCGCAGCTCGGCGTACGCGAGATCGTGGACAAGATCATGAAACGGTATCGGAAGGATCGTGAGGGCTACAGGGAGTGGCTCGGGATCGTTGCGGGACTCGAACCCAAGTTTGACGGTGACCGGGAGGACTGGTCGCTGCCGGATGAGGTGTACGCGACGCTCGGCGTGCCGGAGTTCATGATCCTGGAACCGCACGGGCCTCCACATGCGCGTCGAGCCGTGACGTAACCCTCCCGGCCGGGGCGAGGACCGTACGATGGCCTCCCTCTCGGGTCGATCCGATGAGCCACAAAGTAGCTGCGTCACCACAGGTCAGAGCATCTGAGCATGGGTTGCGTCCCTGGCCGTAACGATGTGCCACCTGGGGCGGAAAGGCCCTAC
>NZ_JAKRKC020000009.1 GCF_022664455.2 Actinomadura luzonensis
GTGGTCGACCGGGATCCCGGCCGCGGCGAGGACCTCCCGCAGGATGCCGAGCGCTGTCCGCAGCCTCTTGGCGTTCGCATCCGACAGCACGCGCCCGGCCTTGGTCTCCCAGCCGCCGGTCTGCTTGAGCCCGTGCACGGCGTCCTCCACCGCCGTGACGGCCGCGTGCTCGTCCACCTCGCCCGCCCGGTCCACCGCCACGATGGCCGGCTCTCCGACCTGCACGGCGCCCGCCTTCACCGTGTACGGCACCTGGTAGGCGAGCGCGATGTCATCGTCGCGGACCACGGTCACGATGGCCTGGTCGCCGAACGTCGCCTCCACCGCCACGTGCGCCTTGACGGCCTGCCTGTCCAGCCAGCCGGCGACGGCGGCCCGGATCTCCTCGCGGGTCTCCTCGAACGACAGCGGCAGCACCAGCGGCGTGCCCTTCGTCTCGGCCGCGCCCTCTGGCTGCCCGAACGGGATCGCGGTCGGCTCGTCATCGACGGCGGCCACCAGCGCGTCGAACGCCACCGGCACCGGGACCGCCGGATCCGGCAGCGGCTCGCCCGCCTCGACGTACTTGAGGGTGACGTGCGGCGTGTAGCCGTGCTCGGCGTTGTACTCGACGCCGGCGGCGTCCAGCGCGGCGGCGAGCCGCTGCCGCAGCACCTCCAGGCCGGGCACGTCGACGGGAACGAACAGCGGCACGCCGTCCTCCCCTTCGGGGAACGCGCCGATCCCGCCGACCTGCCCGGCGAGCGGATGCTGGTCGGCGGCGACCTGGCGGGCCACGTCGACGGCCTTGGCCCACGTCTCGGCCGGGACGTTCTTGCCCAGGTAGACGAGCGTCACGTGCAGATCATCGGCGTCGAGGCCGTCCGGGACGGCGAGCTCGGCGGCCGCGTCGGCGGGCACCGCGAGGGCGAGCATCGCCCCCTTGTCCATCCCCACCAGGTCAACGCCGGTGTCGTCGTCAGAGCCGGGGTCGGAGGTGAGCAGGTCGTCCCACTCGTCGCCCACCTGCCCGCCGTCGCTGTCCTCCTCCGGCACGTCGACGTCGGCGGGCTGGTTGGCCTTCACGGACAGGGTGGCCGACATGCTGGCCGCGCCGAACAGCACGGGGGAGTATTCCCACAGGTCCAGGTCGGTGATGTAGCGGACTCCGCCCCGGCTCTTGGCGCCGCCCTTCGGCACCGTGTAGCCGATTGACCACTCGCACTCGTCGGTTTCGCTGAAGAAGCGGACGGTCTCGTAGGCGTTGCGGCCGTCATCACTGGCGAGGTTGAAGCGGCACTTCACCCACAGCGCGCCGGCCTCGCGCGGCCACGGCTTGCCGTCCTTCGTCGTCTTCGGCAGGCGCGGGTCGCCCGGCAGCAGCTCCTCGATGGCCTCCGTGCGCGCCGTCCACACCTTCGTGTCGTGCGAGAAGATGCCTTTGGGCTTGCGCTCGGCGAGCGTCCGCTTGTACGAGCCGGGCACGATCAGGTCCCCGACGTTGTCGGTCACGCCGGTGATCGATACCAGCGCTTCCACGACGCCCTCGTCGCCGGTGAGAATCGCGCCGGACGTCGACGCCGACCCCTTGCGTTCCAGCTCCACCCTGACGGGCAAGGTCACGGTCACAGCGGTCTCCCCCCGATGCGGTGATCGAGCGGGAGGATGGCAGGTTATACCACTTACGTCCTGCGGCAGCGGCGCCTACAAGATCCCTCCCGTTGACACCTTTCAGGAGGTCACCATCGCGGTCCCCGCAGGTAAGTAGCCGCAGCCAGAACAAAGGAGGGGGCGTGCCGTAAGGCACGCCCCCTCCTGCTGCTTCGACTCCCTGCTCTACGCTGGCGGGTACAGGCCCGTCTCCGGGTCCTGGCCGACCGCGAGCCGGAACGCCCGCAGAAACTCGGCATCCTCGGCCGGGTCAACACCAGGGTGATCCAGCGCCCACTTCCGGTGCATGTCGTTGTAGACCTTGTCAGCGTCACGGCCGACGATCATCGGAGCCACTTGACCCCCTCCCAGTCTGAGCCTCGCATGGCCCGAGCACCGATCCAGGTGTGGTCTCGGATATTCTCCCCGGGCCTGCGTCCAGTCTGGCTGATCTCGCGCGCGGTGGGAAATCCCGGGTCGCCGAACTCGAACCGCTGCCACCGCTGCAGAATCTGCTCGGCGGCGGCGATCTCGCTCACGATCCGCTCGTAGCGGGGATCATCCCTCGGCCCTCGCCAGGCGTCACGCTCGCGGATGAGCGCTTCCTGCTGGTGTGCGTACCGCCGGACATGGTGAAGATGTCCTTGGTGGACATGGCGTCGAACGCGTACAGGCCCTGATCGAACTTGACCATGCCGCGCGGGTCGTTGAAGCCGCCCTCGCGCATCTTCTTGTACAGGTCGGAGTCCAGGAACGCGCCCGACAGGCTCTTGTACTGCGGGCCTGCCTGCTGCGCGGCCAGCACCCCGGCGACCGGCTGACCGGCCGGCGCGTTCAGGTAGTCGTTGAGGCCGGCGCGGTTCTCTTCGGCGTTGAGGAGGTCGCGGATCTGGTTGGCCTCGTCGATCATGCCCAGGTAGCTCTTGTGCTGGGCCGGGTCGATCACCCACTTGCCCGGCTCCTCCTCCTTGAAGGAGGCGGCGACCTCGTTGATCGCGTTCGCCTTGGTCGCCAGCGCCTGCTTGAGTTCGCGGACACGCGAATTGGTGGCAGTCATCTGCCTGATCCCCCGTGCTGATTTGGATTGCGTTCGGAAGTGATCCGCACGCGCCCGGTCAGCACCGGGACGCCCCGTGATCAACGCGCGACGGTAGGCGATTCGCCCGCTTACGTCCCCCGGCCGCGTGTAGGGTGCTCTCTCTGCTGGTCGGGGGACTTGGAGCGATCCCACCCAAGGGGGAACCATGCGCGGGCCTTACCTGGCGCTGCTGGCCGCAGCGGCGCTGATCATCACCGGATGTTCCACCGCCCCCGGCCGCACCGGCGACGGCACGGCAGCCGCCGGCACGACGTCGACCGCCGAAACGCAAACCCCGCCGGCCGCCCTGGAGTGGGGGCAGCCCGGCGACGGGAAGGGGGAGCGAGGGCAGCCGTTACAGATCACCCCGCTCGGCGTCTACTACCACAAGGGGCACGAGACCCTGGGCAAGCCGAACAACGAGGTGTTCACCGCGGTCGCGGTCAAAGTCGCCGCCAGCGGCAGCGCGGACCATCTGCCGCCGCCCGCCACCGGGTTCGGGTTCACGCTGCTGTCCGACGACGGGGAGAGCGTCAACCCAGCGTCCGGGGCGTCACCCCCCTGGGTCGGCCGCGTCAACGAACCCAACGCCAAGCAGGACATCCGCGCTGGCCGCTACCAGAAGTACGTGATCACGTTCGACGCGCCATCGCGAGGCGGGGCGCTCGTCTACACCTCGCCGGACGGGCAGGCCGTGGAGTGGCCCATCCCTGAACGGTCCGGCGGGCAGGGGCTACGCCGGGTCCTGACCGCGCTGGACGACCTCGGCGTCACACACTGACCTGCGCCGCGCGGCCCGCCTCCAGTTCCTCCACCGCCGCCTGCAACCGCAGTTCGGTCTGCCGGAGCTGGTCGGCGAGCCGGCCGCTGGTCTCCCGCTCGCGCAGGTACTCCTCCCGCGTCGGGCCCGGCCGGGCCGCGCGCAGCAGCGCCACCTCCGCGCGCAGGTCGGCGTTCTCGCCCCGGAGCCGGTCGCCGTCAACGGCGGCCAGCCGTACCGTGAGCCGGCGCACGTTCTCGTAGGCGGCGTCCCGCTCGGCCAGCGCCGCCCGCACGGTCTCCTCCGCTCTCTCGGCGACCGCGCGGGCGTCCTGCGCCTCCAGGCGGGCCTGGTCGAGCTGCGCGGCCAGCCGGCCGACCGTGCGCCGGCGGCTGGCCAGCCGCCCTATCACCTTCATCATGACCATCCCTTCACCTCGGCGATGATGTCCAGGCCCGCCCGGATCTGCTCCGCCGTGAGCACCGCGACGTGTTTGAGCTCGTTCGGCATCGCGGACGGCGCGGTCGAGTCCGGCATGATCGACGGGGGCGGGGGAGGGTTCTCCTCGTCCTGGACGGGGATCTCGGTCTTGTC
>NZ_JAKRKC020000010.1 GCF_022664455.2 Actinomadura luzonensis
GTGCTCCGCCCCCTCCGGCACCACCCGGCCGCAGTCCGGCTTACGGCACGCCCGGAAGCGGTGCCCGTCGAGCACCACCCCGTACAGCCTGAGCAGCACCCGCTGGTTACGGGCCGCGTCTTCCGCCACGACCCGGGCCGCTTCCTCGTTCACCGACGTTCCCTCAACCATGCTCTCCCCTTGTCGGTCTACCACCTGATCCGCCTTGAGTTCCAGGCCAGCGCGGAGCGTGAACGCGTATCGGCGCAGGTCGGAAAGACGTGGACTGTACTTGCCGTTCTCCCAACGGGCGACGGTGACGCGATCAACACCTATCCGGTGAGCCACCTCTTCCTGAGTGAGCCCAAGGTCATGGCGGCGCTGGGTCAGGTCATGCATGATCGGGTCGATCATCGTCCGCCGTCTCCAGACTCCTGCGGCTGCTGGGCGAGCACCGCGCGGGCGTTGACGAGCGCGGTCAGCGCATCGAGCAGCACGAACCGGCCGCCGCTATCGCGTTCTTCCTCCGGAGCCGTACGCGGTCGGCGCCTGAGGATGGTGTCCTCGACCAGCCTTTCGCAGGCGGTCTCGTACGCGGCCTCCAGCCGTTCGACCTGCTTGGCGAGCTGGGCGCGCGCGTCTGCGCGGGTGGTCATCGTCCCTCCATCACGTGTGCGTAGCGGGCGAGCGCGTCGCTGTACAGGCCGGCCAGCGCCTGCACGCCCTCCAGGCCGGGGAAGCCGACACCGGCCGCCTGTAGCGCCTGGTTGATCGCGGCCTGCTCCTGGGTGGCCACGGCCGCTTTCGCCTCCAACGTGTCGAGCTGGTCTTGCGCCAGGGCTTCCGCCCGTGCCACGAACCCGCGCAGGTCCCGCACCCCGGCCGCGCCGAGCGGGTACTCGATCCCCGCCTTGCGTAGTTCCTCGTTGACGCGCTCCAGCGCGCCACGCAGCCGGGCCAGTTCCTCCTGTTCCGCGTTCGGCGTGCGCATCCGGTCCACCAGCAGCTCGAACGCGAGATAGTCGTCGGTGGGGATGCCGAGCCGGGCGGCTGCCTCTGCGGGCGTCATGCGGGTCCTTCCTGCGGGATTGGGATGATCTGCCAGTAGCCGAGCAGGCGGCGCAGACGGTGTTGCAGCCACGCCCGGATCTCGGGCTCCTGGCCGCGGGTGACGGGCGCGCTCCACGGGTAGACGCGCTCTTGGCCGCCCATGGCCACGTACAGGATCAGCGTGTCCGTGGGGCTGCCGTCGCTGGGCGGGTACCAGTCCCACCAGATGACCACGTTCAGGTCGTCGTCGAACTGGTCGGCGTTGTCCCGCAGCTCCTCCCACGACTCGAACGGCTGCTCGTCGCGGGTGAACGGGCTCGGCCGGTCGTCCTGCGGCAAAGCCCTTGTTGGGCCGGATCTGCGCTCGGAGCGTGCTGCCGGTGAGGTCGAGCGGCGGCCTGCCGGTGGTCTGCTGGGTGAGGGTGAACGTGCGTTCGTAGTCGGTGCCCTGCTCGATCACCAGGTCGTACATTGCGGCGGCCATGCCCGGCATGCTGACGGAAACCGCCGCTTACGTCACATGCACACCGGGGGGAAGCTGGGTCTTGTCATCCGTCTTCGCGCCGCTCAGGTCCTCCTCGCTCAGGTCCGCCTTACTCAGGTTCGCGCCGCTCAGGTCCGCCCCGTTCAGGTTCGCCTCGCGCAGGATCGTCCCGCGCAGGATCGTCCCGCGCAGGTCCGCCTCGCTCAGGTCAGCCCCGCGCAGGTCCGCCTCGCTCAGGTCAGCCCCGCGCAGGATCGTCCCGCTCAGGACCGCCCCGCGCAGGACCGCCAAGCGCAGGTCCGCCTCGCTCAGGTCAGCCCCGCGCAGGCCCGCCCCGCTCAGGTCAGCCCCGCGCAGGACCGCCCTGCGCAGGTCCGCCTCGCTCAGGTCCGCCCTGCGCAGGCCCGCCCTGCTCAGGAACGCCTCGCGCAGGTCCGCCCCGCTCAGGCCCGCCCAGCGCAGGTCCACCCTGCTCAGGTCCGCCTCGCGCAGGTCTGCCTGGCGGAAGTTCAGTCCGTATAGATCCGCATGCGGAATACGGACTTCCGCCAGATCGCAGTAGCAAGCGTTCCTGGCGGTGAGCGCTTCGCCCGGCCTCAAGTAGACAGTGCCAAGCACGGTCAAGGCCGCCTGCACGTCAGTCTTTGGACGTAGGGGGCGCTTGGCCTTCGGCTTGGGGTCGTGCTCCCGCACGTACGCGGCCATGACGTTGACGATCGTTCTACGGTCGCGTTCGGAGTCCTGCGCGAGGCGTTGCAGCGCGTAAATCGCGCCCAGCCGGACATCGATCGTTTTGGAGCTGAGCTGTTCCACCGCCTTGGTGTACCGGTCGGTGATCTGCCCTTCCTGCGAGGTCTCCAGTGACCTGGCGGTGTAGACCAAGCTGCCCGCGGTGAACAACAACCCGAAGACGACACCCCAGGTGCTTGTCCGCTGGAGGCGCGTCCCGCGTTCGGCGATGACCGCGTCGAAGTGCTCCTTGGGCGAGAGGGACTCGATCTCCTCTGGGGTGAGAGGCGGCAGCCGGCGTGCGCGGTGCCGGAGCTTGCCCACGATCCACCGGCTGATGCCGACGAGGACGGCAGCGGCCGCGAGGATCGTGAGGACCACAGGCGGGAGGTCCGCTGTGGAGTATTCGGGCACCAGGTAGTCGGGTAGCCAATCGAGGATGGGCGCCCACTGTTCTGGCGGGTCCGGGGCGAGGAGTTGGAGGGTCGCGGTGGCGATGACGGTGATGACGATCACGCTGGTCGACCAGAAGAGGGCCCGGTAGAGACGGGCTCGCCGTGGTGTCACATCGTCCATTCGACCCAAGACGAAGTGGTGCATGTGGCGCATACGACGGAAGTGTCACCAACCGGACGCCCCCGCGGCCGCTGCGTTCCACCACCCGGGGCGGGCAATCACACTGTGTGGTTGCCCGCCCCGGGAATCCCGCCACCCCCGGACACGGACCGTTACCAGGAGCCGTCCGCGAGGGCCCGCTCCACCCGCGGCCGCCGCTCCGCCCACCGCTCGTCACAGCCCGGCGCGTGCTCGGCAATCTCGTGGACGTGCTTGGCCGCGTCCGCGCACGGCCCGCAGCA
>NZ_JAKRKC020000011.1 GCF_022664455.2 Actinomadura luzonensis
ATGGGGGATCGTCCTGTGCAGCGTCCTGCATTTCGTCCAGGACCATGAGAACCCGTACGGCGTCGTCCACCAGCTCATGGACGCCGCCCCAGCCGGCTCCTACCTCGTGTTCGCCCACGCCTCGATCACCGACATCGACCCCGGCCTGAAGAAGATCGTGGACTGGATGAACGCGGAGAAGCTCCGCGTCCCCGTCACCTACCGCACCATCGAGGACATCGAGCGGTTCGTCACCCACCCCCAGTGGGAGGTCATCCCGCCGGGCCTGGTCGACGTCGCGTCCTGGAGGCCCGGCCACGCCGTCGAGGAGCCCCGCTACTCGATGCGGGTCATGGCCGCCGTCGCCCACAAGCAGTAACCCGCGTGCCCAGGGCCGGGGCGGGGCTCGGCGAGCACCCCGCCCCGGCGGAGGCTCAGCCGCTCAGCTTGCGCGGCGCCGGCATCCGCAGCCGCCGCACCGCGTCCTTGCGCGTTCGCTCCGGCCGCCGGTCATACCGCGCCGTGGTGACGGGGGAGGCATGCCCCATCAACTCCTGCGCGGTGGCCAGGTCAACCCCCTCGTCCAGTAGGTTGCCGGCGAACGTGCGCCGGAAGTCGTGCGGGGTGCGCCGCACCGCCCCGGCCTCGGCCTGCCGCCGGGTCAGCGCGTTCGCGATGGCCTGCCCGGTCAGGTGGGCCGGCCTGCCGCCCCGCATCCGCACCCGTCTGCCGCCCTTGAAGTAGCCGTAGAACAGCGGCCCCGGCTGGCGGCCGCGCACGCCGATCCACGTCTCCAGCAGCTCCTGGCTGTTCGCCTCCAGGTACACCAGGCGCTGCTTGTCGCCCTTGCCGACCACGCGGATCGACCCCTCGCCCGGGTCGTAGTCGGCCAGCGTCATGTCGGCGATCTCCTCCCTCCGGCATCCGGTGGAGTAGAGCACGGCGAGCAGCGCGGCGTCGCGCCGCCCCATCGGCGTCTCATCCTCCTCGCAGGCCGCGAGCGTCGCGGCCAGGTCGTCGTCCGGGACGTGCGCCCCGGCGGGCAACCTGGTCACCTTCACCTGGTGGATGTCCCGCGCCCGCTGGTAGTCCTCCGCTCTCATGAGCCCGAGCCGGAACGCCTCCTGCAGCACCCGCCGCAGCGCCACCAGGTGGTGGTTGACGTACGCGGCCGACCACTCCCGCCGTTCCTGCTTGGCCAGCAGGAGCGCCCGCAGCCGCATCGTGTGCGCGTACTGCAGGAGATGCCACGGCACGGCCGCGCCGGTGATGGCGGCCGCGCCCGGGGCGTCCGGGTCGACGTCGGCGAGGATGCGGGCGAGCCGGTCCAGGTTGCCGCGCATGCTGCGCCTGGAGCTCGGCGAGCGCAGGCTGTCCAGGTACACCCAGTACGGGTTCTTCTCACGGGGGAGCGGCACCGCCGCGGCGGCGAGCTCGCCGCCCGCCGCCGGTTCGGCGGGCACCAGCTCGGCGCTCATCCTGCCGGCACCTCCTGATCGGGTGTCATGGTCACAGGTCCTCCAAGGTGGCCGCGGTGGCCGCATGACGGCAACGCGCCGCCTCGACCTCGCGCAGCGTCTCCTCCCGCACCCGGGCGATCTCCTCGCGCACCTGCGCGGCGTCGAGCTCGGCCCGCTCAGCCGCGGCAAGCGCCTCGTCTGCTGCCTCCCGGGCGAGGTCGCGGTCCTCCTCCGCCTCCGACCGGCCGCGCTCGGCCGCCAGTCGCGCACGGTCGGCCTCGCCCGCTTCCTGCTTGGCCTCGGCGATCTGCCGCTCCGCGTCCGCGGCGATCGTCTCCAGCTCCGCCTCGACCGCCGCCGGGTCACCGAGGTTGCGCAGGCTCTCCACGACGGCCTCGAACTCCGCGGCCGCGTTCCTCATCGACGCCACGGCGTTCTCGGCTGCGAACCGGGCGCCGTCCACCAGGCCGCGGGCGCGCACCCGCGACGTGGCCACGGGCCGGCCGGGCACCTCCTCCGGGACGGGCTCGGCGGCCTGGATTCGGCCGGCGTTCTTGTAGGCGTAGAAGTTGCGGGCGTTGTGGATGGGCCGTGTCTCGCCCGGCGCAGGCTTGCCCGGGTCGGGCTGCTCGCAGTATTCCTTGCGCCGGCCCGACCCTGTCGCTTCGCCGGTCGCGGGCGGGCGTGAGCAGCCCGGCCACTTGCACTTCGGCCCCTTTACGGGTTCCTGCTCGTCCAACGCGGGCTGATTCATGCGCCCGTTCTACCACCGTGGCCCCTCTGATCACGAGATGTTCCAGCCCAACGGACGGAAGATTAGAAGCAAAGATGAAAAGATAGATGAATAGAAAGAAAGAAAAATAGATGGATAGATGGAAAGAAAGAATGTCAGGGTCGCGCCTCGACCTCCGGCCCGGAAACGGGCGGCCTGTAGCGGCCGCTGCTGGACGAACTCCGCCTCCCTGGGGTGACGGGGACGCTGCGGACCTCCGCTCGCCCCACGCGGCTCTCAGACGCTCCCAGCCCCGCACCCCTCCGGGCGACGTTCTCTCCGGCTCTCGCCTACACCCGGTCCAGTCGACCCCGCGGCGGGCCTCGCCTACCCGCAGAAACCGCACTAAGATCGCGGACTCCTGCTGAAACAGCCGAGCACCACCCCCGCAAGGAGCCCCCACGTGCCCGACCACAGCCGCCAGACAGGACCCAACACCGTCAGCCCCGCCCGCATGTACGACTACATGCTGGGCGGCACCCACAACTACCCCGTCGACCGCGCGGCCGCCGAAGCCGGATTCGCCTACGACCCCGACGTCGTCAAAATCGCGCGGGCCGCCCGCCGATTCCTGATCGAGTCCGTGCGCCACATCTCCCAGCAGGGCGTCAGGAACTTCCTCGACATCGGCTCCGGCCTGCCCACCCAGGAGAACGTCCACGAGGTCGCCCAGGCCGTCAACCCCGACGCCAAGGTCGTCTACGCCGACAACGACGACAGCGTGCTCCCCGAAGCCGAAGCCGTCATCGTCGGTGACCCGAACACCGTCTACATCGAGGCCGACGTACGCGACCCGGACGGCATCCTCGGCCACCCCAAGGTCAAGCAGCACCTCGACCCCGACCAGCC